>JAEDNW010000169.1:0-3694 GCA_016302315.1 Lentisphaeria bacterium
GGGAGGATCGCTAGACGGGGGTGCGGGAGCCACAACGTGGCGACCAACCCCCCGGTAAGCCCCAAAATATGATCCGAACCCCGTTTACGGGGTGGGAGGCCCGTCTACCCCGTGGGTGGAGCGTAGCGCAACCCCCGGGGGTGGCAAGATTATTCCGGGAACCGGGGGTACGGGGATACCCCGGCGGGGAACCCCCGGGGGGGGGAATCAGAATAGAGTGTCCTGGGTCAGAGTCCAGGCGATAGGGGGTTGTCCCTTTTCCTGCAGGAGACGATTTACGGTAGTAAAGGGTTTGGAGCCCAGGAATCCCCGGAAGGCGGAGAGGGGCGAGGGGTGGGGTGCCGTCACGATGACATGGCGTGTTTCATCCAGCAGGGGGCGTTTTTTCTGGGCATGGTTTCCCCAGAGGAGGAAGGCCACGGGATGGGGGAGGGCGTTGCAGGCGGCGAGGATCTGGTCGGTGAGGGTCTGCCAGCCCAGGTGGCCATGGGAGCCGGGTTTTCCTTCCTCCACCGTCAGGATGGTATTGAGGAGGAGTACGCCCTGGCGGGCCCATTCGGTGAGATCGGGGCGTTGGGGAGGCGTGGCGTCCCAGTCCTGGGCATATTCCCGGAGGATATTCTGTAGGGAGGGGGGGAGTTTAAGGCCCTGGGGGACGGCGAAGGCCAGTCCCATGGCCTGTCCCTGCTCGTGATAGGGATCCTGTCCCAGGATCACGGCCCGGACCTTTTCCGGGGGTGTGAGGCGCAGGGCGGTGAAGATTCTGCCCCTGGGGGGGAAGACGGTGCGTCCTGACTCCCGGATGGCTTCCGCCCGTTCCAGGGGGGTGAGGCACGGGGGGGCGGAGAGGACTTTGGCCCACGCCGGCGGGAATTCCTCCCGGGGTTCCTGGGGGAAAGCAGGGGTTGTCACTGGAGCCTCCGGAGGATGTATTCCTTGCGGGAGGGGGGATTGGCCCCCATAAGGAAGTTGACGAAGCCGTCCAGCTTCCTGGCGTTTTCCAGGGTGACCAGCTGGAGGCGGATATCGTTGCCCCGGATGAACTGTCCGAATTCCTTGGGGCTGATTTCACCCAGTCCCTTGAAGCGGGTGATTTCCGCCTCCTTTCCCATGGCCTTCACGGCCTTGTCCCGTTCCTCTTCGGAGTAGCAGTAGACGGGGGCTTTGGATTTGCTTCTCACCCGGAAGAGTGGGGTTTCCAGGATAAAGAGATGTTCGGCGGAGAGGAGCTGGGGGAAGAAGCGGAGGAAGAAGGTGATGAGGAGATTTCGGATATGGTATCCGTCGGGGTCGGCATCGGTGGCGATGATCACCTTGGCGTAGCGGAGATTCTCCATGGTATCCTCGGTGCCCAGGGCCCGCATGACGCAGTAGAGTTCCTCGTGGCGGTAGAGGACTTCCCGGGTGGCGTTGCAGCAGTTGAAGACCTTGCCCTTCAGGGCGAAGACGGCCTGATGCTGGGCGTCCCGGTTCTGGACCACGCTGCCGGCGGCGGAATCTCCCTCGGTGAGGAAGAGCATGGAGTTCTGGCAGAGGGCCTTTTCCTCGGGCTTTTTCCGGGAGTCGGTCTCGTTCAGGTGGAACTTGCAGTCCCGCAGCTTCTGGATTTTCAGAGAGGACTTGGCGGCCAGTTCCTTGGCGCCTTTCCGGATATTCTGGATTTCCTTCCGGATGCTCTCGTTCTTCGCCAGCTTCTCGAAGATGGCCGCCTTCACTTCGGGATTCTTGTAGAGGTATTGCACCAAGGCCGTCTTGACCTCGTTGACCACCGTCCCCCGAATCTCGTAGTTGCAAAGCTTGTGCTTGGTCTGCGCCTCGAATTTCGGATTATTGAGACGCAGGGAGACCGCCCCGAAAAGCCCCGCCCGGATGTCTTCCGGATCGTAGGTCTTGTCCTTGGGGGCCAGCTCGTTCATGCCTTTGACCACCCCTTCCCGGAAGGCCGTCAGATGGGTGCCGCCGTCGTTGGTGAACTGGGTGTTCACAAAGGAATAGTAGTTCTCGTTGGCGGAGTTGGTGTGGCAGAAGGCGAACTCCAAGGTGCTGGAGCGGTAGTGGATGGGCGGATAGAGGGGATCCGACTCCATCTTGTTCTCCAGCAGATCCAGCAGTCCCCGGCGGGAATAGAACTTCTTCCCGTTGAACTCCAGGGTGAGGCCGATGTTCAGCCAGGCATAGTGCTGCAGACGGCGCTCCAGAAACTTCTGCTCAAAATGAAAGTCCCCGAAGACCTGGCGGGAGGGGAGGAAGGAGATGCAGGTGCCGTTGGCTTCCCCCGTCTCCCCTTTCTCTTCCCGGACCAGCTTGCCTTCGCTGGTGGTGACCCGGGCCATCTGCCCGTTGCGGAAACTGGTGGCCTCAAAGGATTGGGAAAGGAAGTTCACCGCCTTGAGACCCACGCCGTTCATGCCGATGGAGGCGGAGAAGGCCACGGGCTTCCCCGAAGCCTCGTCGTCGTATTTGCCTCCCGTGTTGATCTTGGAGACGCAATCCTGCAGCTTCCCCAGGGGAATGCCCCGGCCGTAGTCCCTTACGGTGATGGTCTTGTCCGGGGCAAGGGTGACCACAATCCGCCGCCCGAAGCCCATGAGGTATTCGTCGATGGAATTGTCCACCACCTCCTTGAAGAGGACATAGAGGCCGTCGTCGTTGTGGTCTCCGTTGCCTGGCGCCCCAATATACATGGAGGGGCGTCGGCGCATATGCCCCAGGGGATCCAGGCTCCGGATGGTGTCCTCGTCGTAGTGGGACGCCTCGGGAAGAGCCCCCTGTTCAGGAAGGAGAAGCTCCTCCGGCGCAGGGGCGTCGGCAGTCTGAGGTGGGCGCTGGGAATCTTCGGCTTGGGGCATGGCACCGGGAAGAGACGGCGCACCGGCAAGGCAGGCCGGCACGCCGCGGGGGATCTAGAGGAAGGGAGGGGGAGAATGGTCGTTCCCCGGCCTACTTCTTCTTGCCTTTCTTCGGGGAGGGGTTGCTCTTGGGGGCGTGGAAGCCCTTGCCGCTGGTGTGGCGTTTCCGGGAGCTACTCTCCTCGTCCAGGAAGTCGTCGTTGTTGAGTTCATCCAGGATGTCGGGCTGCTCGTCCTCATCATCCCAGTTGTCCTCGTTTTCGTATTCGGCATCCATATCGTCGAATTCTTCGTCGTCGGTGTCGTTGTCGAAGTCGTTCTGGAGGGAGGACGCCATTACCAGCTGTCCGCATTCGGGGCAGTATCCGTCTTCCTTCTCCACGTCAGCGACTTTGACTTTGCATTCGCAGTGGGGGCATTTGATGGATTCGCCGGCCATAGTGTAGAGTTCTCCTAGTAAGGTAAGATTTCTTGGTTATGGGGTGACGATGATGTGGGGAGGCGTGTCCTGGGGGATGTGCCCCGGGGGTGCCTCCCGGTAATGGCGAGTAATTTACACGCCGTGGGGGATTTGTTTCCCTGGATTTCAGGGGGGCTTATTCGCTCTTCTCCCCCTTGGCGTTCTTCTGGAGGAGCGCCATGAGGAATTCGGCGTTGGTGTTGAACTTCCGGAGATTGAGGACCAGGCGTTCCATGGCGTTGGCGGGATCGCCGATGGAGCAGAGTCCCTTGCGGAGGGACCACATGATTTCCAGCTCGGCGGGATCCACCAGGAGCTCCTCCCGGCGGGTGCCGGACTTGGTGATGTCGATGGCGGGGAAGATGCGGCGGTCGGCCATCTGGCG
>JAEDNW010000170.1:0-3685 GCA_016302315.1 Lentisphaeria bacterium
GTCCGGATGGTGTAGGCGCCGGCGGGGGCCGTCCAGGTGATGCGCCAGGTTCCCCTCCAGGCGAAGGGGACCATGATGCGGTGCTGGAAGATGCCTTCGGGGACCCAGCCCACCTGATCGCCGGCGAAGAGCTCGTCTCCCACCTTGGCCACCGGGGTATAGTCCCACTGGCGCTGGTCATCCAGGGGATAGATATAGGTGCCCCGCTTCAGGAAGAGGGATTCCTCGGCCAGCCGGGGAAGGGGATTCTGGAGGCCGTCGAAGACCTGGGTCAGCAGGCCGGGGCCCAGCTCCACGGAGAGAAGCTCCCCGGTGAACTCCACCGGATCCCCTACCTTGATGCCGTTGGTGGACTCGAAGACCTGCAGATCCGCCTGGTCGCCACGGACCCGGATGACCTCGCTCTTCAGACGCGCCCCGTCCTCCACCTTCACAAAGGCCACTTCGTTTTGGATGACGCTGGTGTCAAAGGCCACGCTTACCAGATTGCCATTGACGCCGGTCACATGGCCGCTTTTCCCTGTCATTTCGTTCATCATGCTCGTTCTCAAAGACTGGATGTCATGTCACATCAAAAGGGTCACTACTCCTCCACCGCCAGACGCCCCTCGACAGCCTCCGACAACCGGGAGGCCACCAGCTTCTCAAAGGCCCGGGTCCCCGCCTCCAAGGTGCGGCGGGACCGGCTCTCCAGCAGCCGAAGCTTCAGGGCATAGACCAGCAGGGCGGAAAAGTCAAAGCCGTGGGCCAGGGACAGCTCCTCCAGACGACTCCACTGCAGCGCCTCCCAGGCATCCTGCTTGGCCGCCAGCCCCTCCATGGCCAGAATGGCCTCCAGACGCCGCACATCCCCGGGATAGGACTCCCGGCGGGGACGCAACGACGACACCGCCCCCGCATCCCCGGGACGCCGCGCCCCGCGCCAGGCCGCACTCACCTGACGCATGGTCTCCAGCCACTGGTCCCACTGCCCCAGCACCGGCTCCTCACGCACCACTCCGGGCTTCTCCTGCAAGACCAGGCGGGACAGCGTCTCCCGCTCCCGGGAGGACAGCATGCCCCCGCAGGACTCCAGGAAGGCTCCGTATTCCATCGCCCCCTCGCCGGAGAGTTTCAGGAGGGGGAGGGAGGAGAGGATGTAGATGAAGTCGCTTCCCATGGTCGTCCTAGGGAGTGATCAAGGCTCCCAGGGCGGGGGAGAGATGGGCGGCGATGGCCTCCGCCAGAGCCTCGTCGGTGAAATCGTAGAGCACTTCCTCGCCCTGGACGGAGAGCTGGAAGCCGCCGGAGAGGCGTTTGTCGGGCTTCAGGGAGACCCGCTTCAGCAGTTCGGCCCCCAGGGAGGCCCGCACCGCCTCCTCCAGTTCCTTCAGGGAGGCTTCCGGCACCAGCACCGCCAGATTGCCCTGGCGCCCCTCCTCCCGGAGATACCCCTGGCACAGCTGGGCCACGATGCCACCCACCACCCCGGGCTTCAGCTCGGACTTCAGCAGCAGGCGCACGGCGCCCTCCACCCGTTCCTTGAGCTCCTGACGCACCTGCAGAAGCACCTGGCGGCCGCTCTGGCGGATGGAATCCTCCGCCTTCTGCCGCAGGGTCTGGCACTCCGTCTGGGCCTGCCCCACCATGGCCTCCGCCTTCTCCCGGGCCTGGGCAAGGATCTGGGCCGCCTCGGCCTTCGCCTGGCTCACCAGACGCTCCCGCTCCTCCTCGCCCTTGCGGACGCCCTCCTTGTCCAGTCGCTCCAGCAGTGCCTGCAGTTCGTCAGCCATAATGGTGTCTCTCCTGATTTGGGATTCAACAATGTCAAAAACAAAAGGGTTTCCCCGGCAACGGAGGGGAGACCCCCGGAAGCCCCCTGGGGCCTCCCGAAAACTACTCCCGCCCGTTCCAGCAGTAGGTGCACAGCCCTTCCGGAGGAAGGCCGATGGCCTTCAAGGTGTCCTCCAGGGTCTGATATTTCAGGGTGGTGAACCCCATCTCCTGACGGATCAATTCCACCATCTGGCGGTATTTCTCCGTGCTGGCATCGGCATATTCCTCCAGATGGGCCTCGTCCTCCTTGCCGTCCTCCAGGGTGTGCACCGCCCGGCGGGCAATGAGTTCTAGGGGACCCCGGGAGGGGGAGAAATTCAGATAGGGGCATCCGAAGAGGATGGGGGGACAGGCCGCCCGCACGTGCACTTCCTTGGCCCCCCACTCCGGCAGCCGGGCGAAGGTGTCCTTCAGCTGGGTGCCCCGAACGATGGAGTCCTCGCAGAAGAGAAGGCGCTGGCCCCGGATGAAATCCTGGATGGGCAGCAGCTTCATCTTGGCCACATGGAGCCGGGTGGTCTGGGAGTCGGAGATAAAGCTGCGGGGCCAGGTGGGGGTGTATTTCACAAAGGAACGCCGGTAGGGAAGATGGGTGGCGGTGGCATACCCCAGGGCATGGGCAGTGCCGGAATCCGGCACCCCGGCCACCGCATCCACCTCCAGCCCCTTGTCCTGGGCCGCCAGGGCCGCCCCGCAGCGATAGCGGGACTCCTCCACATTGACGCCGTCATAGGAAGAGGCGGGAAAGCCGTAGTAAATCCACATGAAGGCGCACATCCGGCAGGTCTTGCGGACCGGCAGGACGGGCACCACGGACAAGCTCTTCTTCTCCAGAAGCACCGCCTCGCCGGGCCCCAGCCACCGGAGAATCCGGTAGCCCAGGTTGTGGAGGGCGCAGGACTCCAGAGAGGCGGCAAGGCTGCCATCCTCCTTCTGGCCAATGACCACGGGGGTGCGTCCCATCTTGTCCCGGCAGGCATACACCCCCTCGGGCGTCAGCACCAGGGCACTGCAGGATCCCTGGATGCGCTCCTGCATCTCCAGAAGCCCCTCCCGCACCGTGGGCCGGGTGGCAATCAGGGCCGCCGCAATCTCCGTGGGCCCGATCCTCCCCTGCACCAACTCGGAAAAATGCACGCCGCCACGGAAAAGCTCATTCTGGAGGGCATCCTGATTCCGGATGAGACCCACCATGGTGATGCCGAACACCCCAAACTCCCCCGCCACATTCAACGGCTGAGGATCCGTGTCCGACACGCTCCCAATCCCCAGACACCCGGACATCCCGTCCAAATGCTGCTCGAATTTGGAACGGAAGGGATCCTTCCGAATGTCATGGATGAAGCGCTGAAAGCCGTTTTCCCCGTAAACGAGAAGCCCCCCACGAATATTGCCTAGGTGGGAATGGTAGTCCGCACCATAGAAAATGTCCGCGACACAGGATGTCCGGGAAACACAGCCGAAAAAACCGCCCATGGGAGATGCGCTCCAGTAAATGCAAAAACAGGAAAAAAGGCCAAGACGCCCTGGAAATGCGCCCCCGAACACCCCACCCCCGGGCACACGGGATAATATATGACTTCCCCCCTGCCCTACGCCCGAAGACAGGGACAAAAAGATGTTCTAAATCTGTGTTCTATTCCATCGCTGAATCCCCCCAAGCCACAGCGAAAACCTCCCCCCCCTGCCCCCAGAGGGGATTCCGTCAAAGCGGGGGAATCCCCCGTGCCCCCGATTCCCGGGATAATCTTGCCACCCACGGTAGGCGATAAAATTGAACCTGAACCCCGTGGGCGGGGTGGGAGGATCGGATCCCCGAGGGGTGAAATGAACGCCGAAGGCGGGAATGCAACCCCGGGGGGCAAAGGAT
>JAEDNW010000036.1:0-17267 GCA_016302315.1 Lentisphaeria bacterium
GGGGAAACCTGAACCACGCCCGCACCCGGGAGGCCTTCCTGGAAAGCTCCCTCTTCGGCCAGGATTTGAAGAAGGTGCTCCCCCTTATCGAGGAAAGCCAAAGCGATTCCGCCTGCCTGGACAACATGGTGGAACTCTTGGTGCAGGGCGGCCGCTGGCTCCCTCACGTGATGATGATGCTCATTCCCCAGGCTTGGGGAAAGAACTACCACATGGGAAAGGATGTCCGGGGATTCTTCGACTACCACTCCGCCCTCTCCGAACCCTGGGACGGACCCGCCGCCGTCACCTTCACCGACGGCGTGGGCGCCGGCGCCATGCTGGACCGCAACGGGCTGCGCCCCGCCCGGTACTCCCTTACCCGGGACGGACTCTTCGTCCTGGCCTCGGAGACTGGCGTCCTGGATTTGGATCCTGCCCAGGTGGTTTGCCGGGGGCGTCTCAAGCCGGGCGAAATCCTCTGGTGCGATTTGAAGGCCCATCGCCTGGTGCTCAATGACGAGCTGAAGAACCAGGTGGCCCGCCAGTCCCCTTATCGTCGCTGGTCCCAGGAGTCGAAGATTCCCGTGGCGGGATTGTTTGACACCATTGTGGCGGAGCACGGGGAGGGCAGTTTGAAGGAGCGGCAGCGCCTCTTTGGCTGGAGCCAGGAGGATGTGGATTTGCTGGTGCGTCCCATGATGGAGACGGGGAAGGAGCCCGTGGGCTCCATGGGCAACGACGCCGCCCTGGCGGTCCTCTCCCCCCGCCCCCAATTGCTCTTCTCCTACTTCAAGCAACGCTTCGCCCAGGTGACCAACCCCCCCATTGATCCCATCCGGGAGGAGCTGGTCATGAGCCTGACCACCTACATCGGGAACCAGGGGAACCTCCTCTCCGAGGAGGCCCACCGGGCCAGCCTGGTGCGCCTGGCACGCCCCATCCTCACCGGAGAAGATCTGGCCCGCCTGGAGAATATGGGACGGGACCGGGTGGAAAAACTCCCCATCCTCTGGAAGGAGGATCTCTCCCAGGCCCTGGAGGAACTGGCCCAGCGGGCCGTGGCCGCCGCCCAGGCAGGCAGAAACATCCTGGTGCTGAGCGACCGGGAGGTGCCCCCGGGAACTCTTCCCATCCCCTCTCTGCTGGCCGCCGCCGCCGTCAACCAGGCTCTGGCCGCCGCCGGGCTGCGTCCCCCCGTGGGCGTGATTCTGGAGACGGGCGAGGCCCGGGAGGTGATGCACTTCGCCCTGCTCCTGGGGTATGGCGCCACTGCCGTCCATCCCTATCTGGCCCTGGAGACCGTGGCCGCCCTGGCCGGGGAGCAGGATCCCGCCAAGGCCACGGAGAACTACATCTCCGCCGTGGATCACGGCCTGCTGAAATGCATGTCCAAGATGGGCATCGCCACCCTGCGCAGCTATCGCTCCGCCCAGATGTTCGAGGCCATCGGACTGGGACACGACCTGATCCGGCGCTTCTTCCCCGGCACGCCCAGCGCCGTCAACGGCATCGGACTGGAGGAAGTGGCCCAGGAAGTCCGCCAGCGGGTGGAGGAGGCCCGGGCCGCTTCCGAAGACCGCCCCCTCCTGGTGGGTGGCGCCTACCGCTGGCGGCGGGACGGGGAACCCCACCTGGTGACGCCCCCCTCCATCTGCGATCTCCACGCCGCCGTCCGCCAGGATGACCCGGAACGCTACCGCCGCTTTGCGGAGTCCGTCAACTCCCCCGCCCAGCCGGTCCGCCTCCGGGATCTGCTCCGCTTCCGGAAGGATTCCGTCCAGCCGATTCCCCTGGAGCAGGTGGAGGAGGAGAAGGAGATTCTCCATCACTTTGTCTCCGGCGCCATGAGTCTGGGTGCCTTGAGCCCCGAGGCCCACGAGGCCATTGCCGTGGCCATGAACCAGATGGGCACCATGAGCAACTCCGGCGAGGGCGGCGAGGGTCCCGAACGGAACCTGCCCGGCCCCAACGGGGAAAACCGGGCCAGCGCCATCCGCCAGGTGGCCTCCGGACGCTTCGGCGTCACCGTGGAGTATCTGGCCCATGCCCGGGATCTCCAGATCAAGATGGCCCAGGGCGCCAAGCCCGGCGAAGGTGGACAGCTCCCCGGCGACAAGGTCAACGAGGAGATCGCCAGAACCCGCCACGCCACTCCCCATGTCACCCTCATCTCCCCGCCGCCCCACCATGACATCTACTCCATCGAGGACCTGGCCCAGCTGATCCACGACCTCCGGGCCGTGAATCCCGGCGCCCGGGTCTCCGTGAAGCTGGTGTCGGAGAACGGCGTGGGCACTGTGGCCGCAGGTGTGGCCAAGGCCCATGCGGATGTGGTGGTGATCTCCGGTCACGACGGCGGCACCGGCGCCGCCCCCTTGAGCTCCATCAAGCACGCCGGCATGCCCTGGGAAGTGGGCCTGGCGGAAACCCACCAGACCCTGGTGAAGAATGGGCTCCGGGGCAAGGTCCGCCTCCAGGTGGATGGACAGCTCCGCACCGGACGGGATGTGGTCATCGCCGCCCTCCTGGGCGCCGAGGAGTTCGGCTTCGCCACCTCCCTCCTCCTGGCCCTGGGATGCATGATGCTGAGACAGTGCCAGGACAATACCTGCCCCGCCGGCATCACCACCCAGGATCCCGAAATCCGGAAACGCTTCAAGGGCAAGCCGGAGCATATCCTCCGCTATCTCCACTTCATCGCCCGGGAAGCCCGGGAAACCCTGGCCTCCCTGGGACTGCACTCCCTGCAGGAAGCCGTGGGACGGGCCGACCTCCTGGAGGCCGACCCCGCCCGCATGACCGGAAAGGCCGCCGGACTGGATTTCCACGACATGCTCCATGTGGTCCAGGGAGAGGAAATCTGCTGGAACGGCGAACTCCACCAGGAATCCACCATCGATGACCAGGTCCTCTTCCCCGCTCTGGGCAAGGCCCTGGATACCTTCTCCCCCGCCCACATCGAAGTGCCCATCGTCAACGCCAACCGCTCCGTGGGCGCCCGCCTCTCCGGACGCCTGGCCCTGGCCAAGGGACTGGCTGGACTCCCCGACGATACCTGGAAGGTGGACTTCCGGGGCGTCGCCGGACAGTCCTTCGGCGCCTTCCTGGCCCATGGCATCACCTTCCGCCTGGAAGGGGAGGCCAATGACTATGTGGGCAAGGGACTCTCCGGCGGCCGAATCATCCTGGTGCCTCCCCGGGAGGCCATCTGCCTCGCCGAGGAAAATGTCCTGGCCGGCAATGTCATCGGATACGGCGGCACCTCCGGCGAAATCTTCATCAACGGGCAGGCCGGCGAACGCTTCGCCATCCGCAACAGCGGCTTCCAGGCCGTGGTGGAGGGCCTGGGCGACCACGGCTGCGAATACATGACCGGAGGACGGGTGGCCGTCCTGGGCAAGACCGGCGTCAACTTCGCCGCCGGCATGACCGGAGGACTGGCCTACGTCCTGGACGAGGACGGTGACTTCGACCTGCGTTGCAACCTGGATACCGTGGACCTGGAGTCCATCCGGGAAGGCTCCCCCGAGGAGGCGGAGCTTCTGGGCATGCTGAAGAGCCACCGGGACCTGACGGGCAGCCCCAAGGCCGCCCGCATCCTGGAACAGTGGCAGGAATACCGGGGGCGCTTCGTCTGCGTCATGCCCGTCGAATATAGAAAAATCCTTCGGAGCGCACGATAATGAGCAAGACCTTCTTTGAAATCTCCCGGCTGGATCACCTGTATCGGCCTGTGGAAGAACGCCTCCAGGATCTCCAGGAGGTGGAAAGCCAGGTGTCCGGGGAGGAGGTGCGCCTCCGTGCCCGCCGCTGCCAGAACTGCGGACTGCCCTACTGCCACGCCATGGGCTGCCCCCTGATGAACCACATCCCCGAAATGAACCGGGCCGTGGTCCACGGTGACTGGAAAGACGCCTGGGAACGGCTCTCCGAAACCAGCCCCTTCCCCGAATTCACCAGCCGGGTCTGCCCCGCCCTCTGCGAGGCGGCCTGCTGCCTGGAGGGCCTGGAATTCGACGCCACCAATGTCCGCCTGGTGGAAAAGGCCATCGTGGATACCGCCTACGCCAACGGATGGGTGAAACCCCGCCTCCCCAAAACCAGGACGGGACGCAAATTCGCCGTGGTGGGCGCCGGCCCTGCCGGACTCTCCGCCGCCGTGGCCCTCAATGATGCCGGCCATGAGGTCACCGTCTTCGACCGCAATCTCCGGCCCGGGGGACTCCTCCAATACGGCATCCCCTGCTTCAAGCTGGACAAGGCGGTGGTGCAGCGCCGCTGGCGGATCCTGGAGGAATCCGGCATCCACTTCCAGGGCGGGGCGGAAATCGGCAGGGACATTTCCGGCAGCTATCTGCTGAAGCACTTCCACGGCGTGGTGGTGGCCAACGGCACCCCCGTGCCCCGGGAACTGAAGGTCCCCGGCCGGGAACTGCCCCAGGTCTACCAGGCCCTGGATTTCCTGGGCGACATGAACCGGGCCGCCACCGGAGAAATCCTCCAGGCCCCCATCTCCGCCAAGGGCAAACGGGTGCTGGTCATCGGTGGCGGTGACACCGGCAGCGACTGCGCAGGCACCTCCCTCCGCCAGGGCGCCGTCTCCGCCGTCTCCATCGATGTGATGCCCAAGCCCCCCGCCCAGCGCTCCCCCAAGACACCCTGGCCCCTCTGGCCCTACAAGCTCCGCTCCTCCTATGCCGTGGAGGAGGGCATGGAGCGCTTCTGGAGCCTGAATACCCTCCGCATTCTGGAGGAGGATGGCAAGGTGGCCGGGGCCGAGGTGGTGCCCGTCACCTGGGAATTCGCCGAAAATGGCCGTCCCGTGAAGTTCGCTCCTGCGGGGCCCTCCCGGATCATTCCCTGTGACATGGTGGTGCTGGCCATGGGCTTCCTGAAGCAGAGCCGGGAAGAGGTCCTGGCCCAGCTGGGATTGCCGGATCAGCCCAATGTGGTGCTGGCGGGAGATGCGGCCTCCGGCCCCTCCCTGGTGGTGCGGGCCATTGCCGACGGACGGAAGGTGGCGGCCCAACTGGCCTAGCTCCCCGGAACAGTCTTCATGTGAACAGCAAAAGGCACGCCCAAGGAGATTGAAGGAATGTGCGGTTTTGTAGGAATTTTTGATGTGAAGGAGGGGGTGGCCCCCGCCTTGCGAAAGCAAATCCTCCAGATGTCCCGGAAGATCCGGCATCGTGGGCCGGACTGGTCTGGGGTCTTCGAGGGGGAACATGCCCTCCTCTCCCACGAACGGCTGGCCATCATCGACCCCCTCTCCGGAAAACAGCCCCTCTACAGCCCCGATGGACGCTATGTCCTGGCGGTGAACGGGGAAATCTACAACCACGAGGAACTCCGGAAGGAACTGTCCGCCGACTACCCTTTCCAGACCCGCTCCGACTGCGAAGTCCTCATCCCCCTCTACCAGAAATACGGCGCCGAATTCCTGGAACGCCTCAACGGAATCTTCGCCTTCGCCCTCTATGACCGCCAGGAAAACCGGTACCTGGTGGGCCGCGACCCCATCGGCGTCATCCCCCTCTACCAGGGATGGGATGCCGACGGACACTACTACGTGGCCTCCGAACTGAAGGCCCTGGAGGGAGTCTGCTGCATGATCCAGGAATTCCTGCCCGGACACCTCCTCCAGACCGGGGACACCGCCCCTGTCCGCTGGTATCAGCGGGACTGGTTCGCCTACGACGCCGTGGAGAAGAACACCTCCTCCATCCCCGTCCTCCGGGAGGCCCTGGAGGCCTCGGTGAAACGCCAGATGATGAGCGATGTCCCCTACGGCGTCCTCCTCTCCGGCGGCCTGGATTCCACCGTGATCACCGCCATTGCCGCCAAGTTCGCCCGGCGCCGGGTGGAGAGCGGAGATACCCAGGAGGCCTGGTGGCCCCGCCTCCACTCCTTCGCCATCGGCCTGGAAGGCTCCCCCGACCTGGCGGCCGCCCGCAAGGCGGCGGACTATCTGGGCACCGTCCACCACGAAATCCATTTCACCATCCAGGAGGCCCTGGATGCCCTCCCCGATGTGATCTACCATCTGGAGACCTACGACATCACCACGGTTCGGGCCTCCACCCCCATGTTCCTCATGGCCCGGGCCATCAAGGCCATGGGCATCAAGATGGTCCTCTCCGGCGAGGGCGCCGATGAAATCTTCGGCGGCTATCTCTACTTCCACAAGGCCCCCAATGCCAAGGAATTCCACGAGGAAACCGTCCGGAAGCTGGGCAAACTTCACCTCTACGACTGCCTCCGGGCCAACAAGGCCCTGGCCGCCTGGGGCGTGGAGGGACGTGTCCCCTTCCTGGACAAGGAATTCCTGGATGTGGCCATGCGCCTCAACCCTGCCGATAAAATGTGCCAGGGACGGATCCTGCCTCCCACCACCGGCACCCATGGCGACTCCCATATCGAAAAGTGGATCCTCCGGGAGGCCTTCCAGGATATGCTTCCCCCGGAGGTGGCCTGGCGCCAGAAGGAACAGTTCTCCGACGGCGTGGGGTATTCTTGGATCGACACCCTGAAGGAGATGACGGCACGGGAGGTCTCCGACGCCCAGTTCGCCCAGGCCGCCCGACGCTTCCCCGTCAACACCCCCGCCACCAAAGAGGAATACTACTACCGGAGCATCTTCGCCGAGTGCTTCCCCTCGGAATCCGCCGCCGCTTGCGTGCCCCACGAAGCCTCCGTGGCCTGCTCCACCGCCAAGGCCCTGGAGTGGGACGAGGCTTTCCGGCACATGAACGAACCCTCCGGCAGAGCCGTGGCCGGCGTCCACGAAGACGCTCTGTAATCCCCGTCGCCAAGGCCTGTCCTGCCACCCCTACGGGGTTCGGATTCTTATTTTGGCCTTGCCGGGGGTTTCGTTCGGCCCCTTGGGCCTTCCTTCACCCCCGTCTAGCGATCCTCCCACCCCTGCCGGGGTTCAGGAGGATTTCCCCCTTTCCCCCCGCAAGCGGGGGAAATCCTGTTTTCCCCCGGGCGGAGCATGCGTAGCAGGCTCCGCCCCTCCGAGGTCTCCGTGCGCCGCGCAGCGGCGTTTCCGTGTGCTCCGTGGCCCCGCAGGGCATCTCCGTGTTTCCGCCGCAGGCGGTTACAGGGGGAAGGTCTGGGGGGCCATGGCGTTCAGGATGGCCGCGGCATAGATGCGGTGTCCGTAGTCGTTGGGGTGGTTGACGCCGTTGCCCGTGAGGTCATGGAATCGTTTCCCCTGGGCCATGTAGTTCCAGAAGGCGTAGAGGTCCACCACGGCGGTGTCGCAGGGGGCCTGCTTCTGGAAGTCCAGGAGGGTTTGCTGGAGGAGCCGGGAGGCTTCCGGGGGGGTGTATTTCCAGTGGGGATTCCCGCCCATGGGGATAACGACTAGGTATTCCGTGTGGGGGGAGGCCTGTCGGCAGTCCTCCTGGATGGCGGCCAGGCTCTGGAGGAAGGCCGCCGGGGCGAAGTCGTTGAGGTCGTTCATGCCGTAGGCGATCACCAGGAGATCGGGGGCATCCTGGCACCATTCCTCCCGGCGTTCCATGGCCTGGTGGCAGCAGGTTCCGGCGATGCCCCGGTTCTGGAAGAGGAAGCGGACGCCCTGGGCTTCCCATTCCCGGGCCACCAGTCCGGAATAGGGGGGCTGGAAGGGGGGAAGCTGGAGATATTCCGTGGCGTTGTATCCCTCGGTGATGCTGTCGCCGATGAAGGTGACCCGGAGCTGTTTTTCCTGGTTCAGGAGCTTCCGGCACCGTGTCAGGCGGCCCTCCGGAATGGGGGTGACGGGAGCCAGGGGAATTTCCCTGGCCCGATAGGTGACTTCCACCTGGTGGCAGGCGAAGTAATCCTTGTTGCTGAAGCGGAGGAAGGTGCCTCCCAGGCCTCCCTCCACCGTATTGGCGTCAGGGGCAGGGTAGGGTCTGGCCTCCTGGGCGGGAAGGACCAGATCCCGGGATGACAGGCAGGGGAGGGCGGAACCCTCCGGCCGCCGGAGACCTTTTCCTCCTTCCGCGAGAAGGAAATCCTTCCCCGGAAGGTAGGTGATCCCCAGGGTGGGGCAGGCAACGGAGAGGATCTCCTGCGCCGGAAAGCGCAAGGGAGAATCCTCTCCTTCGAGAAACAGGACGCTTTCCTGCAGAACAAGACGCTCCTGACGATTCCAAAGCAGAGACATAGGATCAGGACGGACGAAGGGGAAACGGGATTAGCCTCTCAGGGAGAGGACGTTCTTTTCGTAATTTCGCACCTCCGCCATGAACTGGGAATCCAGGGGAATGTCCTTCTGCTGGCAGTAGGCGTCCCACACGATGCCCCAGGGCAGGGCCTTGGCGGCTTCCTGGGCGGCCAGGCGTCCGGTGAAGTCCCAGGCCTTCTCTTCCTCCTTGGCCAGGGCGGGTTCCAGAAGGGCGATGAGGAGGGCCTTCCGGAGATTCCGGGCGCCGATGACCCAGGCGGCGATGCGGTTGATGCTGGCGTCGAAGTAGTCCAGGGCGATGTGGATGTTTTCCGGGGCGCAGCAGTGGATGGATTCGTGGGCGATGGCCAGCAGTTCGTCGTTCAGGGCCAGGACGTGGTCGCTGTCCCACCGGACACCCCGGCTGACGTGGAGGAGGATTCTGCCCTGCTGGCAGCAGAGGGAGGAGAGTTTGTCGGCCACGGATTCAGTGGGGTGGAAGTGTCCGGAATCCAGGCAGATGAGCTTGCCCTTCCGGGCGGCGTAGGTGAGATAGAAGTCATGGGAGCCCACGGTGCAGGATTCGGCGCCGATGCCGAAGAGCTTGGATTCCACGGCATCCAGCACCTGGCTTTCCGGGAGTTCCTCCTGGAAGGTCTGGTCTAGGGAGTCCAGGAGTCTCTGGCGGGGGGCGGTGCGGTCGGCGGGGGTGTCCTTGAAGCCGTCGGGGGCCCACACATTGCAGACGCAGGGGGTGCCCAGGGTCTTTCCGAAGTTGGCGCCGATTCTGCGGCAGGCCTGGCCGTGGCGGATCCAGAACTTCCGGATCTCCGGATCGGGATGGGAGAGGGAGAGGCCGTGGTCCAGCTTGGGGTGGGAGTAGTAGGCGGGGGCCAGATCCAGGCCGATCTTCCGCTCCTGGGCCCAGGCCAGCCACTGGGCGAAATTCTCGGGGCCCAGGGCATCCCGGTCCTGTCCGGGGGCGATGGTGTCCACCTCGTGGGCCTGGAGATTCACCCGGTGGGGGCCGGGAAGCAGAGCCATCACCTGGTCCAGATCCTGACGCAGCTCCTGGGCGGAACGGGCACGGCCGGGATAGTTGCCCGTGACCTGGCAGCCTCCGGTGAGGGCGTGGGTGGGGTTGTCAAAGCCCACCACATCGTCACCCTGCCAGGCATGGAGAGACAGGGGAATGGCATCCAGTTTCCGCATGGCTTCCGTCACATCCATACCCTGCTGGGCGTAGAGTTCCTGGGCGTAGGCAAAGGCTGAGGCAAAAGGTGTGGTCATAGGGAAAAAAGCTGGGGGTTGAGGAGGAGCAGGGCAGGATCCGGGGCACCCCGGGGGCGCCCCACGGAAATGGAAACGGGGGAAATACGAGTTATTGTATACAAAAAATTGTCTCAGACAATGGATATTCGTAGCGTTTCTGTATCCAAAAATCCCATTACTCCCGAAAATTTTCCCATGTCCTCCGATTTCTCCTCCCTGCTGAAGATCCACCGCTTCCGCTACGAGCGGAACATCGATTTCTGGCGCTACCGGAATATTCTCACCCCCTATTGGCGCCTCTACTGGAACGAAATCCCCGGATCCTACCTGGAGATCGACGGGGTACGCTATCCCATGGGACCGGAGCAGATCTTCCTGGTTCCGGGATATCTCCGCTTCTCCACGGGGCAGGAGGCCCCCTTCCATCAGGTCTATCTCCATTTCACCCCCAGGGAGTGGAACACCCGGAGGCCGCCCCGCCTGCATATCCTGCCCATGACCCCCACCCTGAAGGAAAAACTCCAGCGCTTTCTGGATCTCGTCCCGGACTCTCCCAACCGGCTGTGGCGGGATCTTCTGGGACTGGCTATCCTGATGGAATGTCTCTGCCAGCTCCCCCAGGATACTTTCCTCCTCCCCGCCCAGATGGACCCCCGCATCCAGGCCATCTGCGATTTCCTGCGCCAGCATAGCCAGGAACGGGTGGAGAATGAAGTCCTGGCCCAGATGGCCCACCTGAGCCGGAATAGCTTCGTCAGACTCTTCCGGAAGGAGACCGGGGAAACCCCGCAGAACCTGGCCCGGCGCTGGAGAATCGAGGAGGCCTGCGACTTCCTCCATTTCAGCCCACTCTCCCTGGAGGAAATCGCCGAAAAGACCGGATTCGCCGACCGATACCACTTCTCTCGGGTCTTCCGACAGTTCATGGGCGTCGCCCCCGCCACCTTCCGGAAAATCTCCCACTTCGCCGCAAAGTAGGGAAAGGACGCCGCCCCGCCCGCCAGACGGGAAGGCGGGGGGCGTCCAAAGTGTATCGAATCTATATCTTTTAACTGTTCTGTTTTTAAGAAGAGGGGTGAAAGAGGGGGAAGGGGTGGAGCAAGTCGGGACAGGGAGAAGAGCCTTGGTTATGTGGATATAATGCAATATATTGCAAATAAATAAGTTATAATGTTTCACAGGAGCGGGGTGCAGGAATTTTTTGGGAAAATCCTCAAAGGGGCTTGAAATCCAGCGGGAAAATCCTATACTTTCTCTTGTGTCGCATATGTTGCGATACATTCTGCTTTCTGTATTCTTTTTCGCCTTTCCTGTCATTCCCCTTCCCTTGTTTCACCTTTTTTCCCCACAGGAGTGCACCATGCGCAACGGATTTGTCCCCCGAGCCTTTACTCTGATTGAACTTCTGGTGGTCATCGCCATCATTGCCATCCTGGCGGCCATGTTGTTGCCGGCGTTGAGCAAAGCCCGGGAGAAGGCCCGGACCATCAGCTGCACCAACAATATCAAGCAGATGACCCTTGCCTTGGTGACCTACTCCACGGATTCCGAGGACTTCTTCCCCCACGATGGCCCTGGGGCCCAGCAGTGGAAGTATGTGCTGCAGGACTGGTATGCTCCGTGGCCGTCCAAGGCTCCTGCCAAGCAGTGGCACTGCGTGAACTACAATGAGAGCGAGGCTCTGGCCAACTACGCCGGTGACTGGACCGTTCCCACCCTGCAGATCACGGCGAACTTGGCGGGCAGCTCCAATGTCTTCGGGGAGAACGCCGGCATTTACAGCCAGGGGGTCAAGCTGGTGCGTTTGTCCAATCCCACGGCCACCTGCGCCGTGCTGGAGAAGAATTGGCGGGCCCGTTCCGAGAATTCCTACTGTACCAACAACCTGGATCGCAGCATTGCTTGGAACAACACTCCCTTCTATTTCTTGGGGCCGGCCAAACATGAGAACAAGTTTTGTCTGATTGGCTATGTGGATGGCCATGTGGCGCCCAACATGGACAACCTGCTTGGCTCGGATATCGAGGGCAAGTTCCTGGAACTGATTTCCGGCGGACTGACGGAAAGAATGTGGTAAAGGATCTCTCTCCCGGCTTCGTCAACCTCTTAGGAGAGGGGGGGCGGAAGCCGGGATTCTGTTTTCTATGGCGATGAAGCGTGCAGCGTTCTTCTGGCTTCTGTCCTTCCTTCTTGGGACGTGTCTTTCCTTGGGGTCCCAGGAGGTAGTGGGGCTTTGGACCTTTGACGATCCTTCGGCCTTTCTTTCCTCCTCTGGGGGGAGGGGCCAGCTTCAGGGCCACGCCTCCCTGACGGAGGGCATTGTGGGGGGCGGCGCCTACTTTGACGGGGTGAATGACTTCCTGTTCTTGCCCCTGACCCCGGAGAATGCTCTGGGAGAGGAGTTTACCATTTCCTTCTGGTTCAAGACCGAGGCGGATTCCAAGTTCCATGCGGCCCTGCGCCATTCCAATGGATATTTTGTGGCCAACGGAGGAGACGGCTTCAGCTGGTATGAAGTCACCGGAGAGAATGGGCGGGTCTACGACGGCTATGCCCATCCCCGGCAGCTGACCCCCGGGGTGTGGCACCATTGTGCCCTGGTCTTCGACCAGACTTCCCTGAGCTTCTACTTCGACGGCAATGTGATCCGCTCCGTGGAGGCGAAGGCGCTGGGCCCCATGAAGGCCGGGGGCAATGCCATGATCGGCGGACATCTGTCCCACTTCAACAATGAGTGGCAGAACTTCCACGGCACTCTGGACGAGGTCTCCTTCCTGAACTTCGCCAAGAGGGACTGGGACCGGGTGCGCGCTCTGGTGCAGCGGGAGCATCTCCGGACCCTGGCGGCGGAGATCTCCCCTAAGTCTCCCTGGCAGAAAAAGTTCCGGGAGTTTTCCCGGCAGGTTGCCCAGTGCTGGTCTGACGAGGAGGCCCGGGAGACCCTCCTGCCTGCGGGGGAAGCCCTGTTCCAGGAAGGGGAGACCCTTCTTCACGGCACGGGTGCGGGCTTCCACGTCCTCCTCGCCTCCCCCCTGGAGCGGGCCATGCCGGATTCCCTGCCCACCCTCCGGACTCTTTCCCAGGCCAAGGTGAACATGGCCGGAAACGAGAGGGAGCATCTCCAGCTTCTGGTGGTCCCCGACTTCCCCCGGGAAGAGGCTCCCGCCTCCCTGACGGTGGAGCTGCCCCAGACCCTCACCTCCGAGTCCGGGGAGAAAGTTCCCTTCCAGCTGAAGGTCTGGGAGGTGGAATTCACCGAGCTGCCCGCCCCCAGTCACTGGATGTACATCTATCCCGGCGTGCCGGACAAGCTCCTGGCCCGGGATTCCTTCGCCCTGGATCCTTCCGCCCCCTTCCTCCCCATCTGGCTGGAAGTCTTCTCTCCCTCCGACGCTCCGGCGGGCACCTACCGGGGAGAAGTCCTGCTGAAGGCCGACAATGGCCAGAGCATCTCCGTGCCTCTGGAGGTGGAGCTCCAGCCCTTCTCCCTGCCCAAGGAAAACATCATCCCCTCCATCGTGGGCATCTGGGAGCGGGATCTGCAGACCTATCTCCAGGAGGGGGATGTGGAAGGATTCAAGACCCTCATGACGGCCTATGCCGACATCCTGGTGGAGCATCGCCTGAATCCCAGCTTCCTCCATCAGGGGGATTTGGTGGCCTCCTGGGTGCGGGAGAGCGTCTACCCCGATTACGCCTTGGACGCCAACGGAAAGGCGAAGGTGAACTGGGGATTCTTCGACGAGCTGGCGGACCACCTCCTGGCGAAGGGACTTTCCACCATGGTGGTGGGCCCCTACTACCGCACCGTGGACATCTGGCGGAACAGCGTCACCCCGGAGGTCATCTGGGAGGAAGTGGGCCGTCACATGCGGGAGAAGGGCTACACGGATGTGGCGGTGGCCTATCCCATTGACGAGTGGGAGTGGCGCTACCTGCAGGACATCAACAACGTGGGGCAGATGGTGAAGGACGCCTCCGGGGTCCGGTGGCTCATGACCATGGGAAGCCAGAACTCCCCCTTGCCGGAAATCCAGAACGTGGGGCTGTGGATTCCCCAGTTTCACTGGATCAACCTGCCGGAGGCCCGACGCTGCCAGCGGGAGGGCATCCCCGTGTGGAGCTACGTGTGCACCGGACCTCAGTTCCCCATCCCCAATCTCCACCAGGATTCGCCGGCCTCCTCCATCCGACTCGTCCCCGTGGCCAATTTCCGCTTCCGGCTGGACGGCATCCTCCACTGGGCCTCCAACTTCAACACCGGGAAGAATGCTCCCCGGGTGGTGGAGTACGAGGCGGGAGAAGGGCGCTATGTCTACGCCGACGAAAACGGGTTCCCCGTTCCCTCCATCCGCCTGAAGAGCTTTGCCGACGGCATGGAGGACTGGACGGTGCTGGAGATGCTGCGCCGGAAGAACCCCGCGGAGTATGAGGCCAGAATGGCGGAGCTGGAGGTCCTGCTCCCCGGCGGGTATGTGGATCCCTCCGTGAAGATCACCGCCAAGTCTCCCCCCGAGGCCACCTTCAACACCTTCATGTGGCCCTATATCTTCTACCCCCTCATCAGCCACCCCGAGATCTACCTGCGCTGGCGGGAGGGCGTCTACCGCTCCCTGGCCCAGCAGAAGTAATCCCCCCGCCGGAGCCCCGTCCTTCCCCCGTAACCTGAACCCCACCTGCACCTTCCCCTCCTCATGAAAAGACTCCTCCTCTGTCTCCTCTTTTCCGTGACCTCTGCGCTCCTGGCGGCAGACGCCTACCTGGAAATCCCCAGAGCCGCCATTCTGCCCACCCTGGACGGCACCCTGGACAAGGAGGAGTGGAAGGACGCCGTGGAAGTCACGGGCCTCCAGCTGACCAACGACCTGGGACTGGCCCGGGAACAGACCCGCTACTACCTGAAGTGGACCCCGGAATTCCTCTACGTGGCGGCGGACTGCCTGGATGCCAATCCCTCCGTTATCAATCCCGCTCTCCCCTACAACGACTGCCTGGAACTCTTCTTCATGGCCCCCGGGGAGCAGGATGTGGTCCACTGGCTCTTCTACGCCACCGGAGGACACACCCTGGACTACGTGGACGTGGAATACGGCAGTGGATACCGGGGAGAAATCGGGGAGGTGAAGAGCGCAACCTGCATCGGGGAGAAGGGATGGACTCTGGAGTGCCGCATCCCCGCCCAGTCCTTCTTCCTGGATGCCTTCCCCAGCAAGTATCTCTACCGCTTCAATCTCTACCGCTCCTTCAGCGACAACGGGACCAAGCGCACCGATGGCCGCCCCGCCGAATTCAGCGGCTTCCGCCACGTCCGGGGACAGCTCCTCAAACCCAAGGATTTCGCCCAACTGCGCCTGGGGGAGGCCACGGAGACTCCCCTGCGCCTGGAACGGATGGATGCCCGGGGACTGGCGGTGACCGCCCCCCAGGATGCCCAGGTCCTCGTTGCCTTCCCCGGAGAATCCCGGCAGGTCTCCCTCTCCCCCGAAGGACGCTTTGCCACGGAGTTCCCCCAGGGCTGCCCCGAGGTGACGGTGCGGGTGAACCGGAAGGACGGCACCCCCCTGCTGGTGAACGACTACCACTTCTTCCCCAAGGATGAGGCAATGCTCCAGGCCCAGCGGGAGGCCCAGGCCGCCCAGGCCGGTCTGGGGGTGGATCTCCGGGGAGAAATGACCCGGGTCTTCCGGGATATGCCCTACGTGTCCCAGGGCCAGGAAAGCTTCGCCCTCACCGCGGCCCGGAATGAACAGGAGAATTTCCAGGTGGTGCTCTACACCGGCAAGGATGCTGTGGAGGGAATCACCCTCTCCCTGGAGGATCTGCGGGGCGAGAACGGAGAGGTGCTGCCCGCCTCCTGCTGCCGCTTCTTCCTGGAGGAGGAGGCCATTGCGGATCCCATGGGCTATCCCAGCGTCCGCGGGGCCGGCAACTATCCCGATCCCCTCTATCCCCTGGAAGACGCCCTCTCCCTGGCTCCCATGGAAGTCCGGGGGGTGTGGGTGAGCCTCCGGGTGCCGGAAAACCAGGCCCCCGGGAAATACCGCGGCAATCTGGTGGTGCGGAGCCAGGGCCAGGGGGAACGGAAACTCCCCCTCTCTCTCCAGGTGTGGGACTTCGCTCTGCCCCAGAAGCAGAGCATGCGCACCGTCTTCTCCATCTGGGAACGGGAAATCTACAATCTCCACTTTGCAGGCACCAAGCGCACCCCGGAGGACTTCGCCGATACCATCCACAAGTACGCCATGATGCTGGTGGAGCATCGCCTCACTCCCATCGTCTTCAAGACCGACCGTCTGCTCCCCAGGGAATTCATCACCAAGGTGTCTCCTATCTACGACGACAAGCAGGAGGACGGCTCCTACGTCTACCACGCCAATCGCTACGACGAGATGGTGAAGGAATATCTGGCCGGCGGCGGCACTGGATTCTACGTGGGGCCGGAAGTGCAGCCGAACGAGTACAGGAAATACACCGATGAGGAATGGTTCCAGCTCTGGAAGGCCATCGGGGACCACTACCGGGAGAATGGCATGCTGGAGTATGCCTTCGCCTATCCCTTTGACGAGCCGGGCAATGCGAACCGGGAGT
This sequence comes from Lentisphaeria bacterium, assembly GCA_016302315.1. Lineage (GTDB taxonomy): Bacteria > Verrucomicrobiota > Lentisphaeria > Oligosphaerales > Oligosphaeraceae > UBA1724. The sequence continues at coordinate 16,001 of JAEDNW010000036.1, forward strand.
TTGTGAGCCGCCGCTTGGAACTCCTGAAGGAGGCCGCCCCGGGCCTGAAGACCCTCCTCACCGGAGCCTGCTCCCTCATGCCCTCCCGGAAGTTCCGGGGGGTGGACATCTGGGTGCCCCAGCTCCACTGGGTCCACTACCGGAACATGGAGGACGCCCACAAGGAAGGACAGGAGGTCTGGTGGTATCCCTGCTCCGGCCCCTGGTATCCCTATCCCAACTACCACGTGGATCTGCCCTGCGCCGCTTGGCGAATCCTGGCCTGGGCCACCTTTAAATACAACTTCGACGGCATCCTCTACTGGGCCACCGTCTTCCTGAACAACAAAAACCCCAGACGGAACAACAACTACAGCTGCAACGGGGACGGCGTCCTGATGTATAACCTGCCCGACGGATCCCCCATCCCCAGCATCCGCCTGAAAATCATCGGCGAAAGCATGGAGGACTACGAGTATCTGGTTCTCCTCCGGAAGGCCGTGGAGAAGTATGGCCAGGATCCCGAAAAGCAGGAAATGGTCCAGAAGGCCAAGTCCCTCCTCTCCATGAAGGACATCCTCCGGTATCTGGATGACTATGCCCTGGAGGAAGAGGCCTTCCAGTCCTTCCGCCGGGAAGCGGGAGAACTCCTCCAGTCCCTGAAGCCGTAAAAGGAAAAACACTCCCCCTCTGCACCTGTCGGGAATTCTGCCCGGCGGGGACGGCAGAGGGGACAGAACCGGGGGGCGAGACGCCCCCCCCGCCACCCTCGGGGCCACCTCCCCGAGGTTATATTTCGATACAGTTCCCCTTCGCGTGTAGCGGAACTTCGGATAGAGTTCATGAAAGAGAAGAAGTACCTCCATCTTCACCAGCTGCTGCGGGAGCGTCTCCAGGATATGCTTCCCGGAGAAAAGCTGGAATCGGTCCGCTCTTTGCAGCGGCGGTATCAGGTCAGTCTGTCCACTCTGAACAGCGCCTTGAAGCTGCTGACGGAGGAAGGGCTTCTCTGCAGCGTCCAATACAAGGGACTGTATCGCTCTCGTCCCACGGCGGATGCCGCCAGCCGGACGGTGGTCCTGGTGTTGCCGGGACGGGAGGAACCCCTCTTCCAGCGGATCATCCTCTCCTGCTACGAGGCCCTGCGGGCCAGGAATATTTCCATGCAGCTCTCCATCTACCGTCTCAACCTGGAGGCGGAGGTGCAGACCATGAAGGAGGTGCTGGAGCGCCGGCCGGACGGGGTGCTGTATATGCCCACCACCATCTCGGAGAGCCTGAAGGAGCT
>JAEDNW010000037.1:0-17125 GCA_016302315.1 Lentisphaeria bacterium
CTTTCCAAACTCCCGGGCCTGGACCAGGGCGTTGGAGCCGATGGAGGAATCCACGGTGAGCCAGATTTCGTGGGGGGCGTCCGTCAGGGCCTTTCCGGCGATGCGACGCACCTTCTCCAGCTCCGCCATCAGGTCTCCCCTGGTGTGCTGGCGGCCTGCGGTGTCGATGATGACATAGTCCGCCTTCTGGCGAAGGCCGGACTTGATGGCGTCAAAGGCCACGGCGGCAGAGTCGCCCCCCAGTTTTCCTTCCACCACAGGGCAGGAGAGGCGCTGGGCCCACAGCTGCAGCTGGGTGGCGCCGGCCGCCCGGAAGGTGTCTCCCGCTCCCAGAACCACCTTCTTCCCTTGTTTCATGAAGTAGTGGGCCAGCTTGGCGATGGAGGTGGTCTTGCCGGAACCATTGACCCCCACCATGAGAATCACCGTGGGCCCCTCCGGATTCTGGTGGATGGGTGCCACTGAGGATTCGTCCAGCACGGAGAGGATTTTCTCGGCGCAGGCCGCATTGATGTCCGCCCCCGTGGAGATCTCTCCCCGCTCATAGCGGTCCTTCAGGTCCTCCAGGAGCTCCCGGGTGACGGCCGGTCCCAGGTCTGTGGCGATGAGGGTCTGTTCGAGTTTTTTATAAGTATCTGCATCCCAAGCCTTTACATCTGTAAAGAGGGTGGAGATGCCGCGCTGGATGGCCGTGGTGGTCTTTTGCAGGCCCTTTTTGAAGAAGCTGAAGAGGGACATGGGGGAGAGGAGGGACTATGCTTCCGTGGGGGCGCCCAGGGTGAAGGGACGGGGCGGGTGGGTTTTCCGGATCTGGTCCAGGACGCCGTTGACGAAGCGCCAGGAGTCCTTTTGTCCGAAGGCATGGGCCAGGTCCACGGCCTCGTTGATGGCGATGGCGGGGGAGACGGCGGTCTGGGAGAAGAGCATTTCGTAGGTGGCCAGCCGGAGGATATTGCGGTCCAGGAGGCTGATGCGGGAGATGGGCCAGTTTTTGGCGGCTCCGGCGATGGCGGCATCCAGCTGGGGGAGAATTTCCCGGACGCCCTCGGCCAGTTTACGGCTGCGGGACCAGGATTTCCGGAGGATGCTTCGGGGGAGGGGCTTTTTGCCCTGTTCCACTTCCTCTTCGCTGAGCTGTTCGTCCACGATGAGATCCAGGAGGGGATCCAGGTCCTGGGGGAGGGGGTCAGCCCAGCCCAGGTTGGTTTCCAGGGCGTAGAGCAGTTGGAGAGCCAGTTTTCGGCTGGCGGTGCGCTGAAGTCGGAAGGAGCGGGGCAGTTCCTGGCGTTGCCGGGGAGCGTCTCCCTCCCGGGATGGGGCACTGGGCGTGCACATAGGGAGGTTACTTCCGGGTGGTCTTGGGGAGGGCTTTCAGGAGATTGGCCATTTCAATGGCGGTGACGGCGGCGCTGGCGCCCCGGTTCCCCGCCTTGCTTCCACTGCGCTCGATGGCCTGCTCGATGTTCTCCGTGGTGACCACGCCGTAGACCACGGGGATTCCCGTGGTCAGGGAAATCTGGGAGAAGGCCTTGGAGACTTCGGCATTGATCATGGTGGCGTGCTGGGTGGCGCCCTGGATCACCACCCCCAGGCCGATGAGGGCATCATATTTTCCGCTCTGGGCCATGCGCTGGATGACCAGGGGAGTCTCGAAGGAGCCGGGCACCCAGGCCACGGTGATGTCCTTGGGATCGGCGCCATGGCGGACCAGGGCATCTTCGGCACCGGAGAGGAGCTGTTCCACGAAGATGCTGTTGAAGCGGGCGCAGACGATGCCGATTTTCAGTCCGGTGGCGTCCAGTTTGCCTTCCAGGATATGGGAGATTTGGGTCATGGCGTTGTGGGGGGATGGGGTGAGGTGTGTGGGATGGGGCTACAGAAGATGTTCCATGCGGTCCCGCTTGGTCTCCAGATATTTGCGGTCATGGTCGTTGGCTTCCATGACCAGGGGGACCCGGTCTGTGATTTCCAGACCATAGCCGGAAAGACCGGCGATTTTCCGGGGATTGTTGGTAAGAAGGCGGATGCTGCGCACCCCCAGATTCCGGAGGATTTCGGCCCCCAGGCCGTATTCCCGGAGATCCGGGGCGAAGCCCAGGCGCACATTGGCGTCCACGGTGTCCAGCCCCCGCTCCTGAAGATGGTAGGCATGGAGTTTGTTGGCCAGGCCAATGCCCCGGCCTTCCTGGCGCATATACACCAGAATGCCGCATTCCTCCTGGACAATCCGCCGCAGGGCGGTGTCCAGCTGGCTGCCGCAGTCGCATCGGCAGGAGTGGAAGACGTCCCCTGTGAGGCATTCGCTGTGGACGCGGCAGAGGACATTCTCCTTGCCGCTCACCTCGCCGTGGACCAGAGCCAGATGCTCCTGTCCGGTGGTCTTGGCGGTGAAGCAGTGGAGGGTGAAGTCGCCGTAGGCGGTGGGCAGATTCACGGTCTCGGCCAGTTCCACCATGCGCTCGTTTTTCCGGCGGAAGGCGATGAGATCCGCCACGCATCCCATCTTCAGGCCGTGTTCCCGGGCGAAGGTCTGGAGATTGGGGAGGCGGGCCATGGTGCCGTCCGGATTCATGATTTCGCAGATGGCGGCGGCGGGGGTGAGGCCGGCCAGATGGAGGAGATCCAGGGAGGCCTCGGTGTGTCCCGCCCGGACCAGGACTCCGCCGGGGCGTCCCATCAAGGGGAAGACGTGGCCCGGGGAGTGGAAGGCGTCTCCCAGGGCGGTGGGGTCCGCCAGGGCCCGGATGGTCCTGGCCCGGTCCTGGGCGCTGATGCCGGTGGTGGTGTCCTGGCTGGCATCCACGCTGATGGTGAAGCAGGTGCCCAGGGGATCGGTGTTCCGGGTCATTTCATTGAGCCCCAGTTCCAGGGCGCGCTGCCGGGTGATGGGAGCGCAGAGGAGTCCCCGGGCGTGGGTGACCATGAAATTGACGGTCTCCGGAGTGATGAGTTCGGCGGCGGCCACCAGGTCGCCTTCGTTTTCCCGGCCCTCGTCATCGGTGATGATGATCATCCGACCCTGGCGGAGCTCTTGGAGAAGTTCTTCAATGGGACTGAACATGTCGATGGAAAAAACTGGAAACGTGGGAGAAGGGGGATTAGGGAGCGGGGGTGCCCACCACCACGGTGAGGAGGGGGCGGCGGTCCGGGGGAAGCTGAAGGGCTTCGGAGAGGGCCTCGGCGTTCAGGGAGCCGCAGCAGACCGCCCCCAGGCCCTGGGCGGCACAGGCCAGGTAGATGTCCTGGACAATGGCGCCGGCCTCCACCCCCAGGTAGAAGGCGGATTTCTCGGCGCCGGCCCCCAGGTTGTCAAAGATGCCGGGATTCCCCACCAGGAGAATGGCGGCGCCCGCAGAGGGCCCCAGGCGCCCGCTCCCGTCTGCCTGGGCCAGAAGATTCTGGGGGGAGACCTGTTTCCCCTGATGCCCTTCGGGAAGATATTGGAGGACGCCTTCCCGGGTGAGGACATACAGGGTGAAGGCGTGGCGGTTCAGGGCGGCGGGGACGGTCTGCTTCCCGTTTTCCCGGTTCACGCCGTAGGCGGCCCAGAGGAGATTGGCCATCTGCTGTTCCGTCAGGGGGGCTCCTGTGAAGGAGCGGACGCTCCGGCGGCTCTGGAGGGGCGCCTGCAGGCCGGCGGGGAGATTGGGGGCGGGGAGGGCCTCCGCCAGGGCCAGGGGAGAGAGGAGCAGGGAAAGCAGAAGGAGGGAGAGGAATCTGCGCATGGGGGAAGGAGAGCGTGTGGTGGGGGTGGGGATGGGAAGGAATCAGGGTTGCAGGGCCTGGAGGATAGCCGCCTGGTATTCCGGAAGATGCATGGTGCCCAGATGGCCTCCCCGGGGGAAGAGGAGGCAACGCTCTCCCAGGGTGTCCCGATACCAGGCCAGGTCCGACTCCTGGATCAGGAAGTCGTTCTCATTCTGGAAGCAGCGCACCTGGGGATGGGAGCGGAGAAGATCCCCCAGGGCGTCCAGTCGGCATTGGGCGGCCATTTCCTCCAGGGAGAGGGCGGCCAGCTGGGGATCATGGCGTTCATACCAGGGCTTCAGGAGTTTGGTCAGATAGTCCTGGTAGGGGAACCCCAGGCATTCGGCGAAGAAGTTGTTGCGATGGAAGTAGGCGTCGGGGTCTTCCTGGAAGAGTCCGGAGGGTTCCCGGCGTTCCCGTCCCTGGAGGGTTTCCACCAGTTTCAGGCGCATGAAGAATCCGATGAGGAGGTGGGATTCCTCCCGGGAGAGGGGCGGGATGGGGCCGGGGACTTCCCCGGGGGCGGGATTCATCCAGCGGCTCAGGCGGTGGAGCATGGCCTCCAGGCGGGCGTCCCGGCTTTCCTGGGGCCAGCGTTCTGCGGTGGCGGCCATGGCATCCACGGTCTGGAGGGCGGCCATGGGATCCCGGGGCGGATTGATGGCCAGGAAACGGTCAATGGCAGGAAGGGCTTCGGGATGGCTCTGCTGGAGGGCGGCCAGCTGGAGGGTGTAGAGCCCGCCCAGAGAGTAGCCCATCACCACAAGGCGGGGCGGGACAGGCCGCCGGTAGTGCTCCAGGTAGTCCGCCAGGGCGGCCTGGAGTCCCTGGGCCAGCAACCGGGTGTCCCGGGGAAGATAGCCGGGCGGCGGAGCGTTGGGGATGTCCTGGAAGAAGTCCGGCAGGAAGGGCGAGGAGAGGGCCAGGGTGTCCCATCCCTGCTGGCGGAAGAGTTCCGCCAGGGCGGTGACTTCGGCGGAGTTGCGGTGGGAGCCGATGCCGGGCAGCAGGATCACCAGGGTGTCGGCGTCCTCCGACGGGTAGCAGGTGTAGGGGAGGGTGCCTCCCTGGGGCAGGCGGACCCGGCGCTGCCGGCTGGTGTAGAAGAAGGCGGGGTCCTGGGGCTTCAGAAGGAGGGCGCCGAAGGAATCGTCGGGGTCGGGCTCTCCATCCAGGGGCGGGGCTTCCCGGAAGCGGTATTCGGGATTTCTGACGTGGCAGGCGAAGAGGCGGAAGAGTTCGTAGTGGTTGGTGGGGGTGAAGAGGCTGTAGAGCTGAGGCTCTTCCTGGGCCAGGCGGTTGGTGGTCAGCGTCAGGGTGGTCAGGTGGGCCTGGCGGGAGCTCAGGAGGATTCTGGGGAGATCCAGGGGGAAATCCGCCGCCTTTCCCAGGGCGTCCCGGAGGGTGCCGGGGCCGTAGAAGGGGAGATTCACATAGCATCCGCTGCCCATGCCCCACCGGGCGAAGGTGTCGCCGAAGGAGGTGTCGTTCTGGGGAAATCCCCAGGGGGTGGCGGGATCCCAGAAGCCCAGGACTCCTGCCGTGGTGTTGATCACAAAGCGCCGGGTGTCATTCCAGCCGCCGGAAAAGTCACCCTGGAGAATATGGTTGACGACCCGGAGGGGATAGCCCAGGTTCTCTCCCATGTGGGTCAGCCCGTCCCGCAGAAACTCCGGGGTGAGGAACCGCCAGACCTGGGCAGTGGGGTGGATGACGTTCCGGGTGACGCCCCGGTTGAAATCCTGAACCACACGGTTATAGCCTTCCAGGGGATCGGAGGGAGTGGCCAGGAGCCGGGAGGCTCCCGCGGGGGCATAGGAGGCGCTTCTGTCCGTGACGCAGGAAGCCAGGAGAAATAGAATCGCCAAGCAGAGAAGGATGGCTGAAGAGCGCCTGCCCATGGGAAGAAGACCTTTCAAAGAACAATGCGTGCGGATGAAGCCTGGAGAAAAGACCGCCGGAAAAGGTACGCCTCATGCCCCGGGAAAACACCGGGAAAAAGGCGTGCGCGCGGAAAATTTCCGGAATGGGAGGAAATGTAAATCTTCCTCCCGGATTTGCCAGGGTGTGGCGTAGGGGAAATCCCTCTCCCGTCTCCCAGGGGAATCCGGGGGAGGATGGCCGGCGGAATCCCCGGGAAAATGGGGTGCATCAGGAGATGCCGGGGAGGGTGTCGCCTTCAGGGGCGCGGACATTCTCATAGAGCCGCACCCATTTCCGCAGGAGGCCATCCCAGACCTCTCTTGCGGGGGCGGGGGGCCTGTTGGGGGGCGCCATCTGCTGGCACTCCTGCTGGGTCTGGTGGAAGAAGAGCCGCAGATCCGGGGTGAAGCTCGTCCTGGCCTTTTCGCCTCCGCCTTGTTTCTCCTTCAGGAGGCTTTGGACATGGACGAGAAGCTCCGGGGGCATAAGGTCGGCCGTCAGCAGCTCCGGGAAGGGGACGGGCGGCATGGTGAGAGATTGGCGGCACCATTTGGCCGCCAGGGTGCCCCGGAGAAGATAGAAGAGCTTTTTCAGGGAGATTGTGCCCTCCTCATCCAGGGAGGCATAGGCCTGCCGGGCCAGGGAGAGATAGTGGTGTGTGGCCTTGAGGGGAGGGAAGCACAGGGGCAGGAGGGCCTGCAGTTCCTCCAGAAAGCCGGGGACGGCCCAATAGAGAATGGGGCTGGTGATCCATTCGTAAAGGGAGAGATTGCCTGTGGCAAAAAGCCTCAGGGCCTTGCGAAGCTCCCAGGCGGAGATGTCCAGGTCTCCGGGAAGCATTGCCTCGATGGTGTCCTTGGGGGCGGTCTCGGTGGAGAGATACCAGTCCAGGGGATTGACGTAGATGGCGCGGACATCGTAGTCGCTGTCCGGCGAGGCGAATCCCCAGGCGCGGCTGCCGGATTCGGCGGCGAAGAGGAAGTGGCAGCCATGCTGGGCTTCCAGCTGCCTCAAGGCAGACAGGATTTCATTGTGCATGGTCCTTCTCCCATTGGTGGGTGATGGTCAGGAGCAGGTCGTTGACCCTGTCCAGGTCGCAGGATTCGGGCAAGGAGGATTTTTCGCCTTCCTGGGCAAGCCTGGCGGCCAGCGTTTCGGCCTTGGTCACCAGCTCTTCATAGCCGAAGCGTCCTGCCCGGATATCGCACAGCTCCTGCCGTTTTTCCCCGGTGAAGCGCACGAGGGGTTCCCCGTTTTCCAGGAGGTGCAGGGCGGAATAGAGCAGTCGGAAGGTGTGCATCAGGTTCTTGGCGTCGTAGTTGAGAAGCCCCGCCTCCTGGCTGCGCCAGCGTGCCTCGTTGCGTTTCCGCCGCCATTCCCAATATTGCCTGTGCTTGATCTTCGCTTGCTCGTAGGCATTTTTGTTGAAGAGCATCAGCCCGCAGAAATGGGTGGTCTCGTCCTCCTTCGGGATGTTTTGGCACAGGAGCATTTCCTTGTGGAAGACGCCCTTGGCGGAGGGGCCGTAGTGGTAGAGGCGGTAGATTTCGCCGCTGTTCTCCAGGGCGGAGACGTGGCAGTGCGCCAGGGAGATTCCCGATTCCTTCAGGGGAATGGAGCGCATGGGCATTCCGGCCGGGGAGGTGCCCAGCACATAGCAGAAATCCTCCGGGGTGGGCGGGCGCTCCGGCTGCGGATTGTGGATGAGCTTCTTGTGACCATGGGCCTTCCGGATCTGCCCCATGGCATAGTGGACGTAGGTCTGGTAGAATTTCCGGGAAAGGAAGAGGCCGCGATGTTCGTAGATCGTGGCCCAATACGGGCTGGTGTGCAGCACGCAGTCCTGGGGAAGAAAGATGGCATCCAGGATGTTGGGATTTGCGTTGGCCGCCAGCTCCAGGAAGTTCCGCAGGGAATAGAAGCGGTTGTCATTGCGGGCGTCAGCCAGCTGAAGGGGCGGTTCCTGTAACGAGAGATATCTCTCCGCCTCAAGAACATACACGCCAAAAGTGTCCCAGTCGCTTTCCGGGGTGGATGTGCCATAGGCATGGCTACCCCATATTCCCCGGAAGATGACCCGGCCTGTGGTGTCCTTTAGCAGTGACTCGAAGGATAATTCCATCATTTTCTCCACCATTCGCCCTGATCCTCCGGTCTGGGGGAGACGTGTCGAAAAGAAGACGGATTCCCCCAAGCAGAACTCCCATAAAATCAGAGTGGGGAAATATATATCGCCTCCCAGGATTATCCATTATTTTTTCCGGAGATTCCCGCTTCCTGTTTCCTTCCCGCTCGGAAATCGTTTTATCCTTTCCCGAAAACCGCCGGAAGACTTTCCCCGGCGGGCAGGAGGGGCTTCGCAATGGGGATTACCGGATTTATAGTATGCCGAAATGTTCTCCCGGGGTTGCGTTTTGGGGCAGGGCGATTTTACCTGTAGGCATGTCCAGGAGGGAGAATCCGTGTTTGCTTTTTCTCCCGGTCCGTGGAAGAGTGGTTTTTTCTGGTCGTTCTGGCCAGGAAAAGGATGACGAATCCCAAGGGTTTCCGGAAGGGAGGTTTTGAGGACGAGGCGATATGATTTGTCCGAATTGCGGTGGTTGGAATGACAAGAACTCCAGTTTTTGTCGCCAGTGCGGGGCCAGGGTGCAGAATCCCCAGGCCTCCCCCCGGGGCAGAAGGCAGGAGGAGGGCGTGGGGAATCCCCTGGGGACGAAAAAAGAGGCGGAAGAAAGTGCCGCCACGCAGAATGCGGCCCGGAGCAAGCCTCCCACCCATCTGCTTCTGGCCATTGTCACCACCTTTTTCTGCTGCCCCGTCCTGGGGATGTTTGCCCTCCTCTGCTCCCTCCTGGCGCTGTTTTTCCGGCACCGGGGAGAGGATTGGAAGGCGGCCCGGCTGGGCCATGCCTCCTTTCTCCTCTCCGTAGGCGGGATCTTCGCCGGGGTGCTGACGGTTGTCTTTGCCACGATCCAGGTGTGTCGGGAGAACAGGGCCAGCAAGGGGAAGGAAGCCTCGGTCTTGAGGCAGGAGACACTTCCCGAAGCGGAGGAGGAAGAGGCCCTGGAGCCGGATTTCGAGATAGAGGAAGAAGATCCTTGGGATGATGGCCTGTAAGGAAAAATCCTGGTGGAGCCGCCATCGGGGGATGGGATGCCTTCTGGGCTTGCCCGCTGCCCTGGCGCTTCTGGCGCTGCTCTACTTTCATTCCCCGGAGTCTCCCGGCTCCCGGTGGCCCCGCTGCCTCTTTCATGCTCTGACGGGGCTGTACTGCCCTGGCTGCGGCGGCACCCGAGCCCTCTACTGGCTCCTCCATGGCGAATTTTTCCGGAGTCTCCGCTACAATCTTCTTCTCCTGCCCATGGGCGGGTATCTTCTGGGCCTGTTGTGGGTGCCCTCCCTTTCCCGGAGAACCGACCTGGCCTGCGGCGTGGCGGCGGTTCTGCTCCTCTTCTTCCTGCTCCGCAACCTTCCCTGGTTCCCCTTCTCCCTCCTGGCTCCCCTGGGAGGGTAGTCCCTTTGCCCACGGAGATGTGCCGTGGGTGTGTTCCCCAAGAAGTTCCTAACCTCAAACCTCAACCTCAAACCTCAAAAGGAAAACATCCCCTCTATGGAAAACAATGCAGTGCAAGATTTCATGAACAAGCCCAAGGAAAAATTGGTGGCCGGTCTGCTGGCGATCTTTTTGGGATGGCTGGGCATCCACAAGTTCTACCTGGGATACAACAAGGCGGGGATCATCCAGCTGATCATCTCCCTTTTCTGTGGCATTGGCGGTATCTTGGGCCTCATCGAAGGCATTCTCTATCTGACCAAGAGCGACGAGGAGTTCCAGAAGATCTACGTGGAGGGGAAGAAGGAGTGGCTCTAGTCTCCTGATTTCCTGAAAACGACAAAGCCCCCCCGGAACGCCGCCTGCTGGCGGGAGCTTCCGGGGGGCTTTTTGCCTCCAGGGGAGGGGCGTCAGTCTTTTTCGGTGACGAAGAGGACCAGAGTCAGGACGCTGGCGGGGGCGCCCTTCTCCCAGTCACGGCGACAGGAGAAGCGGATGATGGCGGTGCCGGAGCGTTCGCCGCGGATGGTGAAGACCCGGATTCCCGGGGCGCCCACTAGGGGCGGGGGCGGTTCGTCTGCCTGGGCGGGACGACGTGGCTGCTCCCCGTGCTTGCCCTCCTTGCGGGAGGGCGGCGGGGGCGGGGGCGCCATGGGGGGCAGGAAGTCGCTTCGCAGGAGCTTGGCACATTCCTCGCCCTGGATCTGCAGGTCCCACTGGTATCCGGTGGAGGGATTCTCCTCCAGGGGGATGCGAAGGATTTCCTCGGGGCGGACTGCCACGGAGAGGGTGAGGGCGCCCTCCACGGGGATGGGTTGGCATCGCCGGAGCTTGGCCTCGACTTTGGAGGAGAGGGGGTCGGGGGAGCCGCCGCCCCAGGCGGGGAGGGAGAGTCCCAGCAGGAGGAGGGAGAGGAGAAGGGGAAGGGGATGACGGTGCATGGAGGCGGGGTGTCGAAGGGGGGATTCCAGGGGGAATGAAGGGCAAAAAAACTGGCGGGGAAGGGCGCAGAAAACGGAAATCGCCTTACAATATACCAAAATCCCCGCCCTCCCGAATCCCCTCCCGGAGACCCTTCTCTATGCCCCAGCCTTATTTTTCCCGTATCCTCCTGAAGATCAGTGGCGAAGCCCTGGGCGGCCCCCATGGGGGGCTGGATCCCGCCGCCATCGCCAGAAGCGCTTCCCTGGTGGCGGAGGCCATTTCCTGCGGTACCCAGGTTTCCGTAATCATCGGGGCGGGAAATCTCTTCCGGGGGCTGGCGGGCAGCCGTCAGGGCATGGACCGAGTGGGGGCCGACTATATGGGCATGCTGGCCACCTGCATGAATGCCCTGGCCATGCGGGATGCCCTCCAGGCCATCTCCATTCCCGCGGAAATCCAGTCTGCCCTCCCCATTGCCGGGGTGCTGCCTCCCTTCGACTACCGGGAGGCGGAACGCCTGCTCTCCCAGGGCACCGTGGTGCTCTTTGCGGCGGGAACCGGCCACCCCTTCTTCTCCACCGACACCACGGCGGCTCTGCGGGCTCTGGAAATCCGGGCCCAGGCGGTCTTCAAGGCCACGAAGGTGGATGGCATCTATGATGCCGATCCTGTCCTCCATCCGGAGGCGGTCCGCTTCTCCACCCTCTCCTATGACAAGGCCCTGGCCCTCCACCTGAAGGTGATGGATGCCAATGCCTTTGCCCTGTGCCAGGAAAACCATCTTCCCATGGTGGTCTTCAAGGCGGATCAGGAAGGGGTGCTCCGGGAGATTCTCTCCGGGAACTTCCAGCACGGCACCCTGGTCACAGAGTAGCTTTTTCGCCCAGGGAGGGAGGTTCCTCGGAAGACGGTTTTCCCCGGGAAGGTCGGGCACGAAGAAGCCCGGAAAGGCTCCTTTCCTCCCAACGGCGGCGGAATCCATTCCTTCAACCATTCCCTTCGACATCACACCCTTAGCAACAAAAGGAGAACATTCCCCTATGCCTACTGCAGAAGAAATCCATGAGAATACCGAGCTGGCCATGCTCAACACCGTGGACGCCCTGAAGCGCCGCTTCGACTCCGTCCGCACCGGAAAGGCCTCCCCCGCCCTGGTGGAGGGTGTCATGGTGGACTACTACGGCGCCCAGACCCGGCTGAAGGACATCGCCGCCATCAGCGCCCCCGAACCCCGCCTGCTGAAGATCCAGCCCTGGGACATCAATGCGGTGAATGCCATCCAGAAGGCGATCCAGGCCAGCGGACTGGGCATCACCCCGGTGACCGACGGCAAGGTGATCCGCCTGCCCATCCCGGAACTCTCCGAGGAGCGCCGCAATGAGATGACCAAGCAGGTGAAGAAGTATGCCGAGGAGGCCCGGGTGGAGATCCGCAATGCCCGGCGGGACGCCAACGAGGCCATCAAGGAAGCCAAGAAGAAGTCCGAGATCACCGAGGACGAGCAGAAGAGCCAGACCGAGAAGATCCAGAAGCTGACGGACAAGATGATCGAGAAGGTGGATGCGGTTCTGGCGGACAAGCAGCAGGAGCTCATGGCGGTGTAGCCAGCCCCGGCGGGAAGCGTCCACGCCTTTTCCCGGCGCCGGGGTCCTGGTGGCCCCGGCGTGTTTCCGCTTTTCGGGGGAGGGAAAAGCGGGGGGAGTGCCCGTCTTTTTTTTCGGGGGGGGGGCGTTGTCTGCGGTGCTTGCCGGGAGGTAAAGGGAAAGGGGGAGGAAAAATGACATTTTTGACGGAAAAGCCGATGAAGGGAATCATGTCCATGGTTTGGGGGGCTTTTGCCCTGGTAGTTTTGGGGTTTTCCTGCCCCTTGTGGGCCCAGCAGCGTCCTGTGGGATCCGTGACCAAGGTGGTCAAGGGAAATCCCACCCTGGGCATTGTGAAATATGCCGGAGATTCCCAGGGGGCCAAGGTGCTGGAGACCATGCTGCGGCGGTGCGACTGGTTCCAGGTGCTTCCCGGGGAGCAGGCGGAGCGGGGCCAGGTCCAGCTTTCCGTGAACGGAGGCGCCTTCGGCTATGCCATCTCGGCGCGTGTCGCCGGCGAGGAACGCATCCTGCAGCTGGAAGGCCGGGGGGAGGACTGGAATGACGGGGCGGCCAAGGTCACCGACGCCCTCCTCCGGGAACTCTTCGGGGTGCCCGCCCTCTGCACACGTCCCATCGCCTATGTGGTCACCGATTCCAAGGGACGCAAGGAGCTCTATACCTGCCGCATCGACGGCAGCGCCCAGACCCGGCTGACCCATAACGGCGCCATCTCCACGGAACCCTCCTGGGGACATGCCGGGGCTCTGGTCTACACCCTGAACCAGGGAAGCGCACTCCAGATTCTCCTGATGGATCTGGCCAACAAACGCCAGCGCATCATCTCCGGCTCCCGGGGGCTGAATGCCTCCGCCGACCTCTCCCCCGATGGCCGCAAGGTGGCGCTTCCCCTCTCTCTGGGGAAGCAGGTGGATCTCTATCTCCTGGATCTGGCCACGGGAACCCGGACCCGCCTGACGGAAGACCGGGATGTGGAATCCTCCCCTGTCTTCAGCCCGGATGGCACCCAGGTGTGCTATGTCTCGGACCGCAGGGGACGCCCCCAGCTCTATCTCCGCTCCCTGGACGGGGGCGAGGCAAAACGCCTTACCCGGGGCGCCGCCGAATGTGTCTCCCCGGACTGGTCCCCCTTCAGCAAGAAAATCTGCTTCTCCACCCGGGTGGGCGGGCAGTATGTGGTGGCGGTGCTGGATCCGGCCAAGCCCGAGGAGGGACCCGAGATCATCACCGAGGCAGCGGGACAGTGGGAGGCCCCCAGCTGGGCGCCCGACGGACGCCATATCGTCTGCACCCGGGCCACCGGTGGCTCCCAGGATCTGTATGTGGTGGATTCCTGGATGCATACCTTCCAGCCTCTGACCAAAGGAGCCAGACTCGCCCTGCCTGCCTGGGCACCCGCCCGCTAGACTCGGCGGAAAAGGACGTACGGGGGAGTTTTCCGGCGGCTTGCCCCCCTTCTCCTGCAAAGAATTTTATCATCGACAGAGTTTTTACGAGAATGAAGGACGAGAGGACCGACGAAGGGCGGGAGAAGCGCCCGGATGAGGAACATCCCGGGGAAACCCGGGCTCCCGGCGATCTGTGGAAGGATCTCATTGACCGCCTGGGGGGATTTCCCCTGGGATCCATCCGGATGGACCGGAATGCCGCAGGGAACGGAGAGGAGGCGGCGGAAAAGACGCCCAGGATCTCCCCCCTGGATGTAGTGCGGAAGTTCTCCCTGAAACCCCGGGAGATCCGGGATGACCTGGACCGCTATGTCATCAGCCAGGACGAGGCGAAAAAGGTCCTGGCCACCGCCGTCTGCGACCACTACAATCATGTGCGCCGATGCCTGGAGGAGCCGGAGATGGCCAAGCGGGACTACCCCAAGGTCAACGTGCTGATGATGGGGCCCACCGGCGTGGGAAAGACTTATTTGATGCGCTGCATTGCCCGGCTGGTGGGCGTCCCCTTTGTGAAGGCCGATGCCACCAAGTTTTCCGAGACGGGCTATGTGGGATATGATGTGGAGGACATCGTCCGGGATCTGGTGAAGGCGGCGGACGGGAATGAGGAATTGGCCCAGTTTGGCATTGTCTACATTGACGAGGTGGACAAGCTGGCCAGCCGGGGCGGGGATGGCCAGAAGGATGTATCCGGCCGGGGGGTGCAGGTGAATCTGCTGAAACTGCTGGAGGATTCGGAGGTGCGACTCATTGCCCAGAATGACATGATGGGGCAGATGCAGGCCATGATGAGCTTTCAGCGGGATGGGCGGCGTCCTCCCTCCACCATCTCCACCAAGTTCATTCTCTTCATCGTCTCCGGCGCCTTCAGCAAACTGGATTCCCTGGTGAAGCGCCGTCTGGGCAACGGCTCCATCGGCTTCCGCACCGCCCGGGAGGGGGAGGAGGCGGAGAAGGAGAGGCGGGAAGCCTCCCTGGAGAGCCGGGAGTCGGCTCTGCTCCAGCAGGTGCAGACGGCGGACTTGGTGAACTATGGCTTCGAGCCGGAGTTTGTGGGGCGTTTCCCCGTCCGGGTGGCCCTGGAGGAACTGGGGGAGGCGGAGCTGGAACGGATTCTCACCACGGCGGAGAATGGCATCTGGGAACAGTATGTGACGGCCATGGAGGGATACGGGATCCAGCTGACGGCGGAGCCGGATGCCCTCCGGGAAATCGCCCGGGAGGCGGCCCGGGAACGCACCGGCGCCCGGGGACTCCTCACGGTCCTGGAACGGTTCTTCCGGGACTACAAGTTCGAGCTTCCAGGCACCGGGGTGACGGAACTGCATCTCACCCGGGCCATGCTGGAACATCCCCGGAAAGCCCTGGAGGATCTGCTGCAGGCCAATGCCCAGAAGACCCGCAGCCTGGCCTATGAGGAAGTGGAGGCCTTTGCCCAGCGCTTCCAGGAGCAGGAAGGCTATGGGCTCTCCTTTTCCGCCGAGGCCAAGGAGCGCCTGGTGAAACTGGCGGCCCAGGCCGGAAAGTCCGTCCGGGGATTCTGCGAGGGGCATTTCCGGGATTTCCACTATGGCCTTCCTTTGGTGGAGAAGACCCATCCGGGCTGCCGGACATTTTCTCTGGGCCGGGAGGATGTGGAGAATCCCGGGCAGACCTTGACCCGTTGGATTCGGGAGGGGGTATCCCCCTCGGCCTGAGGCCGCGCACCTGCCCCGGCAACGGAGCGGGGAAGTGGCGGAGATTCCTGAATCTGTGTGACATGGAGGAACATGCAGGAAAAGATTGTCATGATTGAGAATGGCCGTGGGATTCATCTGCGTCCCAGCGGGTTGATTGCGGCGGCCCTGAAGGGGTATTCGGGGCGGGCCTGGGTGGTTTCTCCCCAGGGGAAAGCCACGCCCATCACGGCCTCCCCCCTCTCCATCATGGGCCTTTCCCTCCGCCGGGGTGATGTGGTGACCCTGCGGGTGGAAGGCGACGCAGAAGGGGAAAAACTGGCGGAACTGGCGGAACTCTTTGGGAAACACTATGACTTCACCTGAGGAAAAAGCCTCTTCTCCCTCCCAGGGCAATCTGACGGTCCGGATCCTGACCCTCCTTTCTTTCCTGCTTTGCGCCGCCGCTCTCTTCTTCCTGCCCGCAGGAACCACCCGGAGGATCCTCCACACCGGGTTGCTTTTCACCCAGCCCACCCAGGAATTCCATGCCATGGGACAGCGCATCTCCCGGGAGGCCCTGGGGGGATTGCCGGAAAACATGACCCTGGAGGAGCGGGATGCCCTGCTGGCGGAACTGGCCCAGGCCCGGATGGCCTTGTCCCAGGCCCAGGCGCAGCAGGAGGGACTTCGTCTGGAGAATCTTCAGCTGCAGAGACTTCTGCGGCATTACAAGCAGCCAAAGGACTATTCCCTGGTGGTGGCGGAAGTGACGGGCAGGGGGCTCTTTCTGGGAAGGCTGAACACCTTGATTCTGGACCGCGGGGCCTCGGACGGCATCCAGGAGGGGCAGGCTGTCCTGACAGAGGATGGCCTTGTGGGGGTGGTCTTCCAGGCTACGGCCCGGCAGTCTGTGGTGAAGCTACTTTGCGCCCGGGATTTCACCCTTCCGGCGGAGGCCGCCTTGCGGAAGACCAGCGGCATTCTGGAGAATCAGTCTGGGGGGCTGGTGTTGGCGGGCACCATGGGAGAATCCTTTGATACCCTGGGATTCGGGGAGTGGCTCTACACCACGGATCTGGGGAGCGAGGCCATGCAGCCGGGGCTTCCGGTGGGGATGATCCAGGGAAAAGACCGGGCTCCGGATGACTCACCTGTCTATGCCGTCACTCCTGCCGTGAAGGATTTCATGGGCATCCAATATGTGATGGTGGCCATCCGGGGAAAACGCTGAGGGGGATATGAAGCTTGCCGATTCCCAGAACCATGCCCTTGTGGAGGTGTCGGTGACCCTCCATCCCGAGGCGATCCGGGAGAGCCTTCTGGGGCGTTCCGGGTGCCTGTGGGGATTCCTGCGGATGGCGGGATTTCTTGTCCTCCTCTACTTTTCCCTGGGCTGGGAACTGGTGGCCGGACGCTTCTTCCCGGAGCTTTTCTTCCATCCCCTCGTTCTGCTTCTGGCCTATCTCGCTCTGCGCTGCCCCATGGGTATTCCCATGGTTTTGGCGCTGCTGGCCGGCATCCTCTGGGATTGCGGGGCCGCCGTCCCTCTGGGGGTGCATCCCCTGGCCCTGATCCTCTCCACCGGCGGG
The DNA here is from genome assembly GCA_016302315.1 of Lentisphaeria bacterium. Lineage (GTDB taxonomy): Bacteria > Verrucomicrobiota > Lentisphaeria > Oligosphaerales > Oligosphaeraceae > UBA1724. Next base: position 16,447 of record JAEDNW010000037.1, read on the forward strand.
GTGGCGCTGCTGGCCTGTGGCGCCTTCTTCCCGAATCCTCCCCGGGGATGGTACGCCGCCGCCCTGGCGGGGGGCACGGCCCATCTTCTCTATGCCTTGGCGGAGCTCACCCTATACGGGGTCTGGCATCAGGCTCCGGGCATCCTGGGTATGGGAACCCTGCTGGCCGCCTTCGGATATTTGCCAGCCCTCTCCTGGATCCTGGACCACTGCACCGCCAGACCCTCCGCCGCCTAAGAGGGGAGGGGAAATTAGAAAGCCAAAATAGCAATTCCCTACTCGTTTTCCGAAAAAAATCCCCCCGGGAAATGCAAGGAATGAAAATATGACTGCACACCCCTGGGGGTTGTCGCTGCCGGGGGGGGGCGCCCGGGATGTTCCACACGGCCTCCACCCCCGTCTAGCGATCCTGCCACCCCTGCCGGGGTTCTGGGGGGGAGGGTGATCGCGCCACAGACGGGGGAATCCCCCGTGCCCCCGGTTCAGCCAGCCACAGGGAAATTTGGCGCCCATGCGGGCACGGCATAGCCTCCCCGGGGGAAACCCTTGGCGCTATATCCACCCCCGTTTGCGGGGGACGGGGGGAATTCCTATTGAACCCCGCCCCGCGGGGTGGCAGGATCGATAGACGGGGGTGCGGAAGGACCGCAGGGACGACCAAACCCCCGGTAGGCGATAA
>JAEDNW010000038.1:0-17006 GCA_016302315.1 Lentisphaeria bacterium
AACTTGACCTCCTGCCTCATTGATACCCATTGAAAAAGTCGAAGAGCCGATTTTTCTCTTGAACATCATTTTGGATCCCTCCATCGCATGTTCCTGTAATGCAGCATGAAAGAGAGGAATCCCCAAATCTTTTTCGCCCAAAACGGCAGGAATCCCCAAATCTTTCCTCTGTCCCCCCATGTGCCGTGTCCCGCTGTTTTGGGGGGACGCCCCTCAAGGCGCACCGCGATGGGGCGGCGCCGTGTTCCCCAGGGACACGCATTCCCCTGGAGGAAAGCAGGCCGTCCCCAAGGGAAAGTCCTCCGTGTGGAGAGAGGTTCTCACGGGATGTGCTAAATTTGGCGGCGGAGAGAATAACCTCCTTGGCGAATGCAGTCTTTTGTTTTGTGTTAATACATATATACTGCATATCAACAGGTTATTATGTCCTTTCGCAAAACCGGCATTTCCTTCGCGGATTCCGGCGACACAATACTCCTCTAGGAGAAGGCGTTATTCCTCCGTCCATTCCCCACCCTCTCCCCACCCCCTTGTTCATGCGCCGCCGTCCTTTCACCCTCATGGAAGTCATGATCGCCTCCCTGGTGCTGGCTCTCAGCGCCGTGGCGACCATGTCCATCGTGGGCACCAGCCAGGCCAAGGTCCTGCGGGAGGAACGGCGATGGGGACGGGAACACTATCTCACCAACGCCCTGGAATTCTACCTGGCCTGCGGCCCCGACGCCGACTTCCCCCAGGAACTCCTCCCCCAGGGGTGGTACGCCGAATGCGAACTCTTTAACGTGGAGGACGGCCTCCCTGACGCCGCCTACGAATCCATCCAGGGCTGGCGGCTGGGAGAATTCCGGGTGCGCCTCTACGACGAGAACGGGAAGCTGGTGGGGGAGCAGTCGGTTCGCAAGCTGGTGAAGAACGAGGATGTGGACTATGAGCCCACAGGAGGCCAGGGATGAGCCGCCAAGCCCCTCTCCGCCAAAGGCGGTTCTTCACCCTTCTGGAGCTGGCCATCGCCGTGGCCATCCTCCTCTCCCTCACCATCGTCCTCTTCGGCTATGCCCGGGGCGTCTCCCAGAACTGGGCCAAGATCCTCCAGGAGAAAAACCGTTTCCAGGAGCTGCTGGGGATGGACCGGGTCATCGATGCCGCCCTCTCCCACGCCGTCCCCTTCACCTGGACCAGCGACCAGGCCTCCCGGGAGGACAGAAAATTCCCCTTCCTGGTGGCCCAGCCCAACTTCCTCCGCATCGCCTATCTCCATGACCTCCATGACCCCGTGGAGGGCGCCCTCCGCTTCGGAGAATTCCAGGTCCAGGACGGCAATCTCTATTTCACCTACACCGACCGCCCCTTCTATCAGTGGAGCGACCTGGGGGGACGGGACCAGACGGTCCTCCTGGCGGAAGGCATCTCCCACATCGCCTTCTCCTACCTGGACTGGTCCGGTGACCAGAACGACAACTGGGAAGACCGCTGGCTCTGGCTGGACGAGTGGGAAACCGAGGACTCCCAGCGCCTGGATCTCCCCCTGGCCATCCGCATGACCGTCTACTGGACCAACGGACGCCAGGAAACCTGGATGCGCCGCACCATGGGCAACGCCTACCGGGAACGCTTCGGAAAATGGAATCCCCTGGAGGAGGACAAGCGATGACCACCCCGCGCCATATCCCCGCCCCCGGCCAGGAAGGCATGGCCCTCCTGATGGTCATGGGGGTCCTGGCCACCTCCATGGTCCTCATCGCCCACTTGATGACCGTCTCCGAAATCCTCTCCAAGGAAGCCTATGCGGTCTCCACCAAGGGCCTCCTGCGCTATCAGGCCGAATCCGCCGCCGATACCGCCTTCTGGCTCCATCTCACCGACCGGAGACTCTTCGCCAACCGCACCCTGGGACAGACCGAGGAGGATGAATTCCGCACCACCGAGGAGTTCCCCCCCTGGATGCTGGACGGCAGACCCCACCTCCTGGATGAGGAACGCTGCTGCGTCACCCTGAACTCCGGGGAGAGCGGACTGGTCCTCAAAAACATGTCCACCCAGCTGCGCCAGGGACTTAGCGCCGTGGACGACGCCGATCTCCTCCTGGAAGTGGACAACTTCCTGGACGCCTACACCGACTATGTGGACGACAACGACCTCCGCAGCCTCAATGGCTACGAGGTGGACGACTACGCCGCCGACGGCTTCTATACCCTGCCCCGCAACGGCCCCATGGAATTCAAGGCGGAACTCTACTGGCTCCCGGGATGGGACACGGTGGTGGAGGGAGAAATCGCCACCCTGCCCCCCATGCAGATCGCCTACACCTACGCCAGCGCCAGCCGGGTCTCCATCTTCTCCGCCACCGCCTGGGAAATCGCCAACCGCCTGGACCAGGACGAGGATTCCGCCAATGTGCAGGCGGTGATGGAAGCCCTCCGGCTCTGGCGGGAGGAGGGCATTCCCCTGGAAGACTCCCTGGACATGGAGCTGCTGCTCACCCTGAAGAACAATTTCAGCTTCCTGGAGGCGGGGGTGGCCGTGGTGGAGGCCAATGCCTACGACGGACAGCGGGAAGTCATGGGAGGATATCGGGTGGTGCGGGAAGCCAAAATCTCCTCCCGCACCTTCTTTGCCGACAACAAACGGGAGTGCCTCTCCATCTGGGAGCGAAAATGGCGCTGACCTGCCGGGAATGCCCATGGCATGAACTCACCTCCCTCCACGTAGGGCTGGGAACCGTCTGCCTCTGGACCCTGGAGGAAGCCCGGGATCTCCGGGATCTCCCCCCAAATCTGCCCCTCCTCCCCCTGGGGGCCGGCACCAATCTCCTGGGTTCCGACCGGGACGGCGCACACCTCCTCCGCCTGGCGCCCACGCCCACCCTCCCCCTCCAGGAAAAGGGCGACCTCCTCACCGTCCCCGCCTCCCTCTCCCTGCCCCGCCTGGCCAGTTTCTGCGCCCAGAAGGGGCGGGCCGGCCTGGCCCCCCTCTCCGGCATTCCGGGCACCCTGGGAGGCGCCATCCGCATGAACGCCGGCGCCCACGGTGCCGCCATCGGCGATTTCCTGGAAGAGTGGACCGGGGTCTCCCTGGCCACCGGCGCCCCTTTCCGCTGGACCCGAAGCCAGGGAGGCTTCTCCTATCGGCACTCCCCCGTCCCCCGGGACGGCATCGTCCTCCAGGCCACCCTGCGCCTGGCCCCCGGCGATCCCCAGGCGGAGCAGGAGGCCATCCGCCAGGAACACCAGCGCCGCCTGGCCGCCAATCCCCAGGGACCCTCCGCCGGCAGCATCTTCCGGAATCCCCCGGGGGATTCCGCCGGACGTCTCCTGGAAGCCGCCGGATGCAAAGGACTGCGCCGGGGTCCCCTGGTAGTCAGTGAAAAGCACGCCAACTGGATCCTCAACCCCACTGCCCAGCCCGCCAGTGCCGCAGACGCCCTCTGGCTCATCCGGGAGATGCAGCGCCGGGTCCCCGGACTCCTCCCGGAAGTCTGTCTGGTGGATTCCCTCCTCCCGCTCTGATTCCCCCAGCCCACCTGAGCCCGCAACCGAGACGGAATTGTCCCAGGGAAGCCAGCCACCGGGACATGGGGAGAAGGGTTATTTTAGGGTTCCTGCGAACCCCGTAGGTGGCTTTCCCCTGCGGGTTTCTTCCCTTTTCCGGCCCGTCGCCTCCCCCGCTTTCCTCCCTCATGCCCTCCCCTGCCGTCTCCACCCAAGACACCATCTGCGCCCCGGCCACCGCTCCCGGGGGCGCCGTGGCCATCCTCCGCCTTTCCGGCCCCCAAAGCCTGGCAGTGGCCCGGAGGCTCTGGCAGGGGGATCGCTCCCTGGAGGCCCCGGAAAACGCCCGGCGCCTGCTGCTGGGACGGCTCCTGGATCCCCAGGGAACCCGTTGCCTGGATGCCTCCTGCCTGGCGGTCTTCATGCCCGGCCCCCGCAGCTACACCGGGGAGGATGTGGTGGAATTTCATCTCCACGGAGGGGCGGTGGCCGCCCGTCTGGCCTGCCAGGCCATTCTCTCCTGTGGCGTGCGGGGGGCGGAGCCGGGAGAATTCACCCGGCGGGCCTTCCTGAACGGGAAGCTGGATCTGACCCAGGCCGAGGCCGTGGCGGATCTGGTCTCCGCCGAATCGGAACAGGCTCTCCTGCTGGCCAATCGCCAGCTCTCCGGAGAATTGCGGCAGACCATCCAAAGCCACTACGACCGGCTCACCCTCCTCCTCTCCGAGGTAGAATCCCGCCTGGATTTCCCGGAGGAGGAGCTGGATTGGATGCCCCCGGAAACCGTGGCCGGATCCCTGGCGGCCTGCCAGGAAGAACTCCTACGCCTGGCCGAAAGCCGGCGGGAAGGAGAATTGCTGCGCCACGGCGCCAGACTGGTCATCGCCGGCGCCCCCAATGTGGGAAAATCCAGCCTCCTGAACCAGCTGCTGGGACGCCAGCGGGCCATCGTCTCCCCCATCCCCGGCACCACACGGGACACCGTGGAGGCGGATTTCATCCTCCAGGGCATCCCCATCCATATCGTGGACACCGCCGGCGCACGGCAGACCGACGACCCCGTGGAACAGGACGGCATCACCCGGGCCCGGGAAGCCGCCGCCGAGGCCGAGGCCATCCTCTGGCTGGTGGATGCCACCCGTCCCCAGGAAACCGCCTGGCCCCAGTGGCCCCACCGGGGAATCCTTCTCCTTGCCGCCAATAAGTGCGACCTGGCCACCCCTCCCCCGGATCTCCTCCCCCTCTCCGCCACCACCGGCCAGGGACTGGATCTCCTCCGGGAGGAACTGGCCCGGCGTCTGCTGGACGCCAGGGCCCAGGATGCCGTCCGGGCCTCCGTAGCCGTCAGCGCCCGGCACGGGCATTGGCTGGAGGAAGCCGCCCGGGCCCTGGAAGAGGCCCGTCCCCTGGTGGAATCCCAGGAATGGGCCCTGGCCGCCATCCCCCTGCGCCAGGCCATCGCCGCCCTGGGAAGCATCACCGGGCAGACCGTGGATCCCGATGTGCTGGATACCATCTTTCACCGCTTCTGTATCGGCAAATGACACAGTATCAACAGGATAGTTTCTTCTTCCTCCCCGAAGAACCCCAGGCCTCCCCCGCCACGGATCCCTCCCTCCAGGAACAGGCGGAAGCCCTCCGGGAACAAATCCGGCACCACGACCGGCTCTACTACCTGGAGGCCACCCCGGAAATCTCCGACCAGGAATACGACCGGCTCTACCAGCAGCTCCGGGACCTGGAACGCCAGCACCCGGAACTGGTCACCCCCGACTCCCCCACCCAGCGAATGCATGGCGGAACCCTGGAGGGATTCCAGACCGTGGAGCACACCATCCCCATGCTCTCCCTGGAAAACACCTACAACGCCGCCGATCTGGAACGCTTCCATGAAAGCGTACTCAAGGGACTCCGGGGAGAAAAGCCCCTCTATGTGGTGGAACCCAAAATCGACGGCATCTCCATTGCCGTCCGCTACGTCCAGGGCGTCTTCACCCAGGCTGTCACCCGGGGCAATGGACGCCAGGGAGACGACGTCACGGAAAATGTCCGCACCATCCCCTCCGTCCCCCTCCGTCTGGCCACCCCCAATCCCCCGCCCTTCTTCGAGGCCCGGGGAGAATGCTATCTGCCCCGGGAGGGCTTCGCCCGCCTGAATCAGCGGCGCCAGGAGGAGGGTCTGGAGCCCTTCGCCAATGCCCGAAATGCCACCGCCGGCTCCGTGAAGCTCCTGAACTCCCGGGAAGTGGCCACCCGCCCCCTGGATATCCTCTTCTACGCCCAGGGCCGTCTGGAAGGAGCAGACATCCAATCCCAGCAGGAACTGCTGGAAACCTTCCGCGCCTTCGGCCTCAAGACCCAGAAATGGCGCCGCACCGCCCGGAATTTCCAGGAGATCCAGGAGGCCATCCAGGAGCTGGACCGCCTCCGGGCCACCATGCCCTACGATACCGACGGCGCCGTCATCAAGGTGGATTCCTTCCGGCAGCGGGAGATCCTGGGCATGAGCGCCAAGGCCCCCTGCTGGGCCAAGGCCTACAAATACGAGCCCGAGCGGGCGGCCACCCGGCTGAAGGCCATCACCATCCAGGTGGGGCGCACCGGGGTCCTCTCCCCTGTGGCGGAACTGGAACCCGTTCCCCTCTCCGGCTCCACCATCTCCCGGGCCACCCTCCACAACGAGGATGAGATTGTCCGGAAGGACATCCGGGTGGGGGACACGGTGCTCATCGAGAAGGCGGGGGAGGTGATCCCCGCCGTGGTCCGGGTGCTCATGGAGCATCGTCCCCCCGAGGCGAAGCCCTTTGACCTTCCCGGCAGCCTGGGGGGCAGATGTCCCTCCTGCGGCGGCCCCATCCACCGGGATCCCCAGTTCGCCGCCTGGCGCTGCGAAAATCTCCAGTGTCCCGCCCAGAATGTGCGCCGGGTGGAATACTTCGCCCACCGGAACGCCCTGGACATCGAATCCCTGGGTGACGTGGTGGCCGAAAGCCTCTGCGATGCCGGACTGGTCCGGGAACCCCTGGATCTCTTCTCCCTCACCCAGGACCAGCTGGCCTCCCTGAATCTGGGCACCGCAGACGAACCCCGGCTCTTCGGCGCCAAAAACGCCGCCAAGGTCCTCTCCGCCCTGGAAAAGGCCCGCCAAAAGGATCTGGGACACTGGCTCCAGGCCATGGGCATCCCCGAGGTGGGAAGCGCCACCGCCTACCAGCTGGGACGCATCCACAAGGATCTGGATCAGGTGGCCGACTCCCCCTACCTCCACGCCCTCCTGCAGCTCCTGGAACTCCAGGAAGACCGCCATACCCCCGAGGAAGAACGGCGCCACCGGCAGGAGGCCCTCCTTCCTCCCCTCCAGCGGGCCGGCCTGGTGAAATTCTCCGCCAGCAAAGGGGCCTACGTCACCACCTGCGTCGGCCCCAAGACCGCCCAGGCCATCCTGGAGTTCTTCCAGGCTCCGGTTGGGCTGCGGTGGCGGGAGCGGCTTCAGGAACTCCGCATCCAGCCGGAGGGAGGCAATGAAGGGGCGGAAGACACCTCGGAAAGACCCCTCAAGGGGCTGACCTTCGTCCTCACAGGAACCCTGACCTCCATGGGACGCACCCAGGCCGCCGCCAAAATCCGGGCCCTGGGCGGAACGGTCACCGACTCCGTCAGCGGAAAAACCTCCTTCCTGGTGGCCGGGGAAAACACCGGAGCCACCAAAACCGCCCGGGCCCAGGCCCTGGGGGTGAAGGTCCTGGACGAGACGGCTTTTCTGGCTCTACTGAACGAAGGGTGAGGGAATCCTTTCGGCCGCCGGGGGAACTGCGATACCCCAGGGCACGCCGATACGCCGTCACCCAGATCTTCCGAACATGAAAATCATCCTCACCCCTTCCTACGAAGAACTGCTTCACTCCCTGGGCCTGGACACCCCCAAGGCGCTCCTGGATTTCACAGGGGGAAAGTGTGTCAGCAGCCACACCCGGGGCGCCACCTACCGCATCCCTCTGGAGGACGGGCGCATCCTATTCCTGAAGAAGGACTTCTACACCAAGCCCGCCGTGATCCTCCAGCGCCTGCTGCACTTTCAGGCCCCGGAGACCAACACGGAACGGGAAGTGCGGCTTCTGGAGAATGCCCGGCGTCTGGGCTTCCGGGTGCCGGTGATTCTCGCCTATCTGCAGCACACTCCCTGGCTTCCGCCCCGCCGGGGCGCCATGCTTCAGCTGGCGGTGGAAGGCACCGCCGTAGACACCCTGGTCCAGGATCCCTCCGTGCTCCGGGAAACCAAGGCAAAGGCCCTGGCAAAGGCCCGGGAAACCCTCACCCGCCTCCAGGAGGCCCGGATCGACTGGAAACGGGACTGCAAACCGGAACATTTCTTCTATTGCCCCGACGGGGAAATCGCCCTCATCGACGGAGAACGCCTCTATCCCGTCGCCAAACCTCTCTCCCGGGAATACCGGGAAAGCCAGCATCAGCGCTTCGACTCCTTCCTTCCGCCGGAATATCGCCGGGCATAGCTCTGATCCCGCAGCCGGCACAGCGCACCCCAGAGAGACAGGAAGAAGAGAATCCGGGTCCAGAGCGGGGGCGCCACGATGGCCACACAGCTCTCCCCCTGGCTTCCCAGGGTGGAGAAGCTTCCCGCCAGACGCAGAAGAATCCCCAGGATTTCCGCCCACAGGCCATCTCCCTGGGGCAGGAGGAATCCCAGGAGCAGCCGCAGAGGCAGAAAGGCCAGAATCAGGGTGATGAGGCCCCCCAGGGGGAGATTCACCAGGGGAGCCAGGAGCCCCAGGCGTCCGTTGGTTTCCAGGGAGAGCCAGAGAGCAGTGATCCAGGCCAGGATTCCGGCCCCCAGGGTGCCCAGCACCCACTTTGCCAGGAGGATCCGGGGATAGCGGCGCATTTCCCGGGGAAGCCAGCGCTGCCGTTCCTCCAGGAGTTCGCCCTGCTCCCGGAACAGCGGGGCGGCGAAGAGCAGAATGGCCACCACGGTATGGGAGTAGAGAAAGCCCATATGGAGGACGCACAGGGGCTGGAAGAGAAACGCCGCCAGCCCGGAAATTCCCTGGGCGTTGGCCCAGGAAGGCACACGCCACCGGAGGCGGGCATACAACACCGCCAGAGCCATCCCCAGGGCCCGGAGCCCCGAAGCCGGCGCCCCCGTCAGCAGCACATATCCCATCAGCAATATCCCCAGGGTGCCGCGACGGAAAAACAACGGCACCCCCAGCCACTGCAGCACCAGACCGGCCATCCACGCCACCATCCCCACGTGCATCCCTGAAATGGCGAAGGCATGGATCGTCCCCGCCCAGGCCTGCCGACGCCGCCAGTCCCGGGGCAGAGCCTCCGAGGCCCCCAATCCCAGGGCCAGAGCCATCTGTCCCTCCCGGGGCGACGCCAGCCCCTCCACCAGGCAGACTCCCAGATATTCCCGCATCCGCCGCAGCGCACCCCCGCTGCCCTTCGGCCCTCTGGCCACCCGCCATTCCGTCAGGTGCAGTCCCCGGCGCACACCCTGAGCGCGCAGGGAATCCGATGTCGCCAGGGGCAGAAACACGCCCCGGCCCTCCAGGCAGGTTCCCTCCGGCAGTCCCCGCAGAAGAGCCTGTTCCCGGGCATTGCCTCCCTGCACCCAAACGCATTGGCGGAGGAACACCGGACGCTCTCTCGTTCCCCTGGTGGCCACCCACTGCAACTCCCCCACCGTGCGTCCGCCGCCGCCATCCCAGGGAGCCAGCATTCCTCCGGTCAGGGGCGTTTCCGAAATCGTCAGGCGAAAAAGTCCGGCGGTCCGTTCCCGGGGAAACACCTGGGCCAGGGCACGCTCTCCCTGATACTCCCGAAAAGAAAACCAGCCCCATCCCGCCAAGGGGAAAAGCCCCCATGCCAGACAGGACCACCCCCGGGCGCCGCTCAGCCACGTTGCCCCCAGCCACCCGGCCGTCCACACCCCACACCAGCCCCATCCTTGCCCCCAGCCCCCGCACAATGCCCCGCATAAAAGCCCGGCAAAAGCCCAAAAGGCCGGGGAAGTGACTCGTAATTGGCGCAAACTGGGGGACATGTCCATACCTTCATCCCCAACCCGCGCCCGGCAAGCTTCTTCTCCCTATTCTCCCCCTCTTCCCCTCCCCGCCTAGGAATTCTCGCCCCTTTCCGCCCAAAACGCCACCCCGACCGGGCTCCGGAATGTGGTTTTTACCCGACCAGGCGTCCTCCCTCTGGCCCGACTTTCACACTTTTGCCCCCGTCTTTGCGCAAAAAGCACAACGGAAGATTACGATCTCCTCCCCGGGGGGTGGGTCACACGGTAGGCAAGGAGAAAGACGGGATTCTGGACACGTCGATTCCTGATCAAAATACGGAAATACGGGCATTTTCCATGAACCTGCAGATCCCTGCCATCATCCCCCTTCCGGAAACGGATGATCTCAAACTGGGCGGGATTATACTTGTGAAGGAAAGTGATGGGCACCCCCATCATTCCCTCATAATCCATGGGGATATCCTCTGTCCGATGAACGTGAATTCCCTGGCAGTTATCGTAGGTCGGATATTCTTCCTCATTGCCGTAATACTCTTTCTTTAGTTCGAGATCCGCATTGCGCCGCGACAACGCCAGGTTGGTCAGCCAAAGACACCCATTGGTGGCCACGATGGTCTGTCCCTTTTCATTGACCCTCACCTCCGTTCCATACCGCGGATAATCCTCCGGCACGATAAACCCGGATATCCCCCGCCCAAGATTGACCCCAAGCCAAATCTTATCCGCCTGGATTAAGGAAAAAATCTCCTTGTAGGTGATCGCATTCACATTCCCGATAATCAGAAATTGCTTGTCATATCTTATCATCTGGGAGACAAACTCCCGAAATAAGGAAAATGGAGGATTGGTGACCACCACATCGCTTTGCTGAAGAAGGGAAAGGCACTCCCCGCTCCTGAAATCCCCATCTCCTTCCAAAGGAAGAAATTGCATCTCTTCCTCCCTCCCGTCATACACACAATGGCATGCCCCCCCGGCTTCTTTCCCGCCCAATGGCTCCGAAGTTTTCTCTCTGTAACAGGAAGCGATCAGTCTGCGCAACCCCAAAGCGTGAAAATTCTCCTTGAAATATTTGACAAAATTACTGACTCTGGGATCATCGCAGTTGCAATACACTGTCTTATCGCGAAAACAGTCCGGATAGTATTGCAACTCCCGCTCAATATCACAAAGCTGGGTATAAAATTCATCCCGCTTTGACTTCTTCGCCTGGTGAAGCAACTGATGATTCGCCTTCCTTGACATGGTTATCTCTCTTGCATCTGATTCCACAGATCCCTTGCCAGAACCCGAAGGGAGGTTTCGGCCACTTTCAGAGGCTAATGCATTTTTTGTGTTGTGTAATTTTCGAGATGTTTTCCACAGTGCCCAACAACGATTATATCTTTCTCCTGCACCCAAGCGTAATAGACACGGAGACTCCTGGAATCACTGTCCTTGTTTCCTTTTTTGAAATGAGTCTCGATATCAATTTCTATTCCCTGGTAGATATCCTTGTATTGACGCATGAGAACACTATCCCTGCGTGTCATACTTCCTTCTCCTCTACCATATTCAAAACCTCCTCCAAGAAGATGAGTAAAATCTTTCGCTGCGTTGACTGGATTCTTGTGTAGCAAATCAAAGAAAGTTGTGGCCATTCCAAAAAGAAGTTTCCACAATAATGCCGGTTCTGTAACGCATTCCTTAAGGGATTCTTCTCCCTTTTCCGTGAATGCGATACGATTTGGAAACATAGCTTTAATGACTTTCGCAATATCCTGACAGTTGTTCGGCAGATTTTGCAGATTTTGCAGAAGCAATTTAAAATTCTCATCAAGTGCACCAGCGTTTTTCTTCTTGAGTTGGTCTACCTGCTGCTCAGAAGTATAAAGTTTTATCTTTAGTTCTTCAATCTCTTTTTCCTGCTTTTCATAATCATTGAATAGAGCAGAATATTCACTAGAGAGCCTATCATATTTTTTGCCCTCCTCGTCGGCCAAGTCAAACAGTTTTTTCTTATCATCCTCTGTCGCATTCTTCATCTCAGCAATTCGTGCCCTCAACTTTTGCAGATCGTCTTCTTTTTCGCTGATTTTGGATTGCTGATTTTCACGGCTGCGCATAAGTGAACAAGTATCATAGTCAAGAATATGTTTATAGAAGTCTGAATTCTGTGCAAATGCCTTTCGCAAGATAGTTAGAATTTCCTTTTTCCCATCCTTCACACCGTATTTTTCCTCAATATCTTGTGCAGAAATAATCCGGAAACGCAATTTATTATCTTCATTTTCATTTTCCGCCATTGGAAAATAGACAATGGCATTTCCTCCCTTACATTCGTAACGTTTCCCCAAAAGATATTCTGCTTCTTCAGAGAATTCCAAGGATCTCGAAAAATACACGAATGCATTTCCCATAACGCTATTGTTGACTTCTTCAGGAGAAAGCAATAATTCTCCGATATCTGTCTCCCTTCCCTCCTGTTTTCTTGAACTGATATAAATCAGCGGGAGGTCGCGGACGGGGTTGAAAACGAGCGAACGAAATTTTTTACCTTCCCCAATTTTCAATTCCCTGGGAGAGGCAGACATAGGAATGCCTGCCGAATGGCAGGAAAGTTTCCGCCGACTCAGAAGCAGTCTAATAGGACGCGGAACTGTGATATCTTCGGGTTCTTTTTCATAGTGTCCGATAAATCCTCCCCTGTCACGATAACTGGTCACAAGATCAAAGTGCCCCTCCGATATGGTACCACGGTAAACTATGCTCGTCAACCATTGACGTTGGGCAACATCACGTTCTGGCTTTGGGCTCTCTGTGATGAGGCATGCCCAATATATGGTATTCGTTCTCTCAATCTGAAATGCCTGGGAACGACAATAGACTATCGTCTGGTTTACATTCTCCTCCAGACTAGACAACGTGGATCCATTTTTGAAATTCGTCCATTCCTGATTCGAAGAAGAAATCAGTGCTTTCTCGTAGGGGTTGTAACGACTTCCTTCTTTATACTTATCTGTAAGCCATGTGCGGATGGAGCAAACGATTTCCCAAGGGATATCCACCTCATCCTGGTTGGCTTTGATCTCAAAACTTGCCTTGAAGAATGTTATCAAATTTAAATCTTTCATAAGTAATGCTCAGTACTGGGTATTGATATTCCTGTTTACCTTGGTTGTCTAGTCCTCATTCCTCTTGAAATTTTCCACCTGGTCGAGGACCCGGGCGAAGACTTCGTCATTCCATTCCGGGGGATATCCATTGTGATAGAGAAGCACAAGCAGGTCGCTGGATAGCTGGTCCTTGAGGTTGTCGTTGTTGAGCCAATCGGCATAGACGGCTTTTTCCTCAATCAACGCCTTGATCTTCTTGGCCAGATCCTTGCATTTTTCGTCGGGGTACGAGAAGTGATGGGTGTCCCGGAGATTGACGAGAATGTCGTAGAAGGCCTTTTCCTCGAAGGTGATGCCCAGTTCCTGAAAGGCGTTCTGGTCTTTCTGGATTTCCTTCAGCAGTTCCGCCAGCTTGTTGATTTCCTCGTTCACCACGTCGGTCACGGCCTGGATGGTATCCGTCGCCACCGTATTGGCGAAGTCCAGCTTATCCCGGGTGTTGTATTTTTCTACGGTGTCCTCCAGCATCTTCTCAAAGGCCTCGGCCTTCAGCTTGTTGGTTTTCCTGTATTCCCGGATGACCTTGCGCAGCATCTTGACCAGCAGCTGGAACTTGGTGTTGGGCATTTTGATTTTCTCCAGCTCCACCAGGAAGTTGTCCCCGAAGATATCCTCCGCCTTTCCCTCCGCGAAGCCCAGGACGTTTTCCACCCCTGTGCAGGTCAGCGCCTCCTGGACCATCTTCTCCACGGCCTTGTTCATGGAATCCATATCGTGGGGTTTCGCCGTGAGCTTGAGGAGGTAGGATTGTATGCCCATGAAGCCATTGGCCCAGGTGCTTTCCTCGTCGGAGAGTCTTCCGGCGGGGCTGCAGATGTCGTAGGCGGAGTGGAGCCTTTTTCCATGGGCCTCGAACCTGGTCTTGAGGGACGGATGCTTCTTCTCCGGGTCTTCCACGCTGTTTTGCAGAATGAACTCGGCCGCCTTTTGGAGGAACTGCAATCTGGCCAGGGGGTCTGTCTCCTGGAGGAAAGGCGAGAAATCCAGCTTGGCGCACATTTCCCTGAGGAGGGTCAATTCGGTGACCAGCACCTTGTACGCCTGTTCCACATCGTGCTCCTGGGAGAGCCCTCCCCCTCCGTATTCCTTCATGGCCGTCTTCAGGTTCTCCCGGATGCCGATGTAGTCCACAATGACGCCCTCTTCCTTCGCCTTGTATCGGCGGTTGACCCGGCTGATGGTCTGAATCAAGGTGTGGCGATGGAGGGGCTTGTCATTGTAGAGGACGGTCAGCGACGGGCAGTCAAAGCCGGTAATCCACATGTCCACCACAATGGCGAGGCGGAAGTTGCTTTTGTCATCCTTGTAGGCTTCGGCCAGGGCCTTTCTGTGTTCCTTGGTTCCCAGGAGGGTGCGCATGGGGAGGGGGTCCCGTTCTTCGGAGGTGGCCACCACGTTCACGAAGGGAATCTCCTGCAGCTTCTCAAAGTCATCGGCGGTGATGCCGATGGGGTGGAGGGCCTTCCGGGGCTTGCACCAATCCGGGCGCAGTTCCTCGATCCTCTGATAGAGATGATAGGCGAAGAGCCTGTCGCTGGTGACCATCATCGCCTTTTGCACCCGGTCGGGGGAGTTGGCCATGCGCGTCTCGAAGTCCTGGATGATGTTCTGAATCATCCGCCTCTGGCGTTCCGGGTCGCCCAGGATCACCTTCATTTTGGTCATGGCCTGCTTGCTGGCCTGGATGTCCTCTTCGCTGGCTCCCTCTTCCCCGCACAGGGCGTAGTATTGCTCGATTTGCTTTGCCTTCTCCTCGTCCAGCAGGACACGGGCGAGGCGGGGATCGTAGACAATGGGCAAGGTGATGCCATCCTTCTGGCTTTGGATCATGGTGTATTCGTCCACCACGCCGCCAAAGACGGCGATGGCTTCTTCCACTGGCGTGCCGGTGAATCCGCAGTAGGTGGCTTTGGGCAGGGCATCCCGGAGGTATTTGGCGAACCCGTAGGAGATGAAGGTGCCCAAGTCGGTGGTTTTCCGTTTGGCGCCCAGATTGTTCTGGGTGCGGTGCGCCTCGTCGCTCATGCAGATGACATTGGAGCGGTCCGTGAGGCAGGCCATGCTCTCGGTGAACTTCTGGATGGTGGTGATGTAGACGCCGCCGCTTTTTCGGTTTCGCATTTCCCGGCCCAGGGCTTCGCGGCTTTCGAAGACCTTCACTGCCTCGTCGCAGAGGAAGGTCTTGGAGGTGCAGAAGAGCTTGGCGGACTGGTTCTCCAAATCCTCCCGGTCCACGATGATGAGGATGGTGGGGCTCTCCACGGTCTTCCGGCAGCGCAAGGCAAGCTGGCGCGTCAGGAAGAGCATGGTATAGGTTTTTCCGCAGCCCGTCGCCCCAAAATAGATGCCGCCTTTCCCTTTCCCGCCCCGGCTTTGCAGGTTGTCCAGGATGCTGTCCCGCATCTTCCGGGCGGCGAAGAACTGGGGATACCGGCACACCACCGCGATCTCCTTTTCCTCCCCCTGGGCCTTGTCGGGAAAGTAGAGGTAGTCCCGATAGATTTCCAGAAGGCGCGCCGGGGCCAGCGCCCCTTTCACCAGGGAATGGACGTCATCCAACCCCATGCCGGGCGGGTCGTCGTTCTCCACCTTCTTCCAGGCGTAGAAGTATTCGAAGTCGGAGACGGTGGTCCCCATCCGGGTATTGGCCGCATCGCTGATGACGCCGATGGCGCAGTAGCGCATCAAAGAGGGGATGTCATCCCGGTAACGGCTGGTAATCTGGAAATAGGCGTCCTCCACGGTGGCCTTGGGCTTCGTGGGATTCTTCAGCTCGATGATGACCACCGGAATCCCGTTGACAAAAAGCACAATGTCCGGACGGCGGTTTTTGCTTCCCTGCTCCACCTCAAACTGATTGACGGCCCGGAAAATGTTCCTCTCCGGGTGCTCAAAGTCCATCAGGTCCAGATGAAAGGCGCTGGCCCCGGCAAGGGAGGGGGTGAAATCAAAGCCGTCCCGGGTCTGGCACACGGCGTTGACCATGGAGCGATAATAGGTGTCGCCGGAGATGTTGCGCACCTTCGCCGCAATGGTGTCATAGTCGTTGGCGGTCAAGCCTCTGGCGGCGTAGTGGGCAACCAGAAAACTCCGCAGGTC
Source organism: Lentisphaeria bacterium (assembly GCA_016302315.1). Lineage (GTDB taxonomy): Bacteria > Verrucomicrobiota > Lentisphaeria > Oligosphaerales > Oligosphaeraceae > UBA1724. The sequence continues at coordinate 15,789 of JAEDNW010000038.1, forward strand.
ATCCTCCAAGATGACCTCCGTCAATTTGCGATGACACTCCTCCCCCGCGGTGTGCTGCCACCCCGCCTCACATAACAACCGGATAAAGGCTTCCTCAAACTCGCTCTCGTATAGCTTCCCTGTGTGCATGAGCCTCCCCCCCCCCTAGGCATGAATGGCCCGCTGCACCAACGCAGGACAGATCCCCTTGCTTAATTCGGCCGCCCGCGCCGCGATGCTCTTCGCTTTCTGGGCCGCCTGAAATACCTCCACAATCGCTTCCTGGATCTCTATCGGGGGCAGCGGAATTCGCACACGACACATGTCATCCCAAGAAAAAACTTCCCTTACACTTCCCCATGAATGATACCTTGCATAACGGTCGCTTTCTTTACGTAAGAACCATAAATACAAAAAATCTCCAAGCAACATATTTTCATCGAAGCGAATTACTTCATTGACTGAAGTCACAACGATTGGAAAATCAAAATGAGATACTGCAAAGCAAAGACATTTTTCATTACCAGTTGTCTGAACAAAGCTTGCTTCACCCGGCATCACAATTTTGTAATTACCTAATTGCGTTTTATCGACTTTTGCATTCGTATCCTTGAATTCTTTTGTCACAGATACACTCTTAACTATTTTTACAGCATTATCTGAATTTCGTTTGTCAATACGGGTTAGATACGGTCCGATTTCCACGGCCTTGTATTTTTGTTTGAGGTCCTGGAGGTAGCTACGGCAGAGGGGCATGAGGGTCTCCGCCAGACGCTCGTTCTGGGTCTGCATCTCCCGCAATCCCTGCCAGGCCGCCACCATGCTCCGCTGAACCTCCATGGGGGGGACGGGGATGGGAACACGACACATGTCCGCGTAGCTGAATGCTTCGCGGACGCTGCCCCAGGAATTGAACCTCGCATAACGGTCGAACTCGGCACGCCTGAACAGCATAGCTAAATACCCAGGGTCAAGCTGATGATGGTCTTTTATGCGGAAAACTTCATATGAAGACGAGACGATATGTGTTTCTTGGTCTTCATTGCAGGCAAGGGATATCTTATCTCCATTTCTTGAGGTAATCGTCACAAAACAGAATTCTTTTGGCTTAAAAAGCTTATAGGGTGTTAATGAGACATTCTCCATATTCGCTTTCGTTGGGATAACTTTCTTGTCAATGCTTATCCCACGGACGGCGTTCACATCATACCTTCCATCGCTATTGCGCTCATCGCATGG
>JAEDNW010000039.1:0-16929 GCA_016302315.1 Lentisphaeria bacterium
CGCAGGGCTTCTCCCCGGGCACCAGGGGCTGGCGGCCCTCCTGGAGATTGCTTTCCAGCATCATGCCCAGGATAGCGGTATTGCCTCCCAGTCTCTGCTCCAGGACATTCTCGAAGACGATGTGCTGCCGGGTGTAGTCCCGCCGGGAATTTCCATGGCTGCAGTCCACCAGGACCTGGGGTCTCAGATGGGCCTCCTTCAGTTTATCCAGGGCTTCGGCGATGGTGCCGGCATAGTAGTTTTCTCCCCGGGCGCCGCCCCGGAGCACCAGATGGCCGTTGGGATTGCCGGCGGTGCGGAGGATTCCGCTGTGTCCGTTGCTGAGCATCCCCAGGTAGCTATGGGGGGAGGCTGCAGTGCAGATGGCATCGATGGCCACCTGGATGGAGCCGTCGGTGCCGTTCTTGAAGCCCACGGGGACATCCAGGGCGCTGGCCATCTGGCGATGGGGCTGGGATTCGGTGGTGCGGGCGCCGATTCCCGCATAGGAGATCAAGTCGGTGAGATATCCTGCCGTGGCGGGATCCAGGAGTTCGGTGGCGGTGGGCAGCCCCAGCTCCGCCAGCTCCAGGAGGAAGGTGCGAGCCAGCCGGACCCCCTTGGCGATGTTGCACTCCCCGTTGAGATCCGGGTCGTAGATCAGCCCCTTCCAGCCCAGGGTGGTGCGGGGCTTCTCGAAATAGGTCCGCATCACCAGCAGAATGTCCTGGGAGACCTTCTGGGACAGCTCCTTCAGACGGCGGGCATAGTCCCTGGCGGCATCCAGGTCATGAATGGAACAGGGTCCCACCAGAAGGAGGAGACGGCTGTCCCGCCCCTCCAGAATGTCCCTCACCTGTTGGCGGGAGGCGTCCATGTTCTTTTCCATTTCCTCGGTCAGCGGCAATTCCCGCCGCAGCTCTTCCGGGGATTTCAGGTCGATTTCCTGTAGCATGGGTCTGGTTTTCCTCAAAAAAAAAGCATCCGGGAAGTGTGGATTCCCGGATGCGCTCTGGTTTGGAAACGGAAAAGGCGAACCGATTTCCCTTGGATTCGGTCCGCCTTACGCCTTTGAAATTGTTCCCACAAGGACACGCATCAACGGGCTTCAGCGGAAAAACCGCCAAAACCAGTAAAATCGATGCATGGCCATTTCGTGTTGCATAATGGCGGTACTGTAACCATCTTCCCCGTCTTTTCCAGCCCGTTCCCGCAAAAATTCCCGCCGGGAAATTTCCCCCGGCCCCCTGGCAGGGGGAGGGCATGTGAGGCATATTAACGGCCTGTCCCGGCACATTCCCCGGAGACACGGCTTTCCCCCGAAGGCGCTTTGCCGCCCCGGGGATTTTCCCGGCCTGGAGGGCCGGAGCCTGCGGTGCGCACTCTGGCGGCCGGAGGCCCCATCCACCCATTTTCCATCAAAAGGAGAAACTTTCCCATGCCCCTTCCCCTGTTTTTGCCAGAGGGCTACCGTCCTCTGCTGGACGAACTGGCCACCGAGGTGGCCATCCGCTCCCTCAAGGAGGAATTCCAGAAGAATCTGGCCTTTGAGCTGCGGCTCCAGCGGGTCACCGCCCCCCTCTTCGTCCCCTCGGGCACCGGTGTCAACGACGACCTGAACGGCGTGGAACGCCCCGTCTCCTTCACCATCCGGGATGATGCCGGACGCAAGGCCGAAATCGTCCACTCCCTGGCCAAGTGGAAGCGTCTGAAACTGGCCTCCCTGCAGACGGAACCCGGCCGGGGCATCTACACCGACATGAACGCCATCCGCCCCGACGAGGAACTGGACAACGTCCACTCCCTCTATGTGGATCAGTGGGATTGGGAAAAGGTCATCACCCGGGAGACCCGGACCTTGGAGACCCTGAAGGAGACGGTGCGCCGGATCTACTACGCCCTGCGCCGCACGGAGGACGCCCTCTCCCGGGCCTATCCGGTCCTCCGCCCCTTCCTTCCCGAGGAGATCCACTTTCATTTCTCCGAGGATCTGGAGGCGGAAATGCCGGAGCTGACCCCGCGGCAGCGGGAAGACGCCCTGTGCCGCCGGGAGGGCGCCGTCTTCCTGGTGGGCATCGGCGGCGACCTTCCCCTCAGCGGAAAACCCCACGACGGACGGGCGCCGGACTACGATGACTGGACCACGGAAAGCCAGGGCGGACACCACGGCCTCAACGGCGACATCCTGGTGTGGAATCCGGTGCTGGGGCGCTCCTTCGAGCTCTCCTCCATGGGCATCCGGGTGGACAAGGAAGCCCTGCTCCGCCAGCTGGCCCTGCGGGGCGAGGAAAAGCGCCTCTCCCTCTCCTTCCATCAAAAGCTGGTGGAAGGGAAACTCCCCCTGACCATGGGAGGAGGAATTGGCCAGAGCCGCCTGTGCATGCTATTGCTGCAGAAGGCGCACATCGGGGAAATCCAGAGCAGCATCTGGCCGGAGGCCATGGTCTCCGCCTGCCGCGCCCACAACATTCCCCTTCTGTAATCCCAGCCGGCCTCCCTGCTCCTGTTGTCGGCGCAGGGACCGGCCACGGACCGGTTCGGGAGGAGGGGCTCCAGGAACCGGAAAAAAGGAGGCGTCAGGCGGGAACCCCCGGGGCCTTCCCTCCCTCAGAGTTATCCGTCCCCGGGAGGCGGCCTCCCTTTTTCCAGGGTCATCTCCTGCCCTCCCCCCCCAAAAAAAGTCAGGCTTCCCCTTCGTTCCGGGAAGCCGCCTATCCCCCAGGGAAAGGCCTGGCGGCAGGGCCGCCCAGGGCGCCCCCTGATTTTCCTTTTCCTCCCCGGCCTCCCTTTCCCCCTGCGGAAGGGAAGACCCGGGAGATTCCTCTTTTCCACGGGCATCCCCATGAGCAAACTCTGCTGCGACGAAGTCATTAAATGGTCTTTTAACCACTTTGTTTTCAAGGACTTTCATTATCTTGTCCGGGCCATTCCCGAACTCCACCATGTGCTGACCCGGGGCGGATTCACCCTCAGCGAGCGCAACTACCGCAAGGAGAGCACGGTGGCCCGCATCCTCTCCGTCCTGCGGAAACGCCAGGATCTGTCCCTCCAGTTCATTCTCGCCCTGGCCCAGATCTTCCGGCATGACAAGGAGGTGGACCGGATTCTCCACGAGAACAACGGCAAGCTGGAATGGGAGGAGAGCTGGCGGGAAAAGTACCGGCAGCTGACGGATCCCCGGCACATGGCCCTGGCTCTTTTCCGGAGCAACAGCCATCCCCGTCTGGCCCGCCTGACGGAACTTCTTCTCCTGACCCCCAGCTTCTGGCGGGGCAAGAAGAATCCCGTCACCCCCGGCAAGAATCTCCGCCTCCGCCAGGAGCAGCAGCGCTGCCTCCAGACCCTGGAGAAGCTGGCGAAGAAGGAAGAGCCCGCCTCCCCCGAAGCCCCGGAGGCGAAGATGATGCAGCCGGAGCTGCAGGGCATGCTTCCCCCTGCCCCGGTCTGCCCCCTCCTGCCCTTCTCTCCCGCCCCAGACCCCGCTCAGCCCCAGGAAGAAACACCCGCCCCGGAAGCCGCCTCGGAGCCTCTGACGCCTCCGGCGGCCCCTGCCCCGGAAGACGCCTTCCTCGAAAAGGGGGAGAAGACCCTGAGGGAGCAGTTGCGGCGGGCCCGCCAGAAGAATGAGGAGCTTTCCCGGGAGAACGGGGCCCTCCGCCGGGCGGCCCGCACCCAGCAGGCCATGGAGGAGAAGGAGCGCAAGGCCAGGGAGGAGCAGCAGAAGAAGCAGAGCCAGGAGCTGGCGGAGATCCGGGAGGACTTTGATGACGCCATCCAGGAACTCCAGGAGGAATTTGCCGAAGCCCAGAAAAAGCAGATGGCCTCCTTCTATGCGGAGACCCTGGGCATCCATCCCGACCGAGTGAGCTTCTTCCTCAAAGCCCGGAACGAGGAACGCTCCCTCGCCTCCGAAGTGGACCAGCTGCTGGCCCGCCAAAAGGAGTACGATAAAAAGTACGGCCTCCTTCAGGACTTTGAAAAGGAATGCGCCAATCTAGACCGACAGCTGGGACGGGTGCGCCAGGCCATCAACCAGTCCATCCAGCTGGTGCCGGGCATGACGGAGCTGGAAAAGAAGCTGGAACACCGCCTCCAGGAATTGCGGACCCAGCTGCGCTGCGATCCCGAAGACGACGCCAATCCCCTCTCCGAGGGCGTCTTCCCCCGGTTGTCCTCCTACTTGAAGGAACTGCCTCCCCTGGATGAGGGCACCCCGGCCGCCATGGACGAAGTGGAGGCCTTCCTGAAGGGGAATCTGGGCCGGCACCTCCTCCTGCCCGGAGAGTTGGAGAGCCTGGAATCCTGCCTGAAGGAGCGCCGTTATCTGGTGCGGAAGGGGCAGGAGGCCGCCGCCGCCCTGGCCCAGCCCGCCCCCGAACAGGAGGCGCAGACGGCTCCCCAGCGGATGGGGTGGATCCACTTCCGCAACTATTCCCGGGAGGCCCTGAAGGAGGTGGAGCTCTTCATCGACGGATACAACGTGATCAAGCAGGATCCGGTGCTGAGCCAAGAGGAGAAGACTGTCCGGGGCTTCCCCGCCACCCGGGCCAAGTTCCTCTCCCAGTGCAAGCGGGTCGCCCGGTACTTCAAGAAGATCACCCTGGTCTTCGACGGGGATCTGGGCACCGACAACATCGGGAAGGAAGCGGAGAATTTCTCCGTGGTCTACGCCGCCCGGAAGCACTTCGACCAGAATGCCGACAACTGGATTGTCGATCGCCTGGTGGAACTGGAGGCAAAGGACCAGGCCACCCCCAAAAACGGTGCTCCCCTCCCCCAGCGCTGGATTGTCACCAACGACAATGGCCTGCGGGCCCGGGTGGCGGAACTCTGCGACGGATGCGTGGACAACGCCAGCTTCGTGGCCTTCCTCACCGCCAACACCCCCCAGAACCAGTAGCCCTCCCCCAGAACCAGTAGCCCTCCCCCAGGCCCTGTCGCCCCTGCCTCCCCACGCCTTGCAATATATTAACCGGCATGACTGACGCTCTCGACCTCTCTCATATCCGGAATTTCTCCATCATCGCCCACATCGACCACGGAAAGTCCACCCTGGCCGACCGGTTCCTGGTGCATACCCAGACGGTGGAGATGCGCACATTCCACGACCAGCTCCTGGACGACATGGATCTGGAGAAGGAACGGGGCATCACCATCCGCTCCCATCCCGTGAAGATGCGGTTCCTCTCCCAGAACGGGCAGACCTACGACTTCAATCTGATCGACACGCCGGGACACGTGGACTTCAACTACGAGGTCTCCCGCAGTCTAGCCGCCTGCGAGGGCGCCATCCTCCTCATCGACGCCTCCCAGGGAGTCCAGGCCCAAACCATCGCCAATCTGAATCTGGCCATCCGCCAGAATCTGGCCATCATCCCTGTGATCAACAAAATCGACCTGCCCTCCGCCGACATCCCCATGTGCCTGGAGCAGCTGGAGGAAATCCTCCAGATCCCCAAGGAGGAGGCCCTCCTGGTCTCCGCCAGGACCGACCAGGGGGTGGCCGAACTCATGGAGGCCGTGGTAGAGCGCATCCCCCCGCCCAAAGGGGAAAACGACAGGCTCCAGGCCCTGGTCTTCGACTCCCTCTTCGACGACTACCGGGGTGTGGTCACCTACATCCGGGTCATGAACGGAACGGTCCGTCCACGGGACAGCGTGCGCCTCATGGCCACGGAGACGGATACCGAGGTCAAGGAGGTGGGTTGCTTCACTCCCCACATGAAGGCCCTGGAAAAGCTGGGCCCCGGCGACACGGGCTACCTCATCACCACCCTGAAGAGCCCCAAGGATATCCAGGTGGGAGACACGGTGACCCTGGCCTCCCGCCCCGCCGAAGAACCCCTCCCCGGCTTCCAGAAATCCGTCCCCATGGTCTTCTCCGGCATCTACCCCATTGAGGCGGACCAGTATGAGCAGCTGAAATTCAATATCGCCAAGCTACAGCTCAACGACCCCGCCTTCCTGGCCATCCCCGAAAACTCCATCGCCCTGGGAGCGGGGTTCCGATGCGGATTCCTGGGCCTCCTCCACATGGACATCGTCCAGGAACGCCTCCGGCGGGACTATGGCATGGACCTGATTCTCACCTATCCCAGCGTGGAATACCATGTCTACCTGAAAAACGGGACCATGGTGAAGGTGGACAATCCCCTCCATATGCCCGATGCCAACCTGATCGAGCACGCCGAGGAACCCATGATCAAGAGCCAGATCCTGGCCCCCACCAAATTCATGGGCCCCATCATGAATCTGATCCTGGACAAGCGGGGACTCTGCCAGCACACGGAAACCGTGGACGCCAACCACGTGATGCTCACCGCCCGGATGCCCCTCCACGAAATCGTCCTGGATTTCTACGACAAGCTGAAGACCATCACCAAGGGATACGGCTCCATGGACTATGAGCCCGACGGATACCAGACCGGCCCCATGGTGAAGCTGGAGATCCTGGTCAACGGAGAGCCCGTGGACGCCTTCGCCTCCATCTGCCACGCCGACCGGGCCGTGGGCCGCGCCAGAACCATCTGCCAGCGCCTCCGGGAGGCCATCCCGCCCCAGCAGTTCAAGGTGGCCCTCCAGGGCGCCATCGGCGGACGCATCATCGCCCGGGAGGACGTGCGCCAGTTCCGGAAGGACGTGCTGGCCAAGTGCTACGGCGGTGACATCACCCGGAAACGGAAGCTCCTGGAGAAGCAGAAGGAAGGCAAGAAGAGAATGAAACTCTACGGGAATGTCAACATTCCCCAGGAGGCCTTCATCGCCGTCCTGCGCAACGACGAGGAAAAACAGAAGTAGGCCCCTTCCCCCATGTCTCCCCTCTGGTGCATCCTCATCGATCTCCTTCTCCTCTGGTTCTTCCTGGGAGACTGGATCCTCGCCCATGCCCTCCCCGCCGCCTGGCAACGGCGACGGCTCCTGCGGCAGACCGGAAAAACCCTGCGCCAGAAACTCCGCCGGAACCGGGATCTCCTCTCCCCGGAACAGATCTCCCAGGGGGAGAGCCTGCTGGCCAAGGTGGAACAGGTCCGGCGGGAAGGCAAGAAGGAGGAGCAGGAGGCCCTGCTGGCCACGGTGCAAAAGGGAATCCCCCTTCCCCCCCCCCCCCAGGATTCCCTCCTGGGAGCCAATTTCGAGACCATCCTGGTCTCCGTGGCCGTGGCCTTCGCCCTCCGATGCCTCCTGCTGCAGCCCTTTAAGATCCCCACCGGCTCCATGCAGCCCACCCTCTTCGGGATCCACCCCGTGGCCCTGGAAGCCGGGGAAATCCCCCAGTCCCGCCTGGCCACCCTCTTCGACTACGTCAACTACTCCCGCCGGTATTTCCAGTGGCAGGCGCCGGCCGACGGCACCCTGGATCTCGCCAGTATCCAGCCCCTGCCCTCCCGCCCCCTCTTCCCCCAAAGCGCCCTGATCTTCCAGAGCGAGGACGGGCGCTCCTTCCCCCTGGCCGCCCCCGCCACCCCCACCGACACCCAGAGACTTCTGCCTCTCCTCCAGAATCCCCAGCCCGTCCAGCGGGGATTCCTCACCAATCCCTTTGCCTACCGCCAGGGACAGACCATCTTCCAGGGGGCCATGGAATCCGGCGACCACCTCTTCGTCAACCGCCTGAGCCTCTGCCTGCGCCCCCCCGCCCGGGGAGACATCATGGTCTTCTCCACCGAGGATCTGAGCTACCAGGGCAAAAGCCTGGCGGGCTTCTACTATGTGAAACGGCTGGTGGGCCTCCCCGGGGACACCCTAAAGATCCAGGATCGGGTGCTCTGGGTGCGCCCCCGGGGCTCCGATACGTTCCTGCCCCTGGACGGCACCTACTCCCGCCCCTTCGCCCGCATCCAGTCCCGCCAGGGGGGCTATGCCGGCCACGCCGCCCTTTCCGGAGGCGCCTATCTCTCCCGGGAGCGGGAGGAATACACCGTGCCTGACGGCCACTACTTCCTGATGGGCGACAACACGGAAAACAGCCTGGACTGCCGGTTCTTCGGCCCCGTGGCCCGGGAACGCCTGGTGGGCAGACCCTGCCTGGTCTGGTGGCCCTTCTCCCCCCGCTTCGGCTTCCGCTTCGACGCCCTCTGATTCCGCCCCCCATCTCCCTCTTACCCCCTCCCCACCCGGAACCCCCACCATGGAAAGAGCATACATTGTCAAATTGGAAAACGGCGAACAGCTGGGACCGCTGGACGAGGAGGCGCTGAAACGCCTGGCCCAGGAAGGCAACATCACGGAAAATGCGGAAATCCGCAGCACCATGCTGGCCATCTGGGAAAAGGCCAAGAACATCGACTGTCTGAAGAAGATCTACCGGACCCAGATGCTGAAGCGGGCCGAGGCCTATGCCAACGATCCCAAGGCCCAGCTGAAGGCACGCCTGGAAATGCGGGGAGACTATGACCCCCTGGCCACCGCCCTCTCCCAGGAAGGCATCACCTACCACAACGCCGGCTTCCCGGTGCGCTTCCTGGCCGGCCTGATGGATCTGGTCATCCTGGCCGCCGCCGCCCTCCTTCTCCTCTTCCTCTCCTGGAGCCTGATGCGGGGAGGCCTCCTCTCCCCCAACGGCGCCCTGGTCCTCTTCGCCATGGCCGCCTGGTCCCTCTCCGCCGTCTACTACATGTTCTTCCTTACCCGGCGGGGCCAGACCATCGGACAGCACTTCTGGGGACTGGTGGTGATCACCCCGGATCTCCGCAACGTCTACCCCATCAAGGGATTCCTCTTCTTCCTGTTTGTGGCGTTCTTCGGGCTGATCTCCCCCCTGACCTGGCTGTGCACAGGATGCCGCTTCACCCTCCAGGAGCTGGTGCCTCGGGTGATGGTGCGCCACATCACGGTCACCCGAAAGAGCTGAACGGACCGCCCCATGGCCTCCACGCCGTCCCCCACCCCTGCCACCACCCGGAGGGTCTCCCCCCTGCTCTGCCGGCATTTTCTCCGGGAGTTCTCCGTGCCCATGGCGGGTTCTCTGACGGCGTTTCTGGCCATCAGCATGCTATTGGCGGTCTTCGATGATCTGCCGGATTTCAGCGGCGTGGATATTTCCGCCTCCCTGACGACCCTCTATTTCCTGGCCCGGACCCCGGATTATCTCATGACGGTCATCCCCGTCTCCGCCCTCCTGGCCTCCAGCCTGATGACCATCGTCCTGGGCAAGAACCAGGAACTCACCGCCATCCGCTCCGCCGGACTCTCCCTGCTGACGGTGGCCACCCCCGTCTGGCTCCTCTCCCTGGCCCTCTGCGGCGTCATGCTCTTCCTCAACGAGGCCGTCATCCCCCGCAGCACACGCTTCGTGGAGATGATCCGCACCGACTACCTGGACAACCCGGCAAGGAAGAAGACGGCGGGAAAGGCGGAGGCAGCCCCCAAAGCCGCCAGGCGGGAGGGAAACTCCTTGGCCTACTACAATCCCCGCACCCAACAGGAATGGTTCTTCGCCGATTTCCGCAGCGAAGGCCCCTGCCAGGGCGTCCATGTCACCCTCCAGGACGAAAAGGGACGCCCCAGCCTGGTCCTCAATGCCGCCACGGGAGAATATCTCCCCCAGGAAAGACGCTGGCGGTTCCTGAGAACCACCCTCACCCAATACGACTACGCCCAGAGCGACCTCCCCCTGGCCGCCCTCCCCGTCTCCTACCCGGAATACCCCCTCCCGGATTCCCCCCAGGCCAGAAGACTCTTCCGGGAATCCCCCCGGGATATCCAAATCCAGGCCACTCCTCTGGAACAAACCCCCATTCGGGACCTCCTGCGGAAGACAAGAAGGCGTATCTTTCTCTCTACCAACGAGTTACAACTTTCCAAAACCCTGCTGGCCCACCGCCTCGCCACCCCCCTGGCCACCTTGATCGCCGTGCTGCTGGGCTTCGCCCTGACCCTCCCCCAGGGTAGAACCAGCCCTGTCCGGGGCTTTGTCACCGCCGTGGGCCTTTTCGTCTCCTACACCCTGTGCGCCCACCTGTTCCTGGTATTGGGAAAGAGCGGGCATCTCTGGTGGCCCATCGCCGGAGCCTTCCCCACGGCGGCGGCCCTCTCCGGAGCCCTCTATCTCGCCTGGAAACGACAGTAGCCACCCATGTCCTCGTTCCTCTCCCTGCAACTCCTGGCCATCCTCCAGGGCCTCACGGAATTCCTCCCCGTCTCCTCCAGCGGACATCTGGCTCTGCTGAAGCAGGGACTGGGACTGGAATTCTCCGGGGAGGGACCTCTGCTGGAGCTGCTCCTCCACGGAGGCACCCTGGGCGCCGTCCTGGTCTTCTACCGGAAGCGCATCGGACAGCTTCTCCTGGGACTGTGCCGGGGAGAGAAGGCGGCCTGGCGCTATGCCGGCCTGGTGGTCCTCTGCTGCCTCCCGGCGGGCATCGTCTACCTGCTGGCCCACGATTTCCTGGAGGAAGCCTTCCAGGCCCCCCGGGTCATCGGAGGACTCCTCCTCCTCACCGGCCTGGTGCTCCTTAGCCTGCGATGGGTCCCCTCCTCCCCTCACCGCCAGGAAGGCGCCCCCACCTGGAAGCAAGCCCTGGGCATCGGACTGGCCCAGGCCTGCGCCATCCTCCCGGGCCTCAGCCGCTCCGGCTCCACCTATACCGCCGCCCGCTGGCTGAAGGTCTCCTCCCAGGAAGCCTTCGACTTCTCCTTCCTGGTCTCCGTCCCCCTGATTCTCGCCTCCATCCTCCTGAAGGCCAAAGATATCCTGACCCTGACCACGACCTCCGGAGAATCCCCCGCCGCCTTCCTCACCGCCACCCTCCTCTCCGCTCTGGTGGGATACGGCGCCCTGGCCCTCCTGGCTAAACTCCGATTCCTGGGAAAAATCTGGATCTTCGCCCCCTATTGCCTCCTGCTGGGAACCCTCACCCTCCTCCTGGCCTGACCACCCCGGGAGTTCCCGGCCGGGAGTTCCCGGCAACTGCCCGGTCCGTGCCTCCCAAGATGCCAATTTCAACCACCAAGGAGCTGCACCCATGACCTCTTCCTGCTTCAAGGCCTTCCCTTCCTTCCGCAAACTGCCGGAATGGTCATCCCGGTGGAGAGTGCGGATTCTTCTTGTTCTGGCCTTCTGCCTTATGACGCCCCTGACCCGGGGCGAGGACACCCCCGACATTCCTGCAGACTGCCCGGTGTCAGGCAAGGTCCAAAGCATTCAGAAGCTGCAGAAAGGATGGAATCAGATCTTCATCCCTGTCCTCCTGGACGAGGAGTCTTTCCAGAAAGTATTGCAGGAGAAGGAGCTGTTCTACTATGAGACCGGCAACAAAGCCTATCGGAGGGTCACCCGGGAGGAGGAACTCTCCCCCAATCAGCGGTACTGGATCTGTGCGGAGGAAGACGAGGATCTGCTCCTGACAGGCAGCTGCCTAGGGGTCTCATTCACCGATGTCCGCATCGATGAGGAAACCAAGCACTGGATCATCAACCATCAGGATACCGGCATCGCAGCCCAGGGGCCCCAGGGAGAGTCACCGGCCCCTCCCAATCCCCTCCAGGACCACGTCTATGCCTGGTGCAATGGAAACTGGATGGACATTAGTCAATCCCTCACCACCTGGAAACTGACCTGCAATCTAACCCCCTCAAACGCCAGGTGGTTTGTGGATGGCGTGGAACATGCCAGCAAAGAAACGGTCGTCCTGGTTCAGGGAAACTACGAAATCACCTTCTCGGAGGTGGACGGCTACGAACCCCCCACCTCGCAAATGGTAACCTTGACCAAAGACACCACGATATCCGTCACCTATTCTGAATTGCCTGAAAGCCAAAGAAAACTCTATGCTGTCGTGGATCTTTCCGGGGGAGCGGATGCCGCCAGCTATCCCGTCACCTATACCGACACCCCACCCGATGTCTCCCAGGACACCTGCCGCACCACGGAACTGTGGCTGCGGCGCATTCCCGCCGGAACCTTCACCATGGGCAGTCCTGAAGACGAACTGGGACGAGATGGCGGCGAAACCCAGCATTCCGTTACCCTGACCCGGGATTTCTTCATCGGGGTCTTTGAGGTGACCCAGCGCCAGTGGGAACTGGTCATGGGAACCCGGCCCAGTTTTTTCAGCAATGACAGCTACTACGCCACCCGTCCGGTAGAAAAGGTCTCCTATCATACCATTCGCGGTTCAGGGGAGACGGCGGGAGCAGGCTGGCCCGCCTGCGGTCACACCGTGGATGCGGACTCCTTTATGGGACGCCTCCAGGCCCGAACGGGGCTGGTCTTCGATCTCCCCACTGAGGCCCAATGGGAATACGCCTGCCGGAAACGGGCCGACGGCACCTGCTGGACTACCGCCCTCAACTCCGGAAAGAATCTGACAACGGATACCTCAAGTGCATGCGCCAACATGAACGAGGTGGGACGCTACACTGCCAATCGGGGAAGCGATACTTCATCGACCTGTGACACCAGCGGGGGAACGGCAAAGGTGGGCTCCTACAAACCCAGCGGACTGGGCCTCTATGACATGCACGGCAACGTTTGGGAGTGGTGTCTGGACTGGTATGGCGACTATGCCACGGATGCCCAGAACGATCCCGCCGGCCCCGCCAGTGGCAAGTTACGACTGCGCCGTGGCGGCGACTGGAACTGCGCTGCCAGTGAATGCCGTGCCGCACGCCGTAACGGACGCACCCCGGATACCTACAACAGCAGTGGCTACGGCTTCCGCCTGGCGCTGATCCCGGGAGAATAGCCAGCCAGCCCCATCTTCCTGGTCCACGCCCAAAGGGGGAAGGGACGGGAGGATGGGAGGGTATTCTGCCCCGGAGGGAGGGAAGCAGTCCCGTCCTCCGGGGGTACAGAATGTCCCCTCCGGGGGCGGGGAAGTTCCAAAGAAGGTTCTTTTGGGAATCCACATCCCCATAAACTGTGCTATATTACACGAATTTCCGCCACACCTAGGCGAGGTCGCCCCTTCTGGGGGGATGCTGTCCTCCCCTGTCCGGGGGAGGCCCAAGACGATTTCATTGGTTGATTCTACCTACGAACCACACTGCAAAACGAGTCTGACATGAGCAACACAATCTCTCTGACTGCCACCAAGCGGGACACCCTCGGCACCAACGCTTCCCGTCGTCTCCGCTCCCAGGGAATCATCCCCGCCGTCATCTATTCCAGCGGCGCCGAAAACGTCAATTTCCAGCTCTCCCTGGACCAGGTGTTGAAGATTGAGCATCACGCCGGTCTCGTCTCCCTGGACATCCAGGGTGTGGGCGTGAAGAGCGCCATTGTGAAGGCCGTCCAGTACAAGGCCATCAACGACGCTCCCCTGGCCGTGGACTTCCTGGAAGTAAAGGCCGATGAGAAGGTCAGCGTGGTGATCCCCGTGGAGGCCAAGGGCGAACCCGAGGGTCTGTGCGCCGGCGGTCAGCTGGAGCAGGTCATCCACGAGCTGGAAATCGAGGTCTCCCCTGCGGAGATCCCCGAGGTGCTCATGGTGGATGTCAGCGCCCTGCAGCTGGATCAGGAGCTCACCGTGGCGGATGTGAAGCTGCCCGGCGACGCCAAGGCTCTGGGCGACCTCACCCAGATCGTCTTCCAGGTCCGGGTGCCCCACACCAAGCTGGCCGAGTCCGAGGCTGCCGCCGCGGAGGCCGCTCCCGCCGAAGACGCCGAGAAGAAGTAGTCTTCCTCTCTTCCCTCTCTTGCTCCCTTGCCCTCCTTTTCCTGTGCCTTCACAGGGAGGAGGGCCTTTCGGCGACAATCCGGGGCCTCCTTCCCGCCCTGGTCTGCCGCCTCCCCCTCTCCCCGCCTGGCAGAAACTCCCTTTCCCTAAGGCGGGGCGAACGTGATGAACGCCGACAAACCGCTGAAACTCCTGGTCTGCCTGGGAAATCCCGGACGGGAATACCAGAACACCCGACACAATGCCGGGTGGATGGCGGGGGATCGCCTCCTGCAGGCCTCCCCCTTCCCCCCAAAAAAGGCCCTGTGGCAACCGCAACAGGGAACCCTCCTCTGGACCGGAGCGGGAGGACGGAGCGTCCTGCTCCTGAAACCCGAGACCTACATGAACCTCAGCGGCGACGCTGTCGCAGAAACCCTGGACCATTTCCGGCTCACTCCCCCGGAAATGCTTGTCCTCTGCGACGACCTGGATCTTCCCGAAGGACACCTTCGCCTACGGCAAAAGGGCTCCTCCGGGGGACACCGGGGACTGGCGTCCATCCTCGTATCCCTCCAGACCGGGGATTTTCCCCGGCTGAGGGTCGGCATTGGGAGACCGCAACCCGGCTCGGGCATCTCCATCGTAGAATGGGTCCTTGCCCACTGGGTTTCCGTCGAGAAACACCTCCCCGACGACGCTCTGAACGCCGCCGCCCAAATCACGGACCTCTGCATCCGGCACTCCCTCCAGGAGGCCATGCGGCAAATCCCCCGGATGGGAGACCCCCGACGGACTGAAACCAACCGTTCCAAATCACAGGAGTCATCATCGTGTCCAAGTATGAATTGATGTTCATCCTTGACCCCACAAAGGTCGAGGGGAATGGAGAGGCCTTCGACGCCACCATCCAGGCCTTCCTCCAGGAACTGGGCGGCCAGATCAGCCGCGTCAAGTTCTTCGAGAAGCGCACTTTCGCCCGCCCCATCGGCAAGCACAAGGCCGGCCTCTACTGGGACTATGTGGCGGAACTACCCGCCAGCGCCCCCGCCGCCGTCAAGGACAAGTATCGCCTCAACGCCACGGTTCTCCGGGTGGGTATCTTCCACTTCGAGGACGGACAGGACGACGAGGTCTTCAAGCCCCGTGACGCCAGCGTCCTGGGCGAAGAGTCCTTCCAGGACGAGTTTGACAACGACAACTACCGTTTCCGCGGAAACCGGAAGTAGTCGTCGCCCCGTCTCCGCCTTCTCTTTCCCCTGAGCCATTCGCACCGCATCGTCATTTCCGCACCACACAGAACAAAGCAGCAGAGGAGAAAACAAAATGCCCAGCGTGAACAAGGTCATTCTCATCGGGAATCTCACCCGGGACCCGGAAATCCGTCAGACCAATGGCGGCAGCATGCTGGCCTCCTTTACCCTGGCCATGAGCCGGAAGTACACCAACGGCAGAAATGAGCTGGTGGACGAAACCTGCTTTGTGGACGTGACCGCTTTCCAGCGCAATGCGGAAATCATCCAGCAGTTCGTGCACCGGGGCGATCCCCTCTACGTGGAGGGACGTCTCCGCTACGAAACCTGGGATGACCGCACCACCGGCACCAAGCGGAACAAGCTGTCTGTGGTCTGCGAGGCAGTGCAGTTGCTCTCCCGCCGGGGAGACGCCGCTCCCGGAGCCGCCCCTGAGGCCGGCTACCGGCAAAGCGCCCCCGCCGCAGCTCCCCGGAGCTACGGAATGCCGGCGGCGGCCCCTACGGCCAATGGCTACGACCCGGCTGTCCCCCCCACCCAGTATCGCTCCGCCGCCCCCATGCCCTCCTTCCCCCCGGAAGGCCAGCAAGGCGGGCCCCAGGACGCCCCGGTGGACGACCTCCCCTTCTGACCCAGGACACCCCTGACGCCACCACCCTTCCCCCGGGCATCCTCCATGCCCGCCACTAAGCGGGAAGGCGTCGCCAGGGCCTGCAGGAATGGGAGAAACGGCCCCCCCGGAAAGGGGATGCGGTAGAATTTCTTTCAGAATGCCAACCAATTAAAAAGGAACTTCACGATGAAGACCATCACTCCGAAACGCCGTCAGAAGCTTCTGCGCCAGAAGACCTGCCGCCTCTGCAAGAACAACATCTTCCAGCTGGATTTCAAGGATGTTGATCTGCTCAAGCGTTTCCAGACCGAAGGCGGCCGCATCCTGCCCCGCACCATCACCGGCAACTGCACCAAGCACCAGAAGCTGCTGGCCAGCGCCATCAAGCGGGCTCGCGTCATGGGCCTCGTTCTCTAGTGACACACCCCCAGAAGAAGGAATACTACCATGTCTAAAGAACTGATTCTCCTGGAAGATGTCAAGGATCTGGGTCAGGTCGGCGACATCGTCAAAGTCGCCGACGGTTACGCCCGCAACTATCTCGTCCCCCGCAAGCTGGCTGTGGCGGTGAACAAGTCCACCCTCCGCCAGGTGGAGGCCCGGAAGCTCAAGCTCCAGAAGGAGCGTGAGGAGCGCCTGGCCGTGGCCCAGGCCATGGCCGCCAAGCTGGAGGCTCTCAGCATCGTCCTGCCCATGGCTGTGGGCGAGAACGACAAGCTCTTCGGCTCCGTCTCCTCTCAGGTCATCGCCGATGCCGTCAACGCCCAGGGCGTGGAACTCAACAAGGCTGACGTGATCCTGGACGAGAACATCCGGGAACTGGGCGAGTACACCGTGGAGGTGAAGCTCTCCAGCGAGGTGAAGGCCAACCTGAAGGTGACCATCACCAAGAAGGAGGACTAGTCCCCCCCCCACACGCACCGGAGGAGTCTCCTTCCTCCGGACGCCCCAAAAGCCGCCTCATCCCCCAGCGGGATGGGACGGCTTTTTTCGTTTCCCCTATTCTGGGCTTTTTTTCAAGCCTCTTTGTGTAATCTTTTATAACATATTGATAATCAAATAGTTACATTGTTTTTACAGTATCCCATCCCCCCGGGGTTTCCCGGCCGGGATAAACCCGCCGGGGGTTCCCGCTCCGCTCCACCCCCGTCTATCGATCCTGTCGCCCCTGCCGGGGGTCTGGATGGATGGTGATCACGTCACAGGCGGGGGATACCCCCGTGCCCCCGGTTCAGCCAGCCACAGGGAAATTTGGCGCCTATGCGGACACGGCATAGCCTCCCTGGGAGAAACCCTTGGCGCTATATCCACCCCCGTTTGCGGGGGACGGGGGGAATTCCTATTGAACCCCGCTCCGCGGGGTGGCAGGATCGATAGACGGGGGCGCGGGAGGACCGAAGGGACGCCCCCCCCCCCGGTAGGCGATAATAATGTGAGTTTTTGAATATTCTTTACTAAAAACCATATTCATCCCCCCGGAAACCGG
>JAEDNW010000171.1:0-3573 GCA_016302315.1 Lentisphaeria bacterium
TTCCTGGACGGCGGCGATGGGGGTGAAGGGAGGGAAGACCATGACTTCAGGGGCGCAGCAGCAGCCGCAGCTGCCGTTGCAGGTGGCCTTGATGTCGGCGATGAGCTGAGCGCCTTCGCTGGCGGTCATGTTCATCTTCCAGTTGCCGGCAATGACTTTCTTGCGTTCCATAGCGAAAAATTCCTCCTAGATGGGAAAAGGGGTAAGAGAAGTGGGAAAGGGAAGGGAAGGGAGGGCGCCGGGGCGGGGGAATCCGCCTCGGGGAGACCAGGCCAGGGCAATGCGGCCCCAGGCCCCCGGAATCCCCGGGCAGGAGCGCCGCCCCCAGGAGAGAGACTCCTGTGTGGGGGAGGGCGGCGTTCCGCCGTCGGCGCACCAGGGTGACGGCGACGGTCCGGAGGGACTATTTGTCGTCCAGGGCGGCCACGCCGGGCAGCACCTTGCCTTCCAGATACTCCAGGGAGGCGCCGCCGCCGGTGGAGATGTGGCTCATCTTGGGAGCCAGACCGCTCTTGTTCACGGCGCTGACGGAGTCACCGCCGCCGATGACGGAGATGGCGCCGTTCTTCTCGGTGGCCTCGGCCACAGCCTGGCAGACGCCGAAGGTGCCCTTGGCGAAGTTGCTCATCTCGAAGCAGCCCATGGGGCCGTTCCAGACGATGGTCTTGGCCTTGGCGATGATGTCGCTGTACTTCTGGATGGTCTTGGGGCCGATGTCCAGCGCCATCAGATCGGCGGGAATCTCGTCCTCCACCACAGTGATGGCGGCCTCGTTGTCGAACTTGTCGGCAGCCAGGTTGTCCACGGGCAGGACGAAGTCCACGTTGTTGGCCTTGGCGTCCGCCAGGGTGGCCTTGGCGGTCTCCAGGAGGTCTTCCTCCACCAGGGACTTGCCCACCTGATGGCCCTGGGCCTTCAGGAAGGTGTAGGCCATGCCGCCGCCGATGAGGATGGCATCCACCTTCTTCATCAGGTTCTGGAGGACTTCCAGCTTGCCGGAGACCTTGGCGCCGCCGATGATGGCCACGAAGGGATGGACGGCGTTCTCCACGGCGTTGCCCAGGAAGTTGATTTCCTTCTCCAGGAGGAAGCCGGCCACGCTGGGGCAGCCCTTGGCCTTCATGTATTTGGCGATGGAGGCGGTGGAGGCGTGATCCCGGTGGGCGGTGCCGAAGGCGTCGTTCACGTAGACATCGCCGTAGGTGGAGAGCTTCTCGGCCATCTGCTGCTTCTTGGCCTTCATCTCGGCCTTCTTGGCGGCGTATTCCTCGTCGCTCATCTCGTCGGTCTTCTTGACCTTGCCTTCCTCGGCCTTGTAGAAGCGGGTGTTCTCCAGCATGAGAACCTGGCCGGGCTGAAGAGCGGCGGCCTGGGCGTCGGCGGCCTGGCAGTCCTCGGCGAACTGGACATCCAGATTCAGATCCTTGGCCAGGTAGTCACGGACGGGCTTCAGGCTGAAATCCGCCTCGTATCCCTTCCCCTTGGGACGCCCCAGGTGGCTCATGAGGATCAGGGCGGCACCCTGCTCCAGCACGTACTTGATCGTGGGCTCGGCGGCCTTGATGCGGGTGTCGTCGGTAATCTGGTGCTCAGCGTTCAGGGGGACGTTGAAGTCCACGCGCATGACGACTTTCTTACCCTTCAGTTCCACGTCGCGAACCGTTTTCTTGTTCATTTCGGCGATCTCCAATCGGTGGTTGGTTTGGGGGATGGGCGGAGGCCCGGGTTGAGATTCCCCGGCTCCGCCCGCAAAGGACTTCTCTTGCCGGGGGGGCTTCCGGACGCCAGGGGCTGGCGAGGGAGAGGCTTTCTTCCCGGAGAAAACAGGGGCAGATCAGGGGGGGATGGAAAACGGCATAATATACCCTGCCGGAGGAGGGCGGGCAGGGGAAATCCGGCCTCTTCAATGTCTCTTCAGCACCTGGATCAGGGCCTCCCCGTCCAGGGAATTGGGCTCCAGGAAGGATCCCTCCCGGTAATCGTTCCAGCTGGAGAGAAGAAGAATCCGGCATCCGCTGCGGCGGGCCTCCTCCAGCTGCTGCCCCAGGGAATCCCCCCGACGACGGGGAATGGACCATTTGCCGGCGGCGGCGGGGGTGTCTCCCCCCTGGCAAAGCCCTCCCCAGACCCAGCGGTACCCGCTCTCCAGGGCCTCCTGGGAATCCTGGGAGACCATAGGGGAGGGCACTTCCTTTCCCATCCGCAGCAGCTGCACCCCCTCCTCCCCGGGGGGCAGGCCATCCTCCAGGGCAAAGGCCTCGTGGATCAGCACCACAGGAATCCCGTTCTCTCCCAGATAGTAAGGAAGCTTGTCCAGGGAAAGCCGCCGGAGATACCCCAGGAGATTGGGGCGTTCCAGGGCAGGCACCGGCTCGTCAGGGGAGGGCACCAGGCAGAGAACGGTCTGAAGGCTGAATTCCCGGGCAAACTCCCCGAAACGCCGGAACCGGTCGAAAAAGGCCTCCTGGGTCAGCTGCTGCGGGGACACCTCCACCATCACCACGGAAATCCCCGCAAAGAAGATCCGCTGCAGATCCCGCTGCATCCGGAGATCCGTCCAGCCATTGTCCATGGGAACGGGGCGCACCCCCAGATGAAACTGGGCTTCCTTGTCCGTAGTGGGCTGATACCGGACCCAAATCCGGTAGTTCGCCGGAGGCAAGGAGGAAACCGCGGCTTCCCGGGTGACAAAACAGGAGGAAAGAAGAAGGCCCCCCAGACAACATAGAAACACCCCAGAAAGACAGCGCATGGTCTACAGATTATATAAATGTTTGCAAATAAACAGGTTATGACTTATTCCAGCCGGCTTTCCCCTGAAAATCCCCGCAGACCTCCATGGGCTCCGTGTCCCGGTGATGCAAATGGCAGCGGCTGAGAAAGGGCCCCGTCAGGTAGTGGACGCAATTCCGGCAGAAGGAGGAAGAGGCTCCCTCCAATACCGCCCCCTTGGAGGCTCTCTCCCCATCCCCAAACAAATCATCCAGCAGAGTGTCATCGGCCTTCCGGGAGGAGGAACGAAGTGAAACGCCTCTTTGGACAGAGCCCGCCCCGGGAAGTTCCTTGCCGCAGAAGGTACAGACCCACTGTTTTGCCTCCCCGAATAAGTCCTCCCCCGACAAGGCCCAACGCCCCACCGTGGACATGCCACAATGAGGACAGACTACTCCCTTCTTTCCCGCATTTCCCAACAGCCCGCTGCCCATGATGTCCCGAATTCCTCCTGTCTTCTTCCTTACTCTTTAAAGGAAATTGCTCACTACGCCCATGCCCCGAAGCCTTCGCCACAGACCAAAACGACCCTTGGCCCCCAAAGGCGAAACTTCTCCGGAAGCCCTCAGCCCCAGGAACCGCAAGGCGGACGAACTTCCGGATCCACTGTCCCAGGAGACGCAAGGGCGCACGGTCTCCCGGAAAACAGCCAAAGGACGGCAAAAGGACACGGTTCCCGAATCCTCAGTTCCCAAGGATCCCCAAGGGCATGGTCTCTTCCGGAACTTTTTGTAACTGGAAAAGGTGTAAACGCCCGCTTTTCGAGCGTTTACTCTTTCAAAGTGCAGTCAGTGCCTTAAG
>JAEDNW010000002.1:0-50074 GCA_016302315.1 Lentisphaeria bacterium
TTCTAGAGGTTCTAGAGATTCTAGAGGTTCTAGAGATTCTAGAGGTTCTAGAGATTCTAGAGATTCTAGAGGTTCTAGAGGTTCTAGAGGTTCTAGAGATTCTAGAGGGTCTAGAGGGTCTAGGACTTGTATCCTAGAAAAAAGAATAGGGGCGGGGCGTCCTGAGCGGGGCAATCCCGTCCAGGAAGTTGGGGCCGGGAAAGCCCTGGGAAGGGGTGACCGGAGGGCATTTTCTCCCCAGGGCGCCTCCTGGGAACAACAAGGCCGACGGGGACCGGCGGCCGAAACGCCCCCATCCCGCAAAGAGCCCTCCGTGAACTCCGTGCCCCGCGAAGCGGGGATTCCGTGCCCTCCGTGTGGTGTGGTTATTCTGCCAAGAGCCAGGATTTCAGGAATTGGGCGGCCACGGGGACGGCGGTCTTGCCTCCGCTGTCTCCCCGTTCAATGACGCAAGCCAGGGCGTATCTGGGTTCATCGGCGGGGAGGAAGGCGATGACCCAGGTGTTTTTGTGTCGGGTGCTGCCGCTTCCCACTTCGGCGGTGCCGGTTTTGGCGGCCACGGGGAGGCCTGGGATCCGGAGTCCGGTGGCTCCGCCCTCCCGTTCCTCCACTGCCTGTCGCATGGCTTCCCGGACCAGGATGAAGTTCTCCGGGGCGGCGGAGATTCTTCGGCGGATGCGGGGGGCGGTTTCCTGGAGGGTCTTTCCCTGGGGAGTAAGGATCCGTCGGACCACATAAGGCTGATAGAGGATGCCGTCATTGGCCAGAGCGGCGGCATAGAGGGCGGCTTGGAGGGGAGTGATGGTGATGGCCCCTTGTCCGATGGAGGCGTAGGCGGTGTCAATGGCCAGCCAGTTCCGTCGCCAGAGTCGTCGAGCCACCTCCCGTTGGGGGGCGATGCCCGCCCCTTCTGGAATTTCCAGGCCGGTCTTTTCCCCGAAGCCCGCCTCCTTCATGTACTCTCCCAGTCGGTCGATGCCCAACTTCAGTCCCATCCAGATAAAATACGGGTTGCAGGACACCCGGATGGCCCGGGGGAGATCCACCAGGCCATGGCCGTAGCGCTGGGCGCATCGGATGGCGGTCTTTCCCAGGAGATAGCGTCCCGTGCACTCATATTCCTCCAGGGTTTCCTCCGGCAGTTCTTCCAGAGCCGCCAGGGCCACCAGGGGTTTGATGATGGAGCCTGGGGTATACGTGCCCTGGGTGGCCCGGTTGAACATGGGGCGGTTTTTCTCGTCCTTCAGCATTTCCCCCAGACGGGCGGAGGAGAGTTCCGCCAGATTGAATGTAGGAGCGGAGGCCAGGGCCACCACGGCGCCGGTGTGGACCTCCACCACCACCAGGGCGCCGGCATGTCCTTCCAGGGCCTTTTCCGCCGCGCCCTGGGCCTGGCTGTCCAGGGAGAGCTGGAGTTCCTGGCCATTTTCCGGGGGGCGCCGTTCCCCGATGGTCTGCCGGGCGTAGCCCACAGGATCCACCAGGAGGAGTTCCACTCCGGGCTTTCCCGTCAGTTCGGAGTCGAAGGCCTTTTCCAGTCCGCTGCGTCCCCGCATTTCCGCCGTGGCATAGAGGCGTGGGAGATCCTCCATCACATCGCTGCCGTCGGGCTGGGTTCTTCCGGTATAGCCCAGCAAGTGGCTGGCCAGTCCCGGGAAGGGATAGCGGCGCTGGGGCACCGGCCGCACTTCCACCCCGGGGAGAGCCGGCAGGATTTCGCTGAAGACCACCAGTTCCCGGGGGGAAAGTCCCTCGAAGACCGTCAGGGGGAGAACGGGGCGCCGGGTCAGCTGGGCCACCACGGCATCCCGCTGCAGGCGGGAGGGACGCCCCAGATAGCTGGCCAGGGTCCGTTCCTGGGTCAGAATATGCTCAATGGTGTGCTTCTGGCGCCCAGGCTGACGCATTTCCGAGACATAGAAGACCAGGTCGTAGCGGTCCTGGTTTTCCGCCAGGGGGATGCCGGCGGCATCCAGAATGCGTCCCCGCACGGGATTCAGGCGGACGGGGCGGATAGCCTGGCGCCGTGCCCTGGCCTGCAGCTCCGGCCCGGAAAGCACCTGGACCTGCCAGAGCCGGAACAGCAGCAGGACCATGAGACAGAGCACCACCCCGGCACAGAAGAGGCTCCGCCCCCGGACGATTTCCGGGGAGACGGGGCCCGTGGCCTCCTCAAGGCGCTTCTCTTGTCCTGCGATCTTTCCCATCCTGTCTTGCGCTGTGCTCCAGGGAGGAGGATGTTTTCGCCTCCGCCCCGGCGGGATTCCTTACTCCCTATGCTCCCCCTCCTCCTCCAGGGCGCTGAAGAGCCGGCGCTCCAGCAGTTTTTCCTGGAGCCACACCAGGAGAGGCACCAGGAACAGGGCCCAGGCCAGAGTCGCCAGAAACCGGAGGAGGCGGAGATTGCCCGGCAGTAGCAGATGGCAACCCCAGGTGCAGACCCCCACCGTCGTCCCCGCCGCCAGCATTGTGCTGACGGAATCCAGGGTTCCCCACTTGCGCCAGCCATGGGCGGCCCACAGCAGCAGGAGGACAGCCAGGGTCTGAGCAGGGCGTTCCCGGAGCCACAGGGCATCCAGGAGGCTGGCGGCAGGCAGGGTCAGAAGGAGGGTGCGGAGGGCGCCGCCCCGGAGGGCGAAGACGAAGGCCACGGAGGACAGCAGGGGGAGGGAGAATCCGGCGTTTCCGGCCAATACCGTCACCACCAGGGTGGGAAAAAGGATGGCGGCCAGGACCAGAAAGAACATGGGGGCTCACCTCTCCAGGGAGGGATTCGGGGTCAGGGAGCGCCAGAGGAGGCGTCGGTTCTGGAAGGAGGGGGTGCGGGTCACCCCCAGCTGGGCCAGCAGGGCCGGGACCTCCTGGAAATGCCGGGCCACCTGGGAGACCCCATGGCCGTCGGCGCTGGCCAGGATGCCCACCCCGGAGCGGACGGCCACCTGGAGGAGTTCCGGGGAAGGATAGAACTGGCGGCAGGGCTTGTCGGCGCCGGCCGTGTTGATCTCGATGCAGAGTCCCCGGGGGCCTCCCTCCTGCAGCAGGGCTGCCAGGCGCTCCACGGCCTCCGGCGGCGGGGAAACCTGGAATATTTTGGGGAGATCCAGGTGGGCCAGCCACTGGCAGGGGAAGAGCCGGGCGCACTGGGTGAGTAGTTCCCCATAGCGGAGCCAGATGCGGTCCTGCTCCTGGGGAGAGAGGCGCTGCCAATATCCGGCGGAGGCATCGAGGGGGAAGCCGTCCACGTAGTGCACGGCCCCGATGACATAGTCCAGGGGGAGGCCTTCCAGGCGTTCCGCCACCTTCTCCCAGGTTTCGGGGAAGAAGTCGGCCTCCACTCCCAGGCGCATATGGAAGGTGGGGGACTCCACCTCCCGGGCCACCGCCAGGGCCTCCTGGCAATATTGCTCCAGAAGATTCAGGCCCATGGACCAGCGGCGGGAATCCTGGAAGAAGCCCCGGGGGGCCACCACCAGATGATCGCTGATGCCGAACTCGGAAAGCCCCGCCGCCCGGGCCGCCAGGGCCATCTCCCGGATGGAGGCCGTGCCGTCACTCCAGGTGCTGTGATTGTGGTAGCTGATGGGATGCATATAGTTCGATAAATGCTTGATTACCAATATGTTATGCAAAATTATCAGAATCCCTTGCCGGAAGTGGCGGCGGCGGGCATTTGGGTTCCCAGGGCGAGCTGGGTGGCGCCAGCCAGACGGCATTGTTCCAGGGCCTCCACCGTCTTTCCCGTGGGGCTGCCCTGATCCGCCAGGAGGAGGACGGGGCGTTGCTGGAGAGCCAGGGCCTCCGCCACCCGGGGCCGCAGCTCCTCCCAGGCAATGGGCTTTCCTTCCAGGAGGAGTCCGCCCTCGGGGGTCAAGGCGACCCGCAGGGCGATGTCCCCGGTGGCTTCCTGGGGGGAGGATGCCTGGGGCAGGGTCACGGGGAGGGAGCCCTGCCGGGTGAAGACGCTGGTGACCATGAAGAAGATCAGCAGCAGGAAGATCATGTCCACCAGGGGAGAGATGTTGACCTGCACCTCCTCCTCGGCTTCCTGCAGGGGATGGGACTCCAGACGGTGACGCATCCTACCTCCTTTACTCCTGGGTCAATTCCCGTTCCAGGGCGGCGGCCAGGCGTCGGTTCCGGCGGACGCACCAGGCGTGGAAAAGCATAGCGGGGATGGCCACCAGGAGTCCGGCCTCGGTGGTGACCAGGGCCTCGGAGATTCCCCCGGCCAGCAGCCGGGGATCCCCTGTGCCGTGGAGGGTGATCTGCTGGAAGGTGCGAATCATGCCGGTGACCGTTCCCAGGAGTCCCAGCAGGGGAGCCACAGAGGCGGAGACCGCCAGGAGGGAGAGTCCCCGCTTTGCCTGGGCCAGTCGGCTCTGGGCCATCTCCAGCTGCCGTTCCTTCCGCTCCCCGGGGGCCAGGCCCCCAAGTCGTTCCCGCAGTTCCCGGGCCTCCCGGGCGATGCCATGCCGGGCAAAGTAGACCATGCGCTCCAGGAGGACCGCCAGACAAAGCCAGGCCAGAATCCCCAGGGGGATCATCACCATTCCCCCCTGGCGGAAGTGGCGCCACAGGGTCTGCCGGGGAGGCGCCGCAAAGCCCGCTGTCCCCGTCAGGGAGACGGGCAAGGGCAGGACTGTCCCCTCCGGGGAAGAAAGGCGCTGGCGAATCCGTTCCTGGAGCTCCGGAGAGGGACGGCAGAGGCGCAGGGAGGAACGCCCCGCCTCCTCTGGGAAGGCGATTCCCGCTTCCCGTTCGTTGGCGAAGTAGCCAAATTCCCCGAAGGGCAGAAGGAGTCCCTCTTCCTGGAGTCCTTCAGGCGTCAGCACCACTCCGGCCTCCGGCAGGGCGCGGCGCCGTCGGGCAAGGCTCTCCCGGCGATGCTCCATGACCTGTTCCAGGGGGATTTCCGGGACATCCTCCCGGCTTCGCCAAGTCGAGAGGAGCTCTTCCGCCCTTTGGCGGCTGGCCTGGAGTTCTTGATGTTGGCGGCGCAATTCCGCCACCTGTTTCTCCATGGCGGCGACTTCTTCGGCCAAGGTGCAGTTCTCCTGGCGCAGGGCTTCCTCCTGTCGGCGCAACTCCGCCAAACGGTTCTCGTGGGCTTCCTGGCTCTGGGCCTCCTTCTGCTCCCATTCCTTCCGGTCCTGGCGCAGGGCGGAGAGTTTCTGTAACAAGGGTTCTCCGTCCAGCAGCGTCCTTTGCTGGGCAGGAAGAAGGCTTCCCAAGCAGAGGCAAAGCCAAAGCAGCATGCGCGGCATGGGTTTCATAGCGGCAGCTCCCACGTTCCGGCGGCCTTGCCTCCCCCCTGGGAGAAAATTTCCTGAAGGGAAGGGAGGAGCGATTCGTCCCAATGGTGTTCCCAAAGGCCCGCTGCCTCATTCCAAATCCCATAGCCCCCCATTTTGGCGGCAAAATTCGCCATCCAGCACCGACTAATCCCCAGATAGAGCACCTGGAACTCCCGCTGACGCCCATCCGGCCCCACCAGAAATTCCCGGGAGAACGTCAGAGCCCGACTCCGGGCCTCCTGGGCAGCCAATGCCCTCCCCTCCTCCTGCAAGGCGGAAAGACCTGCGGGAGCCAGACGCGCCAAGGCCTCCTCCTCCCCCCGGCACTTCCCCTCCCAGGCCGCTTTCTCCTGGGCCAAGGCCTCCCGGCGACGCAAGAGAGCCGCCTTCTCCTCCCGAAAACGCCCCAAGGCCTCCTCCTCTGCCTGGCGTTCCCGCTGGCGCTCCTGCTCCCTCACGCCATATTGCCACTGCAGGGTGGAAAGCTGGGCGGACTCCTGCTGGTAGTCCACTAGATTACGCTGGTAGTCCTCCGGCGAGATGGGACTTTGGCGAAGCTCCCCCTTCAGAAGAAGGGGACATAGGCCGAGAAGAAGCAGGAGAGAGCAAAGGCAACGACTCATTGGGGATTCTCCTTTTCCTTGATGGGCATGCCATGAAGATGCATCCCTCCGTCCACCGGGAGAATCACCCCGGTCAGGGAGGGAGTTTCCATAAGCAGGAGGGCCGCCCTCGCCAATTCCCCCTCCGTCACCCGCCGGGAGAGGGGCAGGTTCGCCAGAAGGGGTTCCATGGCCGCCAGGGGAACGCCATCCGGGGGGCGCACCAGGCCCGGGGCCAGCCCGTTGACCCGGATCCCCTGGCCGCCCCAGGCAAAGGCGCAGAGACGGGTGGCCTCCGCCAGCGTCTTCTTCGCCAGAAGATAGGCGGCGCAGGAGGGATCCTCCTTCTCCCAGCGGCCATCCAGGAGATTCAGGATGGCCCCCGGAGTTCCCCGAAGGGCAAAGGCCCGCATCAGGGCAAAGGGAACCTGGAAATTCAACTGAAAGTCCTCCTGCCATTCCTGAGAGGACACCTCCAGCAGGCCCCGGCGGTGATAGGAAGAGGCATTATTCACCAGGCCGTCCAGCCGTCCGAAGCAGTCCGCCGCCGCCGTCACCAGTTCCTCCGGATTGCCGGAAAGTAGATCCCGGGACAGCACCTTCGCCCATTTGTCCCCCCCCAGCTCCTGCGCCAGGGCCTGGGCCTCTGCCAGAGAATGGTGACAGTGAATCACCACCCGCCAGCCCGCCGCCACAAAAGCACGGCAGAATTCCGCCCCCAGACGACGCCCTCCCCCCGTCACCAATACCACCGGGGAGGCGGTATCCGAAGGGGCATGGGAGGAAGAAGAGGACATAGGCGCAACAGGGCAAGGAAAGAGGGGACAAAATCAGGCAATCGGGGTAAAAATATCCCCTCTTTTCCACCCTGCAAGACACCCCAGGGGAAATGGATCATTCCCGCCAGCGGAGGATCCCATAGGGAGGGGGCGAGGAAACGGAAGGTCGGCGATGTCCCCTGCCTCCAGAGGAAATTCCGTCAAGGCAGGGAAATCCCCCGTGCCCCCGGTTCCCGGGATAATCTTGCCCCCCCCCGGGGGGGGCCGGCCGGGGGTTCCCGCTACGCTCCACCCCCGTCTAGCGATCCTCCCACCCCGTAAACGGGGTTCATGAGGATGCCCCCTACCCCCAGAGGGGGTTCCGCCAAGACGGGGGATACCCCCGTACCCCCGGTTCAGCCAGCCACAGGGAAATTTGGCGCCCATGCGGGCACGGCATAGCCTCCCCGGAAGAACCCCTTGGCGCTATATCCACCCCGGTTTGCGAGGGACGGGGGGGGGAAAAATTCCTATTGAACCCCGCCCCGCGGGGTGGCAGGGTCGCTAGACGGGGGTGGGGATTTTGGGGCAAAAAAAGGGGCCGGAGTCGTATGCTCCGATTTCTCGGGGGGTGGTGACTCCGGCCTTTGGGGTCAGGAGGAGGGGCGAGGCCCTCCTCCTGGGTTGCCTAGGGTGGCGGGGACTACTTTTCGGGGACCACCACAGGCAGTTCCACCGCCTCGGTAGCCTTGATCCAGTATCCTGTGCCCACCTTCAGGGCGTACTTGCCGTTTTCGATGGCCAGTTCGTATCCGCCGTCGGCGGGATTGAACTTGTAGATCTCCAGACCGCCGTCGGCGTTCTTGGCAATCTTCTCGTAAACGGTGGGATAGGCCTTCTTGTACATGGCCTCGAAGTCGTCAATGTCATAGACCGGTCCGATGATGTTGAAGCCCTTGGAGAGGCTGATCACATCGTTTTCGGCGGTGCCGTAGACATTCACCGTGGCGGCGGTCTTGGCGTAGAGCCAGTATCCGCGGGTGGCCACCAGGTTGGTGGCGGCGATGTAGCGGCCGCCCTCATACTGCCAGACGGAGCCGCTGTAGAGCTTGCTGCCGTTGACGCTGAAGACGTCGTCCACAGAGCCATTGAGGGGAGTCAGAGGCAGAGCCACCAGATTCCAGCCGGGTTTCAGGGTGACGGTCTGCATGGCGTCGGGAGCGCCGATGGTCACCCGGAAGATGGCGTACTTCTGGCCATTCTCATCCAGCTGGAGATTATTCAGACGATCGCCGGTGAGGACGATTTCGCCGGCTTCTCCGGGCCGGATGGAGGTGGTGGTGCCCAGGACAGGCTCGAAGTATCCATCCACCCGCTTGCGCATCTGGGTCACCGTCAGGCCGCTGGCGGTGGAGGTGGGCAGGGCGATCTCGTCCCAGCACAGGGCGAACTCCTGAATGATGTCACTCTTGGGATCTCCCATTTCCGCCATCAGGAACCAGGTGGAGGTGCTGCCATAGGGCCGCACATCGGTGGTGAGGGCGGGGAACTCGTTGGTGAATCCGACGGAGTAGAGAGTGCCCTGGGCCAGAGGCTGGCGCACGTAGGTGCCGTCGCCGGCGGGAACCGTCAGGCTGGGCAGAGCCACATCCAGAGTGGGATCGAAGCCGAAGGTGGCGTATTCCTCCCAGGCCAGCTTGACCGTCTCGTCGCCGGCCACCACGGTGGCGCCGCTCTTGAAGGTCTTGCGGGTGGTGAGGTTCATCTGCCAGCTGGAGGAGCCCACCACCACCACGTTGGAGGAGACGGGGGCGCCGTAGCCGTATGTCTTGGAGTAGGGATAGACCACGCACTGCCAGATGTCGCCCTCGGCGGTCATGTCGGCGGGGATGGTGTCGGCATCCTTCACGGCCTGCTCCTGGAGGAAGCGGCTGGTGGCGTAGCTTTCCACGCTGGTGACGCCCTTGAGAGGCACCACCACGCCGTTCCGATACCACAGATAGCGGTAGTCGGTGATGCGGTCATCTTCGGGCGTGTAGGCGGAGACGTTGAGCTTGGCCACCAGGTCGTCGGAGGCGCCGGGGGTGACGGGGGTCAGGAGCAGATCGGACTGTTCCTCTCCTCTCTCCCAGGTGATCTGGTCGCCATTCCAGGCTTCCCGTTCCATGTACAGGTGCATGTAGTAGACCACGCCCACGTCGTGAGCCTCCCGGTATTGGTCGAAGACATGGATGTAGTAGATGCCGGGTTCCAGGGCCATCCTCTCGAAGCGGGCGAAGCAGGTGCTGTCGCCGCTATTGTCGTTGGAGGAGAAGTCGCGGACGACCTCCAGGGGGGATCCCAACTTCCCATTGGCCCCTTCCTTGTAGAGTTCCAGGGCGGTGTTGGGAATGTAGGAGTTCTCCCGGGTGAACCCGTGGGTGTACATGACTCCCGTGTTGGTTTCGAAGGAGACCAGCATCTTCCGGTTGTCCGTTCCCTGGGGCACCACGAACTTCACCCAGTCATCATCCTCCACGGACTTGAAGGTATGGGCCTGGATGTTGGGATCCGCCGTGCTCTGCCAAGTGGTCTTGGGCTGGATGGGCCGGGCGTGCTCGTAGTCGTCGTTGTTTTCGTAGTAGTAGGCGGAGGAGGTATCCTCGGCGATAATCACCACATTGGAGACCTTGGCCCGAGACTTCTCGCCATAGATGTTCATGGCGTAGACGGCGCAGTAGACCTGGTCGCCGGCATCCAGGGCGTAGGTGGAGAATCCGCTCTCGGTGGTGCCCATGTCATCGGAGATGTCCAGGATGGCGGGCTGCCAGTAGGGCAGATCCTGTCCAGGAGCCAGGACGTATCCGGTGGACGTATTGGCCTTGTAGTACCACTGGTAGTAGTAGTTGAAGGCATACTTGCAGGTGGAGCCGCTGGCCTTCACCATGAGGATGGAGTTGACGTCGGGATCCACGGGGGTCAGCTTCACGCTGGTGGGCACGGTGGGCGCTCCGTAGGTCTTCTTGCCGCTGTCGGCGATCTCTTCGTCGAAGCCGGTGCCAATCTGGAGGTAGATCCAATCCGCCTTCACCATGGTGCCATCGGCGGCGGGAGCAGGCGGGATGGCCTTGGAGCGGGCGGTGGAGTCTTCCCGTTCCAGCCAGGCCTTGAAGGACCAGACATCACCCAACTGCACCTTGCTGGTGTCGTTCATGGTGAGGCTGACGGTGGCGTTGGCGCCAATGGCCTTGGTAGAGGTCTTGGTGAGGATCATGTTCCGATACCAGGCCACGTGGACAATGCCCGCGAAGTCGTTGGTGTTGCGCACCTTGACTTCCAGGACGCTGCCGGGAGCCAGGCCATCCTTGTCCTGGGTGGGGGAGACCAGCACCAGGGAGGCAGGCACGGCGTGTTCGGCATCCGCCTCCTTCAAGGTGATGACCTTGGAGGCGCTGAGGACGCTGGTGACGCCGTCAGAGTTCACGGCGGCCACAATGAGTTGGATGTGGTCGCCCACGGCGACGTTGACCGTATCCAGCTCCAGCTCCGCACCGGTGCCCAGCACCAGGCTTTCGCTGAGGGCGCTGCCCGTGGCCACCTCGTAGAGGCTGTCGGAGGAGTACATCAGGGTATCCACAGGATATCCCTCGGCGCTGCTCTTCAGCCAGAAGTACTTGTAGGTCACGTTGTCCGTGGCGGCGGTGGCGGGGTAGGAGAGGATCACCGCCTGGAGGATGTCGCTGGCCTGGCCGCTTCCGACAGGAGCCAGATAGGCGAAGCCGGGATCCTCGTCACCCTCCTGGGTGCCGCTGGAGTAGGCGTAGATGCCCACGTCGAAGGAGCTGGAGTGCTCAGGATCCTCCACCACTGTGGCCGTGCCGTGGAGGACGGCGGCGTTGCGCCACTGGTTGCGCCAGTCGAAGGCGTTGATGGCGTTGCTGTCGGCGCAGTAGAGGTAGGTGGGATAGAGGCTGGGATCCGCCCGGAGTTCGGCGTCGGTGGCTCCGGCCAGGGCGGCGCGCTTGGGCAGATTGGCGTCATCGAAGCGGTAGTAGGCCACCAGGCCATCTTCCTCGCCGGTGAGCACCACGTCCATGTTCTCCTGGACCTGGGCGGGGGTGCGCACCACATTCCAGAAGCGCAGCTCGTCGATGCCGCCCTGGAATCCGGCGCCGGCCCGGGTGTAGACCAGAGCGGGGCCGCTGGTGATGGGCTGGCTGGAGGCCAGTCCGCTGGCCACCTGGACACCATCCACGTAGAGGGTGATGATGTTGGTGTCGCCATCGAAGGTGGCGGCCAGGTGAGTCCAGGTCTCGGCCTCCAGGGCGTAGGGAGCGGCCAAGGTGCGTCCGCTGGTGTCGCCCTCCTTGTCGGAGAAGGAGACGTAGGGCTTGCCGTCCTTGTTGAGGCCCAGCTCGTAGTTCAGCAGGGGCTTGTTCTCATCCACGGTGCCCACCACTCTCTGGAGGAGGAGTCCGCCCTGGGCGGGATCCACGGCGTAGACCATGGCTTCCAGGGTGAAGGTGGAGAGAGCGAAGCGGCTCTGGAGAGGCATTTGGAGATAGCCGTCCTGGCTTCCATCGGTTTGGAGGAAGAGGTAGTTGGCGGGGCTATTCCAGTCGCTGGGATTGCTGGCGCTGGCCCGTTCGGCGGAATCGGAGACGCCGTCGTTATCCGTATCCATGCAGAGAGGATCGGTGAAGAGGGTGGAGATTTCGATGGCGTTGATGATGCCATCGGCGTCGTAGTCCTCCTTGCCGTCGAAGATACCGTTGTTGTCGGAATCCCGGCTGGCGGGGTTGCTGCCGATGAGGTACTCGTTGTAGAGGTCGATGCCGTCGTTGTCCTTGTCGTTCAAGGCGCCATACTGGTAGGCATAGGGATCCAGGGTGGTTCCCACGATGGTGTGGTTGAGGACGTATCCGTTGTTGTCGGCGCCCACGTTGCCTAAGGAGGGAGCCATGGACTCCACGTTGTAGTCCTTGGTGGTGGCGCGGTAGTACCAGACGGCGCGAGGATCGTAGCGGTAGTCGTGTCCCTTGGCGATGACCAGAGTGCCATCCACATTCAGGTCCACATCCACGGAGCCATTGAAGTAGTTGCGCTCGTATTCGGTGTTTTCCCCGATCTTGAACTTGATGGTGTTGTAGACGCTACGGGACCAGACCACCACCACCTGGTTTCGGCCGGCCTTGAGGAACTCGGCCAGGTTGTACCGGGAGGCCCTCTCCTCATCGGTGAGGGTGTGTCCATTGATGATGATGCCCGTGATGCTGGCGCCCAGAGTGGTCACGGTGGACAGGTAGGCCTCCTTGGGGGCCACGGCCAAGTTGATGTACTTGTGCATGGTCACGTAGGCCATGTCCACGCCCAGCTGGTGGTTGTCGGCGATGTATCCGCCGTCAGGCTTGGCGCCGCCCACTTCACCCAGTCCGCTCTTGGAGTAGGTCAGGCTGGCGAGGCGTCCCCGATCCCAGGTGGCGCTGTAGTCGATGCCGCCGCCCAGGCTGGTGTAGCCCACGCCGTACTGGTATCCGTAGAGACCCACGATGGAGGTATCCTTCCACATGAGCATTTCCTGCCACCGGCTGGTGCCCGTGTAGTTCCACTGGTGTCCGGGCACCTGGAGCCACCCGGTGAAGGGGGTGTTGGCGTTGGCGTTGGGGAAGGTGTTCAGCTTCCAGGTCTTCATCCACCATTCGGGGATGCCGTCGCCGTCCACGTCGTCCACGCCGCCGATCTTCTTGGCCCCTTCGGTGAAGTCGAAGATGGCGCCATCGGCCACGTTGACGGCATAGCCTTCTTCCTGGAAGTGGGCGAAGTCCTCCACGGACTTGCCGCCGTCGTCGAAGCGGTAGTTGGCTCGGAGCTGGTAGTCCCGTTCCATGTAGCGCTGTTCGATGAGGTTGCCCAGTTCATCCTTTTCCCGTGCGTAGGAGATGATGGCATTGAGGGGGCTGGGCACGATGCGCTCGGCCCAGTATTCCACCTGTTCGGCGGAGCGAGTCTCGCCCCAGAAGCGGAACTCGTCGATGGCCACGCCCTCCACCTTGCCGATGCGAGCGTATTGGGAGGTCTGGCCGAAGTCCACCTCGTAGCCCACGGGGAAGGAGGCGATGTAGGCAATCTTGTCCCGGTAGATGCTGAGGGTGCGGGCCTCGCTGTTCCAGTTCAGAGCCAGGTAGGTCCAGACATCGGGCTGGAGAGCGGGAGTGGAGCCCTCGCCTCCCACGATGGCCACCACCTCACCGTAGGCGTTGAAGATCTCGCCCTTGGGGATGCCGTTGTCCAGGAGGAATCTCCAGCCCCAGCCGGTATCGGCGGCCCGGGTCTCGAAGAGGGTGCCGCTGTTGGCGCCCTGGGCCTTGACCCACATCTCCAGGAAGAAGTCGCCGGAGTAGACCTTGTCGTAGCGGCCCTTCACCATGGTGCCCACGGCGAAGCGGTCGGGATAGGGCAGTTCCAGGTCGGCTTCCAGGGCGCCTAGATCCAGGGAGCGGCTGGGAGCCTCGGTGGAGCGGTAGAGACCCCAATCGGTGTCCTTCACCTCATCCCAGGTGACGCCATCCAGGGGCATGCCCGTGGACTTGAGAACCACCACAGACATGGGATGGAGAGGATTGGCGTCGAAGGCGATTTCGATCTTGTCGGAGACCCCATCGTCATCGGAATCCACATTGAGAGGATCGGTGCCGTAGTTCATTTCCTCGGCATTGGTGAGTCCGTCTCCATCGGAGTCGGCATCGCCATCCAGAGTTTCGCCATCGCCCACCAGGGAGAAGGGATCGGTGGGATCGGCGCCTTCGCCCCGGAGGATGTACTCGTAGTAGTCGGAGAGGAGGTCTCCATCGTTGTCGGTGGATTCATCGGCGGTGATGAGGTCGCCGAAGAAGGAGTATTCCCACCAATCCGCGATGCCATCTCCATCGGAGTCGCCGTTCTGGTATTCCTCGGAGTTGGTGATGGAGAGGCAGGCCTCACCCTTGAGGGCGGCGGTCATGCCATCGGTGGCCATCTCCTTCTGGTAGTTGGTGAGGGCCTGGCGGTAGTAGGTCTGAGCGGAGGCGAGCCAAGCCTCGGCGGAGGCCATCTCCTCCTTCAGTTCATCGCCAGGATTGGAGGTCTCATCGAACTCTTCCTTAACCGTGTTGTAGTTCTCCTGGGCCCTCTCGAGGTTCGCCTGAGCGGATCTCAAAGTCGCGGCCAGATCGAGGCGGGTCTTGTAGGTGACCGCAGAGACCTTCTTTCCGGAGCCCACGGTGTAGTTGAAGTTGAAGTAGGCGGCCAGATCGGTGGTTTCCGCTCCCAGGAAGACATTCCGGTTCACCCGGATGACGTCCACGGTCAGCGCCATGTTCCAGAGGCGGGCCTCGTCCAGCATCACGGAGAGTCTGGTGGAGGCGGTTTCCAAGTCACCGAAGACGAGGTCGCCCTCCTCGGTGACGGCGCCCAGCTTGGCAGCCACCTTGCCGGACTGGAAGAGGTGTTCCTGTCCGTCGGCGTAGGCCAGGATGGTCACCTGGGCTTTGGAGGTCTCCACCTGATCCACGATGAAGGCGGCATGGACCCACTGCTCCACAGGCACCTGCCAATCCAAGGTGAAGGTCTTGGTTCTGGTGAGGGAGAGGCTGTCTCTCAGGGTGAGGGTGAGCTTGCCCTCCTTCAGCCCGAACCAGAAGTCGGCCTTGGCGCCGGCGCGATCCGCCGTCTTCTGGAAGAGAGTTCCGTTCAGGTCGGAAGCGGCGTTCAGGTTGAACCAGAGTTCGCCGGACCAGACGGAGGGATCAGAGATCATGCCGTTGAAGTCGTTCACCTGGGCATAGGGGGCAGTGCGCTCCGTCACGTTGCTGGTCACCATTTTGAAGGAATTCGAATCCTCGTCATAGACCAGGACGTAAGCCTCGTGGGCCTGAGTGATGAGATCCAGGCCTCGGTTATACCAGGGATCTGCCGGGTTGGTGGGATCGGTGGACACCATGATTTCCTCCCAGTCGGAGAGGCTGTCTCCATCGGTATCCTTCAGCGTAGGATCCGTGCCGAAGATTTTCAGCTCGTCCACATTGGCGAGGCCATCTCCATCGTAGTCCACTTCTCCGTCCAAAGCAGCCCGGTAGAGAGCCAGCTCCAGAACCATGTCCGTGACCTCGGTGGTGGTGTTGTAGAGGAAGAAGCGTCCCTTGGCATCCTGGGTCACCCGGAGGTATCGGCCATTTTCCAGGGGCACGTAGAGGGTCCGGTTGGGGGTGATGGGCTTGGTGGGATTGAATCCCATCTTGTACTCGTAGAGGTCGGGGAGTCCGTCCTTGTCGAAGTCGGTGGCGTTATTGGCAGTGGTGAGGTCGCCGAACCACTTCAGCTCCCAATCGTCCGCAATGCCGTCCAGGTCGGAATCCACGATGGTGGGATCTTCAGGATCCTCGGGATCCACGGGCGGGGTGGGAGGATCTTCGGGATCCTCGGGATCGATGGGATCGGCCTGGCTGGTGGCAATGGCCGCCACGATCTGAGCGGGGTTGCCGGCCCAATCCAGGAGGGCGGAATCCATGGTGAAGGTAGCGGTGATCTTCACATCTCCGTTGGAGTAGTCGGCGAGGGTCTTGCCCTCGGCGGCGGCCAGGGTCAAGGTCACGCTCTTCCCGCTGGAGGCCAAGCTCCACTCGGTGACCGCGTAGTTGTTGCCGGTGGTGGTGTCGGTGACGGTCCACACGGAGGGATCGGCCAGAGGCAGCCGCTGCATGCCCTCGTCGAAGACCATGGTGACCGTATCCAGGAGCTGTCCGGAGGAAGCCAGAGCCACGGCAGAGTCGAGCTGCGGGGGCTTGGAGTCGATGGTGACCACGCCGGTGGTGACCGCGGCGCTCTGGGTGAGGGTCTTGTTCAGGGAGACATCTCCCGCGCCCACGTAGGCGGTGAACTTGTCGCCGCTGTTGGTGAGTTCAGTGTTGTTGGCGGTGACGCTGGGGATGACCACCACGAAGAAGTCATAGAAGCCATCCTGGGTTTCTCCCGTGATGTCGTTGAGGGAGGCGGGGGCCAGGGTGACGGACTGGGCCAGGCCATTCTGGCTCCAGGAGGGAGCGCCGGCCAGAGGCACAGGAGCGTCCACGGCGGGATCAAAGATTCCATTCCCATCCATGTCGCGCCACAGCTGGACGCCGGAGGTCTGGTCCTTGGAGAGAGCGCAGAAGTCGGTGGTGACCCAGCCGCTCACGTTGTTGAAATTCACCCGGACGCTGGAGAGGGTCACATCGGGAGCGCCGCTGTTGGCGATATCCAGTCCGATGATGGCGCTCATGGCGCTGGTGGCGGTGGCGAAGTCGGGGCTTTCAGCATCGGGAGTGATGCGGCGGATGGTGCGGTCGCCATTCACCAGGAAGTCCCAGGCCATGGTCATGTCTTCCCAGGTGTCATCTACGGAGAGGATGAGGGCATTCTCCTGGGCGTATTGTTCGCCGGCGGGGGTACTGAGCTTCAGGTAGTCGGTTTCCTGGAAGACGCGGAGGGCCTCGCCCAGGTGTTCATCCACCAGGAATTCCTGGCCATCCTGGGCGAAGGCGGGGGCCAGCACCACCTGGTCGGAAGCCAGAATCTCGTGGGCCGGCATGATGGTGCCGTCTCCCTCCCGGGCGATGATCACGTCATGGAAGGGATCGAAGTTCCGGTTGGGATCTCCATCCACATCCAGGTAGAAGAGATAGAGGACGCCATCCTGGAAGGCTTCGCCGGGGGCGGGAGCCTGGGGCAGCGGAGCCAGCTGGTCCCCGTCCAGGGAGATGGTGACGGTGCCGGGTCCCTGGGTAGTCAGGGAGTCGGTATCCAGGACCGCATCCATCCAGGGCAGAGTGTAGAGGCCGTCGGTATCGAAGAAGACGGGCTCGTTGTCCTGCCAGACGCCGTCGCCGTCCACATCGAAGAAAGCCAGATGGTCGGCGGGAGCGATGGTCATGGTGGAGTCGCTCTGGTTCAGCTTGTCCACGCCCAAGGTGAAGCGCCCATCCATGTCCACGTCGGTGTAGAGGCATTCGGCAGAGCCGGCCAGGCTGGTGAGGACGCTATTCAGGGGCACCGCCTCGCCCGTCAGGGCATCCACAGGTGCGCCGCTGATGGAGTAGACCAGAGCATCTTCCTGGAAGAAGCGCTGGGGATCGAAGGTGAGGGTCAGGGAGGATCCTCCCTCGCCCAGGGTGATGGTCACGGGCTTGGAGAGGTCGGTGAGGATGTACTTTCTCCCGTTCCAGGTGAGCTCGTAGGCCCCGTTCAGAGTGCGGCTCAGAGTGATCCGCTGGTAGCCGGTGACGGCGGAGCCGGCGGATTGCACCAGGAGACCGCCGGTGGTGGTCACCTGCTCCAACCCCACCAGATCCCCGTATTCGGCGTTGATGGTGGAGGAGAGGACATCCGTCTTCACGGCACTGGCCACGCTTCCGGCGCCGGTGCTATAGGAGATGTAGTCCGTATCCATGGCGGCGTAGAAGCTGACCCCGAAGGGCAGTTCGTTGCTCATGTTGGCAACCAGGAAGAGGTCGGCATTCTTATCCTGGATGGTGGGCACGGTGCAGGACTCGTCGGCCAGGAGAAAGGTGTAGTGGGTCGTGCCCGTGATCTCGTCGTATTCGGAGACGAGGGTGGATTTCACAGGCGTGTCCACAGCAGGATTGAAGAGTCCATTGCCATCCCTGTCCCGATAGAGAACCAGTCCCCGGTTGGCGGGATTGGTGGCATCCATGGGCTTGAGAGCCTCGGCGGGATCGAAGCCATGGACATCCACCAGGTCGATGGAGATGGTGGTGACATAGGGGGTGATGCCCGTGGAGGTCTGGATGAAGTGGGTGACGCTGGTGAGGGGCACCAGAGTATCCGCATCCACGCTTTGTCCGGGAGTGGTTTCCTTGGCAAAGACGGTGTTGGTCACGGTGGTGCAGACGATGGTCTTGCTCACGGCTTCCGCGAAGCTGACCACATTGCCCCGGGTGATATGGTCGCCCCGGCGTCCCGTGGGATTGGTGCCGAAGGCGATGGAAGTATCCTGGCAGCGATAGTCGCTGAGGCCGTAGAGCGGCTCGGAGGGTTCCAGGAAGCTGGCGTTCATGCGGAAGCTGTCGCCGAAGGACATGTCGGCGGTGGTGCGGACGCAGACGAAGAAGTTGTGGTTCTTCTGGAAGTCGCTATCCACGGGGGTTCCCAGCCAGGCGGTCATGAAGGCCGGGTCGGGAATGAGGCTGCAGGTCCAAGTGTCGCCGCCGCCTTGGAAGACGGGGGTTTCCAGGAGAGGCACGAACATGTCGCCGGCGGAGAAGTTGCCGGAGGCGTCCACATCCCACCAGAGGGAGATGCCGCTGGTGCTGTCCTTGCTCAGAGGAGCGAAGTGACTGGGGGTGACGCCGGAGACATTGTGGACGGTGACATCCACCCAGTGGAGGCTGTTCTGGTTCACGAAGACCCGGTCGGTGGTGGCCTTGTTGGGCAGGGCGGCATTGGTGCGCCGCACCACCAAGTAGGAGCGGCTGTAGTCCTGGGACTCGCCGTCTCCGTAGACCAGAGCCACCTCTCCCTTGGCAGGCAGCTTGGCAGAGCCGCCGTTGCCGAAGGCGATGGTGCCTCCGTCATAGGAGACGGTATACCATCCCTGCTTCAGCATGTCGCCCACAGCCACGATTTCCACGCCGGTGATATTGGCCAGGGGGGTGACCACCCGGCCATTGGCATGGTAGACGGGGAGGGTCTCGGCGGTGGCGCCGCCCAGCACCGTGGTCTGGACCACGATGTAGTCGCCGGAGGATCCCGTGCTGCCCTTGAGGACATAGGTTCCGGCCTGGCTGGCATCCACGGAGGCGCCGCCATTCCAGCTGAGCTTGGTGCCCACCCGGGTGAGGGAGGAATCGCCCACCTGGGCCTCCGTTCCCACGGCCAGAATGCGCACGCCGGTGATGGCGGAGGGCTGCTGGATATCCCGGGCGGTCTCCCCGGCCACCTTCAGATTCACCACCTGGTCGGCGGTGGGCAGAGGCATGGCCTCGTCGGAGTAGATGCCGTCTCCATTGAAGTCGGAGGCGTCATCCAGGCGACGAGCCACCAGGAAGGCATTGCCATCGGCGTCCTTCACGATCACCCGTTCGCCCACCTGGGCGGGAGCGGGAACCGGGGCGCCGCCGTCCAAGGACAGGGTGGCGTCCGCAGCCTGGAAGACCAGGGTGTGAGCGCCGGCGGCCATGCTCTTGGAGACCGTCTCCAGCAGGATTGCCCCATCCAGGACGAAGCGGGGTCCGAAGCCGCGGGAGGCATCCTGCATGTTCACGGCCAGGACGGGGATGGGCTCGGTGCTGGGAGCGGAGACGCTACC
Organism: Lentisphaeria bacterium; assembly: GCA_016302315.1. GTDB lineage: Bacteria > Verrucomicrobiota > Lentisphaeria > Oligosphaerales > Oligosphaeraceae > UBA1724. The sequence continues at coordinate 18,974 of JAEDNW010000002.1, forward strand.
CGTGGAGACATCGCCGGCGACGGCGGGAGCGGCGGCCCGGAACTGGGCCCCGCGGGCGCCGAACTCCTGGATGGCCCAAGGCAGGAGGAATCCGTTGGCATTGCCCAGGATGGGAATGTCGATGCCCTCGTCGTAGACGCCCAGGGTGCCGCCCACATCGTACCACATGTCATCGCCGGGTTCGTAGGAGACGTTGTACTCCAGGTCGTAGCTGCTGCCGGAGGCATCGATTCCGGCGATGTTGTTCCGGTCGAAGAGTCCGTTCCAGGGCTTGCTTTCGGGATTCAGGGCGCCGTTCTTCTTGGCGTAGTAGATCTCCCGGGTATTGATACCATTCTCCTGCAGATCGATCTTGCTGGCGACGGCGCGATACATGCTGAGAGGCCGTCCGCCATCGAAGTAGGGGCGGAAGGTGTAGCTGGAAGCGGTGTCCTCGCAGTTGGCCAGAGGTTCGCCGGGAGTCCAGCGGTCATCCTGGTTGCGGTCGAAGTAGCGGGTGTCGGTGAGGCGATATCCCTTGGTGCCGTTGGGGGTTCCCCAAGTGGTGGCCACGCTGTCGGTGGACTGGTAGGCGCCCAGGAAGAGGCCGTCATCGGGGATTTCGGCGTAGAAGGAGTTGCCGAAGCGGAATTCGTCGCTGGGCACCACCCGGATCTCGAAATCGGCGGAGTTGACCTCGCCGCCCATTTGGGGCAGAGCCACAGGAGAGAGGGGCTTCAGGGTGACTTCCCGGTAGAGGAGGCCTTCCTCGTTCTGGAGGAGATCGCTCCAGGCCAGCTTGTCGGTGGAGAGGGGGATGTAGGCCTTGTTGTTCAGATCATAGAGGAGGACGCCGCTGGTGGCATCATCCGCCAGGGGCTTGAGAGCCACGGCGGGGTCGAAGGAGCCGTTGGAGGTATCCACCAGGCGGACCTTCACGCCGGTGAGCTTGTAGTTGGAGGGAGCGGCCACATCCAGGCCGGCCACGGTGAGCACTTCGCCCACATTGGTGCGGCTGGTGGCACTCTTCTGCTGGGCCATGGCCTTGCCGTAGAGATAGAGAGGACCGGAGAGGAGGGTGTTGGAGGGGGTCTTCTCGCTGCTGTAGGCGCTGGTGGCATAGCTGGTGGCGGAAGGAGCGGAGAAGGTGTAGAAGGCACCCGTGTTCTCCTGGCTGGGCACATCCCATCCACCGCTGGTGTTCCAGGAATCCAGATTCTCGTTGGTCACCGCCACATTGGTGAGGGTGGCATAGAATCCGGCGCCGGGATGGGCGCTGGTGGCGATGGCGGCCACCGTGACGGAACCGTTGCTGTAGGCCAGCTTCACATCGGAGGCGGTGAAAGCGCCACCCTGGGCGCTGGCGGCGTAGGCCTTCACGTTCTTGCGTCCGCCATGGCTTCCCGGCGTGCTGTTGAAGGGCTGAACCGTCATCTGGGCGGCTTCGCCCATCTCGGTGCCGCTGTAGATGGAGCCGGCCGCGCCAAACTTCATGACCGTCTTGACATTGGCGACGCTGGCGACATCGGCGTTCTCGATGCGGAAGACCTCGATGGCCTCATCGGAGGCACCACCCAGCACCTGGTAGGAGGACTGAACGGGGTGGACACCGGGAACGGTGATCTTGAAGGAAGCCCATTCGCTGTTGGCGGTGCCGGGGCCGAAGGCGTGCTCCATGGCGCTGGAGACGGGATAGAGGGTGCCGCGGTAGATGAAGGAGAGATCCGTGATGGTCTTTCCGGACTGGAGGCGGAAGCGGATGGTGCTGTCGTTGATGAAGGAGGCGCCCACGGGGCCGTCCACCAGTTCCCAGTAGGATTCCTCGCTGGCGGCGAAGCCGGAGACGATGTTGTCGACGCTACCCTGGTAGAGGCCCAGGTCATCCGCGCCCAGGATGGGTTCGGAGAAGCGGATATCCACGTATTCGTAGACATTCAGGTCATCGGAGTAGGAGGCCTTGGTGTAGGGGGTGGCTCTCCAGGCCACGGCGGTGACCGCCTGAGGCGCCACACCGTCCCATGCGCAGGCGGGGCCGAAGGAATCGCAGATCCAGATGGCGTCCAGGGCGCCGATATCCGCCTTTTCGTCCTCGGTGAGACCGGCCTTGCGGATCCAGTAGATGCCGGCGGTTTCATCGGTTTCGGAGAAGGTCACATCCTCCCAGGCAGCATTCACATTTTGATGCTTCACCTTGACAGAAGCGTCCTTGCCCTCGCCGTCCACATACTTGTACTCGACTTCCACGTCACCCTTGGCCAGAGGCGTGGCCTCCACGCCGGAGGCGTGATAGCCGTTGTAGATCATGTCATCCACGTCCCGGGGATTCACGTAGGAGACCATGACCTGGCGGTCACCCCGGGTGCGGGGAGAGACGTGGGTCTGGTCGAACTCCACGCGGATAGTGGAGTAGATGAAATTGGAATCGTTGTCGGTTCTCCAGCCGGCGGCGGAGGTGCCAGCCAGAGGATGGTTGGCATTCTGCTGGATGACGGAGACATTGGTGACCTTCACCCTTCTCCAGCCCTTGGGCACATCGGAGGCCTCCAGAGCCTGGTAGATCCGGGCATCCTTGGAGATGGTGTTCAGCGGGTAGTCGGAAAGTGCAGGGAAGGCGCTCCAGCTCATGCCCTCTGCGGAGACCTTGTCTTCCACATTCTCGGGATCGTCGGAGTGGACCCAGACCAGGAAGCTGCTGGCCGCCTCGGCGCCCACCACCAGTTCGGCGGGATACTTGGCATCGTGGCCCCAGGGGTTGAAGAAGTTCATGTCCACGGCATCAATGCGGCCATCCGCATCCAAGTCGCGGTAGTACATACCCAGATACATCTCGCCGGCGTCCACACCGTCTTCGAGAGTGGTATCCACCAGGTCATGCTGGAAGGCATAGACGCCATTGGAGTTGTCAGCCTTGACCCACACATACTTGGGATCGCCGAAGTATCCAGGGTGGACGGTCCCGCTGGGGGAGTCCACGGTGCCGATGATGGCGCTGGTGGCGAGGGAGGGGTTGCCGGACTCGCAGCCGGGGGCGTGGATGAAGGTATAGCTTCCCTTCTTGTTGGAGAACATGGGAGGCAGCAGACCGGCCATGCCGGGCTGGTAGGGAGCCTTGGCGGGGATGGTCACGGAGGTATCCGTGAGGGCGTCACCCTGGTAGTCGTAGATGTTGGAGAATTCCACCCGGATGGATTTCAGGGTCTTTCCGGCGGGGGCCAGGAGAGCCAGGTTGGCGTCCATGTTCCGGCCGGCCAGCAGGTCGATGACCACGTAGTTGGAACCTTCCCGGTGGAAGAGACCGCCGTTGTAGAATCCCTGGGTGCTGCTCACCACCGTCAGCTCGGCCTCGGAGGCATCATCATAGACCGCAAAGACTTTGAAGTTCTTGGAGGTGATGGAGGACTTGAGTTCGATGGCGCTGACATTCAGCTGGGTATCCACCATTCTGCCGTCCTGAGCAATATTCAGCAGATTCAAGGGCTTGGTGCCGTTGGCGTTGCCCACAATGCGCTTGGAGAAGCGGAGAGCGATGGAACCGTTGTCGGGTCCCAGGGAGCTCTTGCAGAGGAAGAGTCCGCCGATGGCGGAGAGGGGCAGTTCACCGGAGGTGGTGGTTTCGGAGGCGACGTTGCCGTTGGCATCGAAGATGGAATCGGCGAAGGGGCGCACCTCGATGGTCTCCACGCCGCTGGGGATGGGCTCGGTGCTGGTGCTGGTCATGGCAGGGGTGATGACCAGGCGGCAGCGGATGGTGGCGGAGGCGTTGGTCAGGGCATTGCCCTTGGCATCGGTCACCTGGTCCACCCGGACGTTGGTGGCGGTGCCGCCATTCCGGTAGAGGATGACCCGGAAATCACCGGTGGTGACAGGGGTCTTCCAGTTCATCTGACCGGGAGTGGCGCTGCCCAGGGCCACATCCTCGGTGGCGGGGGTGGCGCTCCAGGCGCCGTCGCCGTTGCCGTCCTTCCAGATGAAGTCGGCGCGGGTGAGGCTTTCGGTCTGGTCAAGATCCACGTAGAAGAGATTGGCAGCGGGAGTGAGGGCTTCGCCGAGGAAGCCGTCGGCCACGGAGCGTCCCAGGATGAGGGTATCATGGGAGGCCACATAGGTGAGGGAGTCATCCACGGAGCCGTCGATCCAGGCGCCGCTGCCGTCGGAGTTCCAGGTGGTGAGGAATTCCTTGACGGCATTCACCTTCTCGTTGTCCAGGCTGGTGCCGTTGTTGACGATGGCGGCGGTGGGGAAGGTCATGCCCGTGCTGCTGTAGTAGGCGATGCGGGCACGGGTGGTGCTGTCGATCTCGTCGAGGAAGCCCAGCTTATGGGTTCCCACGGGCTCGTTGCCGGGGCCCAGCCAGACCTGGTTCTGGCTGGAGGCGCCAGACTGGTCGGTGTAAGTCACCTCGGTGACATCGGCAGCGGAATCATAGGTCCCGTCTTCCTTCTGGGGGCCATAGGTGGCGGGATGGACCGTCAGAGGATGGCTCCAGTTGGAGGAGTCGATGGTGTAGAGGTCGTTCATGGTACGACCGTTCTTGCCGTTGATTTCGTTGCAGTACTGGATGAGGAAGCCGTCCACGCCCAGGGTGAAGATGCCGTCGTCGTCCACGTCCACCCAGCGGAGATATCCGATTTCGATCTTTTCATCGATGTTGATGATCACCACGGTGGCCTTGATGCGGAGGGAGATCTTGCCGTTGTCGGTGATTCCGGCGAAGTTGCCGGCGGCGGCCTGTCCCTTGGTGAGTCCGCCACCCCAGAGCATGGTATCCAGGGCGGGGTCATAGGAGCCGTCGGGGGTTTCGCTGGCGCCCTTCTTGTAGATCACCAGGCCGTTGTCGGCGGTCTCGGCGAAGCGGTAGACGTTGCCGTCGGAGCCCAGGTTCACGCCGAAGATCTGATCCACCGTCCCTTCGCCGCCCACGGGCTTGTTGAAGTTCAGGGTGACGTACTGGCGGGAGTCCTGCTTGCTGATGGAGGCGGAGATGATGCTGGGGGCGCTGTTGTCCACCATATAGGTCTCGCCCTGGAGGAAGGCGGTGCCATCGGCGGGGAGGTAGTCCACGCGGACGAAGCCATAGCCCTCGCCCACATTGACGGTGAGGACATTGCCTTCCAGGGTGCCCAGGGCCACGGGAGGCATCTGGGTGCCCTTCACCTGGGCGTAGGCGCCCTCGGCGCCGGTGTAGTCACGGGTGACGGTCACCCGGAAATCTTCGGCCTTCACCTCTCCGGTGGCGGAGATCTGGAAGGAAAGGATATTTCCGGTGGCCAGGAAATCGTTGCCGCCGCGGGTGATGGCGGTCACCAGGGAAGCGGGGACCACATCGCCCGCGGGCTGTCCGGTGATGGCGGGGCCCACATTGATGACGGGCACATTGTAGACATCGGTGTGGTCGGCCACGCCGTCCACGTCATAATAGAGGAAATTGGGGGAGAGGGTGAGAAGGGCATCGGCAAGGGTGCCCAGGGTCTCCACATTCACCACGATGGTATCGCTTTCAGCGGCATAGGCGAAGGCGCACTCCTTCAGGGAGTAGGTATTGCCGCCGGCCGTCAGGGTGATGGCGTTGGGATTGACGGTGACACCGCCGATGGCCCGGTTGAACTTCAGGGTCAGGGTGGTGCCATCCAGGGACCAGTTCTCCAGAGCCAGCTCGCCCACCTCGGCGGGCACGGCCACGAAGTTCAGACCCCACTTGTTGTTGGAAACACTCACATTCTTCTGGCCCAGGAAGACATAGCCTTCCTTCTCCAGCACGATTTCATAGTCGCCGGAGGAGACCTTGTCGATGGCCCAGATACCCTGGGCATCGGTGGCATTCCGGTAGTTCTCCGCGCCGTATCCGGCGCCGCCTTCGGTGACCAGGGTGCGGGAATCCCCGCCGTCGGTGCGGTCATACCAGGCCAGCATGGTGAGCCAGGTATCGGTTTCACCCTGCTTCCGGATGGAGGCCTTCACGCCGGCCACGGGAGTGCCGTTGGCATCGGTGACCCGGCCGGAGATGATGGAGCCGGTGAGACTCTCGTTGGGCTGCAGCTTCATATTGCGGTAGATGTTCACCGCATTGATGGAAACGCTCTTGCCCCAGGTGGAGGCGAAGTGCTCGTCCAGGTTGTACCAGCCATTGCTGCCGCCGTCGCCCCAGCCCATGTTCATGTGGTAGAACCAGCGGCCGTTGTGGGTGCCATATCCGTCGATGTAGATGGAGTGTCCGGCGGATCCTTCGCTCAGATTGATGGCGGCCCAGATGGAGACGGGGACGGGACGGCGGGCGTCCAGGCTGGCCCGGATGGCATCCATGGCGCTGCCGGAGGAGGAGCGGGAGACAAAGTCGAAGTTCTTGAAGGCGGCAGTGCTCACGTTACCGGAAGTTTCGCCGCCCACGTTGCAGTAGTAGTGGACTCCGATGGACACGCCGGCATCCCGCATCAGGCGGCCGATCATCTTGTAGTTCTCGTCGCCGCTTTCCTGGAAGTCGGCCTTGGTGCGGCTGGCGCCGGGATTGTAGGTCATGAGGGACCAGTCGTAGGCACCGCCGTTGCCGTCGCCGCCCAGGGAGACCATGTCCACCTTGTAGACCTTCTTCATCATATTGTCCTTGGCACCCACGCTGATGGTCTTGGTGAAGGTGCCCAGGCGCTTCTGGGGCCATTCATAGTAGCGGATCACCTGAGCCAGGGTGGTGGCGGTGCATCCGGAGACGCTGTTGTGGGGGTTGCCCTCTTCCCATGCGGGGCCATCCACGGTGGGGGTGGGGGTGTAGTAGTTGTAGCAGGCGTAGGTGGTGCCGGTGTTGGCATCGGTGATGGAGCCCTGGGACCACTTGGTCTTGGTGAAATAGGGAACCCAGATATTCTCGATGGTGGCGGTCTGCCAGGCACGGGTCTTGTGGGCGGTGTACTTGGCCCACTCGTTCTGGCTCTCCTGATAGTACTCGGGGAGTTCCGCCTCGGCGCCGCGGAGCTTCTTCTCGGGGCACTCCTCATCGGCCAGGGCCAGGCGTCCCGTCATGTCGCCGATGGTGATCCAGCGCAGGGGGTTGGCGGGGGAGGGATCGAAGGCGCCCTCGTTGTTGTAGAAGAGGACAGGGGAGATGCGGTCATCCGCCGCCACCACCATGAAGCCTTCGGGAGCGAAGTTCACGGCGTAGCCGTAGACCACGCCCTTCTCCTCGATGGTCACCACCCCGGAGACTTCCCGGGCCACACCATCCTGGACCACAGGATTTCCCTGGCTGGAAAGCCAGCCCTGGGCCAGCTGGAGGGCGGTTTCCTCCTCCACCAACGCACCATACAGATTCACGCCGAGAACCAGCGCAAATGCCGCAATACCAAGACGAACGAGCCCTTTCAGCATCTTCGTTACTCCTAATGTGGGTTTCATTGTATGATTGATGATTGATTGCACTTAAATCCGTTTTCGGCAGGGGCGCCACCCGCATCCGCCTCCCGCCGGGGGAGACAGGGGGCCGGCATCGCCGCCAAGGCCATTCTCAACCCACGAGCAATTCCCGTGCCAAAAAGGCACGGAAATCCCCCAGGGAAAATGGCGACATGTAAGGCACAAAATAATCCTATTTCTAAATATTGCGAATCCTTTCCCCCATTTTTTCACCGGGTGGTTCTCCCCTGCGCCTCCCTGTCTTTCAGGGCGTTGCGGATCATTTTTGGACAATTCACGACATCTCACGCCAACTCCTTCTCCTCCTCTTTCTTCCTTCTTCTCAAGATTTCTCACGCCCTGTCCTTTTTCCCGGGGGCCTTCGAGAGAGGGTTTCTTCCCCCTTTTTGTGGGACGCATTCGGGAGAGCCGGTTATTTTAGGGGCATGGAACGCTGCGACCTTCCCCATCTCACCTCCTTCCTGGAGTATTTATCCCTGGAGCGGGGTCTTTCCCGGCTCACGATACAGGCCTACCGCCGGGATCTCTGCCATTTTTGGGAATACCTTGTGAAGACAGGGCAGCGGGACTTGCAGCCTCTCACCCGCCATCATCTCCGGAAGTTTTTGGAGGGGGAGGCCAGGCGGGGGATGTCGGTGCGTTCCCGTTCCCGGGAGCTGGTTTCCCTCCGGAACTTCTTTAAATACCTATATATGACAGGGCGTCTTGCGGAGGATGTGACGGAGCTGATGCATTCCCCCCGGCTGCCGAAGGAGGTGCCCCGGACCCTGTCGGAGGAGGAAGTGCACCGGCTGCTCTCCGCCTACGATGTGATACCGGAGGAGCGGCTGCGTCCCCGGTATCTTCGGAACCGTGCCATCCTTTCGATTTTGTATGCCACGGGGCTTCGGGCCTCGGAGCTGGGGGACCTGAAGGTTTCCGGCATTCTCTTTTCGGAGGGGGTGATGCGGGTGCTGGGCAAGGGAGGCAAGGAGCGGGTGGTCCCCTTCGACCCCCGGGCCTCCCAGGCCATCCGGGAATATCTGGAAGAGGGGCGAGAAGCCCTGGACCGCACCGGACGTTCTCCCTATCTCCTGCTGAATCTCCGGGGAGGACACATGGACAAGCGGGGCATCTGGGATGTGGTCTCCCAGGCGGCGAAGCTGGCGGGGCTGCCCCAACGGGTGCATCCCCATCTTCTGCGGCATTCCTTCGCCACCCATCTTCTGGCCCACGGGGCGGACATCCGGGTCATCCAGGAACTTTTGGGACACGCCTCCATCAGCACCACCCAGGTCTATCTCGCCGCAGAACAAAGCCGTCTCCAGGAGATTTTCCGGCGTTTCCACCCCCGGGCCTAGCCCACCGCCCTGCCCTGCTTGATTCTGGGGGAGCGGGGGCCGTCGTCAGAAGGCCCGGACCTGGGCGATATCCTGGGCATTCGTCAGGACCATGGCCAGGCGATCCAGGCCGATAGCGGTTCCGGCGCAGAGGGGGAATCCCTTCCAGAGGGCGTTCATATACTTTTGGTCCATGGGATAGACGGGGCGGTGTTCGTGGCTTCTCAGAGAGGCGGTGGCCAGGAAGCGGCGTTCCTGTTCGGCGGGATCCGCCAGTTCGGTGCAGGCGTTGCCGATTTCCAGACCGGCCACATACAATTCCCAGCGTGCCACAAAGCCCTCCTTTCCGGGAAGGGGAGCGGAAAGTCCGCTGCATTCCAGGGGATATTCAGTAAGAAAGAGGGGGCGGGTGCATCCCAGATGGGGTTCCACCTGGGTGCAGAGAATCATCTCGAAGTCTCCGCGGTCTATGGCCTGGCGAAGGGAGACCGTGGCATAGCGCCGGAAGGCCTCCTCCACCGTCATTTCCTCCCATTCTCCCCCGAACTCGATTTCCCTTCCCCTGAAGGGGAGGAGAGACTTTCCAGGGTGGATGGCTTCCCGGGCCTGGGCGATCATGCCCCGGGCATCTGCCATGAGATCCCGCCAGGTTCCCTCCACGCGATACCATTCCAGCATGGTGAACTCCTCCCGGTGGTGGTCCCCCGCCTCTCCTTTCCGGAAGCAGGGGCCAATTTCAAAGATTCGGGGATAGCCGGCAGCCAGGAGTCGTTTCAGATGCAGTTCCGGGGACGTGCGGAGCCAGGCGCCCTGCCCTGCCTCCACCGCATCGATGTAATCCTCCAGGGCGGGGGCGGGGAGACGGACCGGAGACTCCACCTCCAGAAAATCCTCCTTCCGGAACCAGGTGCGGAGGGCCTTCATCATCTTTGCCCGCTGGACAAGACGTTCACGCCGGCCCTGCAGTTGGGCGGCATCCTGCCGGGCGGCGTCCAGATCCCGATGGAAGGAGAGAGGCGCAGTGGTCATGAGAGGGAGAACGGCGGGAAACGGGGGAAAAGAAAAGCCCCAGTCCTTGGAGGAGGAACTGGGGTGAAAGTGGTGCCTTCGCGGAGATTCGAACTCCGGACCAATTGATTAAGAGTCAACTGCTCTACCAGCTGAGCTACGAAGGCTTCTGTTTGGGAAACGGTGCAAAAGATAAGCCCTTTTTTCCGAATTGCAAGCCGCCCCATTCAAAAAAACGGAAAATCCCGTGTGCGGGCGTCGGATGGCCGTCATCGGGAAAGCTTTTCGCCTGAGGCGGCGGCAGACGGCTAGAGCCCGGTCCACTTTTTCCGGAGGAGCTCCCGGTTATCCAGGACGAGCCAGAGGAAATCCAGTTCCTGGGTAATCATGGGGAGGTCTTTTCGGGCGACCCACTCTCTCATCCAGGCGAAGCGGAGGGCGGCCATTTGATCGGGGAGGAAATGGAGATCCTGGGGCGTAAGGAAATCGGCGTCCTGGAGGCACTTGAGGAAATCCAGGGCCATGGGTCCGGTCAGGAAGGCGGGGTCATCCATTCCCAGGCATCCCAGGAGATTGGCCATATCGTAGGCCGGGGGTTTCCGGCCGCAGAATTCCCAGTCGATGACGGCCCGGAGTTCCTGGTCACCCCAGAGGATGTTTCCCGGATGGAAGTCGCCGTGGCCAAAGCGTCCCGTGGCGGTGTCCTCGTAGTGGAAATATTCCTTCAACTCTTGGAGCATAGGGGTCAAATCGGTCACCAGGGCGGGCATCATGCGCTGGAAATGCTCCATCAAGTGTCCGATGTAGTGTTCCAGGGTGAAGATCCGGCCGCCGTTGCCCGGGAGATCGGGGCGTTGTTCGGCGGCGGTGCGGAGGGCCAGGAGGAAGCGGGCGGCGGCGGTGCCCCGCCATCCGTCCTGAGCATAGCTGTCTCTGGGGAGAGGGACACCCGGCGCCCAGGGGCGCAGCTGCCAGAAGTATCCCTCCTCCACCACGCCGAAGGCTCCTGGGGTGGGAGAGAGCCAGGGGAGGAGATGGGGCATTCCGGCGGAAGCCAGGCCCTGGAGATTCATGGCCTGCTTTTCCCGTTCTCCCCGGGCCGGGAGGGGGAGCCGTTCCACCACCAGGAGCTTTCCCTGGGCATCCTCCAGGACTTCCCGTCCCATGGCCCGTTCCGGGCTACCCAGGATTCCCAGATCCATGCGGAGGCATTTCAGCTCCCGTCCCCAGCGGGAGAGGACCTTTTTCAGCACATCCAGCGTTTCCATGGTTTGGTGTGGCTCCCTTGTGGTTCCGTCAATTTCCCGTGGCAGCCCCGTCCTGGCGGGGGTGGGAGAAGAGGACTATGCAGAGGAAGGGCATGGGCAGGAGGGCCAGGATGCCCATGAAGCGCAGGACTCCCAGGGGCGAGAATCCCAGGGTTCCCAGGAGCCCCAGGAAGAGGCTTCCCAGAATCATGCCCACGCAGTCGGAGGCGGAGGAGGCGGCCAGATAGCGTCCCCGTTCTGCGGGGGGAGAGAGCCGTTGGATGGCGGTGGTCAGGGGGAGCATGTAGAAGCCGCTGGAGAATCCGGCCAGGACCACCATGACAAAGGCCAGGGAGAGGGTTCCCCCCAGGAATCCCATGCCCAGCAGAGAGCCCACCAGCATTGCCCCGCCCAGGGGCACCAGGATGAAGGGGGATTCCCGGCGGATCAGGAGGCCGGCCAGGAGGCATCCCGCCCCGATGCCCACCCCCATGGCGGCCTGGAGGAGTCCCATGACCTGGTCGTCCACCTTCAGGGTATTTTTGGCCAGAAGGAGGAGAACCAGCTGGGCCATGGTTCCCAGGAGCCAGAAGAGGGAATTTCCCAGGATGGAGGCCAGGAGAACAGGGTTATGGCGCCGGGCATCCCGGAAGAGGGTTTTGACATGTGGGGTAAGGGGATCCAGGGAGGGTTTGGGGGCGTTTTTGCGTCCCTGTGGGGTAGGGGTAATGACGAAGCTGGTGACGGTTCCCAGGAGAGCGACGGCCACGCAGGCCAGCATTCCCAGGGGGAGATGATCCTTGCCCACGGCATGAGAGAGGACGCCGCCGCCCCATCCCCCCAGGATGATGGCCAGGAAGGTCCACATCTGGGTGGCGCCATTGGCCCGGGGGAGTATCTCCGCCGGCTGGGTTTCCGGGAGAAATCCGTATTTTGCCGGGGAGAAGAAGGCGCTTTGGGCTCCCATGCCGAAGAGGACCACCAGCATCAGATAGACGTTTCCGGTGTAGGCCGTAAGGAATCCCAGCACCATCACCACCACCTCCCAGACCTTGGTCCAGACCATCACCAATTTCTTGGAGAAGCGGTCCGCCAGGGCGCCGGCCACGGAGGAGAAGAGGAGATAGGGCAGAATGAAGACCATGCCACCTACAGAGAGGAAGAGGGAGGCCTGGGGGGAATCCGGGGGCAGGGTGCTGGTGCCAAAGGCCATGATCACCAGCTTGGACACGTTGTCGTTGAAGGCTCCCAGGAAGAGGGTGACCAGGAAGGCCCAGAATCCCGGTCCGCCCCCCATCGGCTTTTCCCCTCCCTTGGGAGGGAGGAGAAGTGTTTTTTCCTGGGAATCAGAAGTCATGAGGATAGGTAATCTTGTGGTTGTCGGAGAAATTTTCCCAGAAAAGCACCCGGGATTCCGGGAAGATGGTGCGGAGGAGGGAGGCGTCGTCCGTCACCTGGGGGCGGTTCTGGGGCGGGAAGGCCTCCCACTGGCGGTAGGCCTCCATCAGCAGAGGGCCCCGGAAGAGCTGGGGAGTTTCCGCCGCCAGGAGGAGATGGCGGGGAGGAGTATTGCAGAGGGCGCCCTGCCCGTCTGTCAGGTGGATGGTATCCCCCAGGGGATGGGCGGGCACCACGCCGTCCGCCCCCTTTTCCCGCAGGAGACGCCAGCATTCCTGGAGGATGCGGCGGGAGGCCAGGGGGCGTGCGGCATCATGGACCGCCAGCCAGAGGGGGTGACGTCCCTCCTGGCGCAACACCCCCATGGCCGCGGCCACGGATTCCGCCCGGGATTCTCCGCCTGGAGCCCAGAGGATTTTGTCCCTGATTTCCGGGGGCGCCTCCTTTTCCAGGGCCTCCCGGCGGTCGGTGGCCACCAGGAAATCCACGCCGGGGCCGGAGAGATTTTCCAGGCAGGTGGCGAAGACCGAGCGTCCGCCGAAATCCGCCAGGAGTTTGTCGCCCCGTTGGAAGCGGGTGCTTTTTCCGGCGGCGGCCACCACCACGGTGATATGAGGAAAGTCTTCTGCAGTCATGGGGTCCCCCGGAATTTTCTTCCGTGGAGGTGGTCGATCAATCCCGTGGCGTAGGCCACATCCTCCTGCTGAACGGTTCCCAGGTGATCCACGGCAGCATGGAGGCGGGCCAGCACCACGGCGGTGCCCCAGGTATCCAGGAGGGCCTCCAGGCCATCAAAGAATCCTTTTCCGTAGTAGGCGGAGGCGAAGAACTGGCGGCTTTCCAGGCGGACGGCCAGGCACCGGCGGTAGGGGAGCCAGGCCCCGGGGGCAGAGTGCCAGGCCTCGTTCCGGAAGAGGAGGGCCCGATGGAGGGAGAGGTCGGGCTGCTGAGGGCCGAAGGACCGGGGATTTCCGAATCCCCAGAGAATGGCGGCATTGCGGGCGGCCTGACGGAGGCGCGCCCCCAGAGAGAAATCCGGCAGCTGCCGGTCGAAGCGGAGACACTCCATCATCCGCTGGCGGAGGCGCACCCGTTCCGGCCAAAGGATCCCCACCACAGGCTCCTCCGTGGCCGGACATTCCCGGCAGGCCTTCTCCGCCATGGAGGGCAGCACGGAGGGAAGCACCTCCTTGTCGTTGAGAAAGACGGGGCCCAGCTTCCGGAGGCGGCGCACCATCCGCTGAAGGGCCGGCAGGGAAGCCTCCCCCTCCCGCAGGGCCGACATCAGGAAGTCCGCAATCCTTTCCAGACTCTCCCGGAAGAGTCCGTCCCTCTGGGCGTCGGTGACGGGGGGCGGCAGGGGAGGCATCAGGGGATCGGCGAAAAGGCTCTCCCACTCTCCCCGGTAGAATCCCAGGGCCTCCCCCTGATCCTGCTGGACCGCGGGGCAGTCGAAGCGGGCGGCCACGGTGATTTCCTCCCCGAACGTCCGCATAAAGGCGAAGGGATAGGCCCGGCAGGCCACGGGCTTGCAGCGTCCCCCGAAGGTATGATGCATCCGGCAGACATCCCCCTCCGCCAGATAGACACATTCTGCCGTGCGGGCATCCGCCCGGAGATAGGCCCTCCCCCCCAGCATCCGGTAGCTCTGGATTCTCTGCTCGGCGCAGTGAGGCCAGGGAAGCCGGGCAATGGCCCGCACCTCCCCCGGCCCCAGGGGAATCAGGAAGCGGCGGCAACACCTGCCGCAGCGTTGGCAGGCATAGCGCTGGGTGGCCGGGCGGAATCCCATGGGAGAGGGAGGAGGGACGGACCGCCGCCTACTTCTGCTTCTGGGGGGCGGCGATGACGTCGAATCCCGTGAAGGGGCGCAGCACCTCGGGCACCACCACGGAGCCATCCTCCTGCTGGAAGTTCTCCAGGATGGCGCAGACCACCCGGTCGGTGAGGCCGGTGGCGCTGATGGTGTGGACGAATCCCCGGTTGCCCTCGGCATCCTTGTAGCGGATGTTGAGGCGGCGGCTCTGGAAATCCGTCAGATTGGAGTTGCTGGTGACTTCCCGGTAGCCATTGTATCCGGGGAACCAGGCCTCGCAGTCGTATTTCTTGTAGGCGGGGGCGCCCAGGTCGCCGATGCACACGTTCACCACGTGGTAGGGGATGCCCAGCTGCTGGAGGAGATACTCCTCGTTGGCCAGACATTCCTCATGGCAGCGGGGGGAATCCTCGGGGCGGCAGAAGATGATCTGCTCCACCTTGTGGAACTGGTGGACCCGGAAGATGCCCCGAGCCTCCTTGCCGTAGGAGCCCGCCTCGGTGCGGAAGCAGGGAGTGTAGGAGGTGAGGCGTTCCGGCAGCTTGGCGGCATCCATGATTTCATCGGCATGGAAGCCCACCAGGGTCTGCTCGGCGGTGCCGATGAGGCAGAGATCCTCTCCCCCGATGGGGTAGATCTGGTCCTTGAAGAAGGGGAGATAGCCCGTGCCGAAGAGAGTGCGGGACTTGGCGGCGCAGGGGGACATCATCATGGTGAAGCCCCGCTTCACCAGCTCCTTCTGGGCCCAGAAATACATGGCCTGGGTCAGCATGGCGCCCTGGCCCACCCAGTAGTAGAATCCGCTCTGGGCCACCTTGGCGCCCCGCTGGGTGTCGATGATGCCCAGGATCTCGCCGATGGCCTGGTGGTCTCTGGGGGTGAAGGAGAAGGAGGGCTTGGTGCCCACCACCTTCACTTCCACATTGTCGGCATCGCTCTTGCCGTCGGGGGTGTCCGGCGCCTGGAAATTGGGCAGCCAGGTGAGCTTTTCCTCCACCTGGGCCTTCAGGGTCTCCTGGAGCTTCTCCTTTTCCGCCAGCAGGCCCTTCATGGCCTTCACCTGTTCCCGGGCGGCGGGATTGGTCTGGCACTCCTTGGAGAGCCGGTTGCGCTCCGCCCGGAGATCCTCCGTCTCCCGGACCAGCTTCAGGTATTCCTGGTCCATGGCCCGGAGGGCATCGATATCCACGTCGTAGTTGCGCTTGGCGCAATTGGTCTTGATGAGTTCGGGATTCTCCCGAAGGATTTTGACGTCAATCATAGGTAAGAAAAAGCCCTCCTTGGGCGGAACGGTTCACGGCCTGCCCCTTTCTCCGGCAAAGCGCCGCAGAGAGGACCGGGGCAGGGTCTGTCATCAGGCAAAGGGGTTCCGGGGAGGCGGGCGCATCCGCCGTCCGCCCCGGAGACAAGGGAAATCCGGGGGCGGGGAGTTACTTGCCCTGGATACGGCGGGCCACGGCGGCCTCGTAGGCATCCAGATCCGGGATGGATTCTCCGGCCACGCCCTCCTCCATGGCGGCCTTGGCCACCATCCGGGCCACGTGGGGCACCACCCGGGGATCGAAGGGCTTGGGAATCACGTAGGAATCCTTCAGGGGGCAGGCGCCGTCGAAGACTCCCGCCGCCGCATCCTCGGGATAGGCGGTCTCCAGGATCTTCCGCACCTCTCCCTCCACGGGCATGGCGGCGATTTCCGCCAGGGCGTAGGAGGCGGCCAGCTGCATGCCGGGAGTGATGTCCCGCGCCCGGACATCCAGAGCGCCCCGGAAGATGCCGGGGAAGCCCAGGACATTGTTGATCTGGTTGGGGAAATCAGTGCGTCCGGTGCCCACCACGGCGGCGCCGGCCTCCTTGGCCAGCTGGGGCATGATTTCCGGCACGGGATTGGCCATGGCGAAGACCACGGCCCCCGGGGCCATGGAGCGCACCATCTCCGGGGTCACGCAGTTGGCCACGGAGCATCCCAGGAAGACATCCGCTCCCTTCATGGCATCCGCCAGGCAATGGATGTCCGTGCGGCTGGTGGCCAGGGCCCGCTTGGCCGCATTGGAGGCATTCTCCTGGGTGACCACACCCCGGGAATCGCACACCACCACATTCTCCCGGAGGACGCCGGCCCGGATGTAGAATTCCAGGCAGGAGAGTCCGGCGGCGCCGGCCCCGTTGCCCACCACCTTCAGGGAGGAGAGGGGCTTTCCGGTGAGCTTGGCCGCATTCAGCAGGGCGGCCAGGGAGATGATGGCGGTGCCGTGCTGGTCATCGTGGAAGACGGGGATTCCCATGCGGGCCTTCAACTCCGTCTCCACCTGGAAGCAGGCGGGGGCGGCGATGTCTTCCAGGTTGATGCCCCCGAAGGAGGGTTCCAGGGTCTCCACGGCGGCAATGAGCTTTTCCGCATCGGTGCGGCCATCGGGGCCGTGGACCTTCCCCAGACACAGGGGCATGGCGTCAATATCCGCGAAGCGCTTGAAGAGGACGCATTTCCCCTCCATCACCGGCAGACCGGCGGCGGGCCCGATGTTCCCCAGGCCCAGGACGGCGGTGCCGTCGGAGACCACCGCCACCGTGTTCCCCTTGCCCGTATAGCGGTAGACATCCTGGGGGCGGTCGTGGATTTCCAGGCAGGGCTTGGCCACGCCGGGAGTATAGGCCAGGGAGAGGTCGTGCTGGGTGAGGCAGGGCTTGGTGGACCTAACCTCCAGCTTTCCAGGAACCGGCGCGGCATGATAGGCAAGCGCCTCGACATTCAAGTCCATAGGATGCAACAATCGTTCAAAAGGTGGGAGGAGGGAAACGTTCCCGGAGGGCGCTGATTTTCCGGCGTCGGAAGAGGACGCCTGCCCCAGGGAGACGGCAACTTGGTTACTATAAATCCCGTTGCCAACATTGCCCATGGGGGATATATTAAGCGGATTACGTCAAGCCACCCCGAACGGGGGCATCCATCGATCCACTCCAGGAGCTTCATCCAACATGAACGAGGAATATTTGCGTCAAGCCGTGGCCAAGGCCAAAGAGATGTGCGCCCAGCGGGGGGAGCCCTTCGACCTGCGGCTTTTCATCACCGGAGTCTCCAAGCGCGCCGTCCAGCTCAGCAAGGGCTATCGTCGTCTTATTCCCCTGGCTCCCAACGAGAACCCTCCCTTCCTGGACCTGGCGCTCCGGGAAGTGGCCGCCGGCAAGATCATCATCGAGCGGGGCGACTACCGGGCCATTGAGCAGGCCGAGCGGGAGAACATGGAGATCAGCTCCGTCAACGATTAGCTTTTCCGACGGTCTCTGAAGCCTCCCCCGGCCCCTTTCCGGAGGAGGCTTTCTTGTTTTCCGGGGGAAGAATAAAAGGGGGATTTTCCCGTTTCTTCCCGGGTTTTCTCTGTGCGGCCATGTCCCACGCCCTTTCCCAGGACCCCAGCCTCCGGCAGTGGGCGTCCCTCCTGAGCCTCACCTTTGCCGCCGCCGTCTACAACACCTCCGAGTTCCTGCCCACGGCCCTTCTGACCTCCATTCAGCAGGATCTGGGGTGCACGGAAAGTCAGGTGGGCATGATCATCTCCGCCTACGCCTGGGTGGTGACCCTCTTTTCCCTTCCCCTCATGGTGGTGGCCTCCCGCTTCTCCATGAGCCGCACCATGCTGTGGGTCATCGCCCTCTTCACGGTGATGCAGGGATGCACCGGCTTCTCCCCGAACTACGGGACCCTTCTGGGGAGCCGCCTGGGGGTGGCCTGTTCCCACGCCCTCTTCTGGTCCATCGCCTCCCCCCTGGCGGTGCGGCAGATGCCCTCTTCCCACCAGTCCGTCGCCCTGGCCACCATCGCCGTGGGCTCCTCCGTGGCCATGGTGGTGGGCATTCCCCTGGGAAGGACCGTGGGACTCCTGCTGGGGTGGCGGGGCGCCTTCCTCTCCCTGGGGGCCCTCTCCGCCGTGGCTTTAGCCGCATTGCTGTGGCTCATGCCCCCGGCTCCCCAGGACGCCCCCTTCTCCTTCCAGGAAGTGCCCGGCCTGCTGAAGAACCGGCGGCTGCGCACCATCTTCCTGGTGACCATCCTGGCCATCACGGGATACTTCTGCGCCCAAAGCTACCAGGATCCCTTCCTGGAACAGGCCGCCAGGCTGGACAAGAGGGCCATCACCCTCCTCTTCTTCCTTCAGGGGCTGGCCAGTGTCGCCGCGGGGCTCCTCTATCCCTTCCTTTCCTCCCGGTGCCCCCGGCTTCTCCCGGGCACGGTGCTGGCCATGGGCATTCCCCTGGTGCTGATGCTCCCGGCGGCGGGGCATCTGGCGCCCCTGGTGCTGCTCTGCGGACTGCTTTCCCCGGGCTATACTGTCTTCAACATCGACTGCCAGTCCGAGGTGGTGCGGAACACCCGGGGCAATGCCTCGGCGGTGGCCATGTCCATCTTCTCGGCCCTTTTCAACCTGGGCATTGCAGCAGGCACCCTGGCGGGCGCCGGCATCTGCTCCGCCCCAGGCGTCCCCTACACCTATCTTGCCGGCGGTCTCCTGACCCTGGCCAGCCTCCTTCTTCTCCGAAAATCCCCCCACAATCCCTGACCACCTAACTTCTACTGCCATGAAACGCACTCTCCCCTGCCTGATGCTGCTGTGGTTCCTGGCCGCAACCTTTGCCGTGGCCCAGACTCCCCCACGCCCCTTCTGGCTCCACTACCCCGAGCCGGACAAGGAGGGCCTCCAGAAACCCCGGTACTTCTGGACCGAGGTGGAAATCCCCCAGGATGTCGCCCGGGTCCGCCTCAACTATCACCTGGATGACGGCGGCGATCTCCTCATCGACGGAAAGACGGTGACGAACGTCACCCGTCCTGCCAACCCGGAAAAGGGCATTCTCTCCTACGAGGCGGAGGTCACGGCATTCTTGCCCCCGGGTCGGCACCGGGTGTTGTTCCGGAACATCAACGCGGGCGGTCCTGGCGGGGTCATCAGCAAAGTGACCATCTTCCGGGAGGATGGTAGCCTTCAGGAGATTTTCTCCCAGACGGAGACCTGGCTTTGCTCCCGGGAGGCTCCGGAGGAAGGAGGGGAAGCCACGGCGGTCGTTCCCCTGGCCCACGGAGACTTGACCGTCTATCCCTGGGTCGCCAACTTTGACCTGGAACCCCTCTTCGGCCACCAGGAGTTGAGGCAGCGCCAGCAAGAGCAGGAAGAGCGGAGGAAAAAGCATGCCCTCCTCAAGGCCCAGCTGGAGACCGAGGAGAATCCCACCGCCTCTGTGGAGTATCACCGGGGCCTTCCCATGGTGCGCATCGGCGAAAGCCTCTATCCCGCCATCCTCTACAGCTGCCACCACTACCAGGACCTGAACAACGAGAAATTCGTCCGCAGCCTCACCCGTTTCCGGGACGCCAAGCTGGATCTGCAAATCATGGGGGTGAGCATTGACAAGGTCTGGAAGGGGCCCGGACAATACGATTTCTCCTGCCTGGACTTCTGGCCCTACGACACCCTGGCCCTGGAGCCCGATGTGCGCCTTCTCTTCGACATCGACTGCCGAAACACCCCCCAGTGGTGGATGGACGCCCACCCCGGGGAGCAAATCGTCTATCTCTCCCCCGAAGGCGAACTCACCCGGGGAGACAACGCCGGCAAATACATCGCTCCCTCCTTCGCCAGCGAACCCTACCAGAAGGACCTCTTCCACTTCCTGGAGACCCTGGTGAACTATGTGGAGTCCCAGCCCTGGGGAAAGCGGGTCTTCGGATACCGCTTCGACCTGGGCATCTACATGGAATGGCACTACTATGGCATGGGCTACGGCCCCGACGACTCCCAGCCCATGCGCCTGCGCTTCCACCAGTTCCTCCGTGAGAAATACGTCACCGACCAGGCCCTGCAACAGGCTTGGGGACGCCAGGATGTCACCTTGGACACCGCTCCCATGGCTCCCTTCCAGGACCGGAAGAACCCCGCCGGCGGCACCCTCTACGATCCCGTGAAGGACATCCAGGCCCTGGACACCGTCCGCTGCATCACCCAGGTCACCGCCAACCTGCTCCTCCAGGGAGACAAGGTCATCAAGGAAGCCTGCCAGGGAAAAAAGCTGGTGGGCAACTTCTACGGATACTTCTTCGGCATGCCCTACCCCGCCGTGGGACAGCATCCTTATCTGGAAAAGGTGCTGGACAGCCCCTACGTGGACTTCACCTCCTGCCCCCCGCCCTACGGACAGTGGAACCGGGACTATGGGCAGGCCCAGTTCTCCCGGGGCATTCCCCACAGCTATCCCCTGCGAAACAAGCTCCACATCATGGAGGCGGACACCCGCACCCATGAAGCCACCTACGGGGTCGCCAACCACTGCTACACCAAGACCCCGGAGGAAACCATCCCCCTCCTGGCCCGGGATTTCGCCCAAGCTCTTTGCCAACGCTACGGCTTCTGGTATTTCGACTTCGGACAGGGCTGGTATCAGGATCCCCTGGTGGGAGAATACCTGAAGAAGCTGCGGGGCATCTGGGAGGCGCCCTACGACTGCGCCAGCGTGGCCAAGATCGCCATGGTGGTGGACATGGATTCTGTCTGCTACCAGACCTCGGACAAGGTGCGGCTGGACAGCGTGGCCGCCGATCGCCTCTGCTCCGAGCTCTCCCAGGCCGGGGTGGCCTATGACGTCATCCTCTCCTCCGACCTGGGAAATCCCGCCCTCCCCGACTACCAGGTCTACCTCTTCGCCAACCAGGTCCGCCACACCCCCGCCCTGGTGGAGCAGGCCCAGGCGCTGCGACGTCAGGGAAAGACCCTCTTCTGGCTCCATCACGCCGGCTGGCTGGATGAAATCCAGGGGGCGGGGCTCTCCTTCATGGAGGAACTCACCGGATTCTCCCTCCGGGAAACCCGCTGGGCTCCCCCCATCCCCGATGTGCGCTATGGCGACGGCACCCTCGCCACCAGCCCCTTCCGGGAAATGCCCCGGGTGCAGCCCGCCCTGGCCATCCAAGATCCCGACGCCACCCCCATCCTCTTCATCGACCAGGATGTGGTTCTGGCGGAAAAGGAGACTCCCTGGGGCGGACGGGACTATCTGGCCACCTACGCCATGTTCCCCTCCCGCCTCCTCCAGACCCTCTTCCAGAAGGAGGGCATCCACGTCTACTGCCAGGATCCTGACACGGTGATCTACGCCAATCAAAGCTACCTGGGCGTCCATGGGAAGGAGGCGGGCCCCCGCCATCTCCGGCTGCCCCGGCCTTGCCGCCTGGTGCAGCTCCTCCCCGAAGAGAAGGTCCTGGCGGAAAATGTCCAGGAATACGTGCTGGATCTTCCCCCCTGCTCCACCGTTCTCCTTCGGATGGAGTGAGATTTCCCCGGAGGAAGGAGGCCAGATTGTCGGACCTGTACTACATTACTCCTTTCTCCCAATCCCTTTTCCCTTCCCCGGGCGGTGGCTTTCCGCCCCTCCCTCTCTCTAACCCCGAACGAATCTCCCTCCTCCTATGAAACATTTCCTCACCCTCTCCCTGGCCGCCCTCCTCTGCGGCCTCCTGCTCGCCAGCTGCGGAAAGAAACAGGCCACCAGCCGGCTGGACGCCATCAAGGCCGCCGGCAAAATCGTGGTGTACACCAACCCCGAGTTCCCCCCCTATGAGTACCTGGGGGCCAACGGCCAGGTGGCCGGCGCCGAAATCGACCTGGTGAACGCCATCGCCGCCGAGCTGGGCGTGAAGGCGGAAATCGTCTCCGCCGAGTTCGACTCCATCATCGGCACCGTCATCACCGGCAAGGCCGACATGGGGGCCTCCGGCTTCACCATCACCGAAGAGCGGGCCAAGAGCGTGGATTTCTCCATCCCCTTCGTCCGTTCCGTCCAATACCTCATCCTCCCCGAGAACAGCCCCATCAAGACCGTTGAAGATCTGGCCGGGAAGAAGATCGGCGGGCAGCAGGGCACCACGGGTCTCATGATGATCGAGAACAGCATCCGGGATGGTCTGCTGAAGGGAACCGGCGCCGAGGCCAAGGCCTTCAACAACGCCCCCGACGCCACCGTGGCCATGGTCTCCGGACAGGTGGACGCCGTGGTGATCGACGAGCTGGTAGCCATCTCCCTGGCCAAGAAGAATGCCGGCTACAAGGCCATCCCCATGGTGAAGGCTGACGGCAATGGCCTGGAGGAGCCCGAGGAGTTCGGCATCATCATCGCCAAGGGCTGCCCCGAGCTGCTGGAGGTCATCAACAAGGTCATCGCCGAGTGCCGCCTGAACGGCAACATGGAAGCCTGGAAGGCTGACCACGACGCCAAGTCCGCCCAGTAATCCTTCCTCTGCCCACATCCTTCCTCGCCCCCTCGGGGGCATGCGCCGCCCTCCCCCCCCGAGGCAGAGGGCTTCCCCCCCTAGGACGGGTGGCACGACTCCCCTCGCGCCTCCCGCCCTCTTCGTTTTTTCTCCCCCCCTCTGTCGCCCCCAGGACCGCCATGTCCCCCGACAATTCCTCCCTATCCGCCTTCTTGCGCGAAGCCCTTAGCCGGACCTTTCTGGTGGAAGACCGCTACAAGATTTTCCTCCAGGGCTTTAGCAATACCATGCTCATCACGGTGGGCGCCCTGCTGCTGGGTGTCTTCATCGGTGTGAGCGTGGCCATTGTCCGGGTCTATGTCTACCAGGCGCAGCCCCAGCCCTTCTGGCGATCCGTCCTGGGCTTCCTCCGGGAGAGGCGCCCCTTCTGGCTCCGCCACATGCTGCTGAAGGCCATGGACACCCTGGCGGAGTGCTATCTGACCCTCTTCCGGGGCACCCCCGTGGTGGTCCAGCTAATGATCTGGTCCTTTGTGGTTCTCACCACCACCAACCCCATTCTGGTGGCCATCATCGGCTTCGGCGTCAACTCCGGGGCCTACGTGGCGGAGATTGCCCGGGCGGGCATCATGGCGGTGGACAAGGGGCAAACGGAAGCCGGGCGCTCCCTGGGGCTTTCCGCCTGGACCACCATGCGCCTCATCGTCCTGCCCCAGGCCCTGAAGAATGTGCTTCCCGCCCTGGGGAACGAGTTCATCTCCCTGCTGAAGGAGACCTCCATTGTGGGCTACATCGCCATCGTGGACCTGACCAAGGCGGCAGGTCTGGTGCGGGCCAGGACCTTCGACGCCTTCTTCCCTCTGATCTGCGTCGCCCTGGTCTATCTCCTTCTGGTGCTGTTGCTTAGCGCCGTCCAGAAGCATCTGGAGAAGCGGATGCGGGAGAGCGAGCGGAAATAGAATGTGATTGGGAGGAGCGGGACTATGCAAAGCAACAAGAAGATGGTGAAAGACGCCCCGGAGAAGAGGGGCTTTGGTTCTGATGCGGTCATCCGGGTGGAAGGCCTCCACAAGTCCTTTGGGGCGCACAAGGTGCTCCAGGGGATTGACGATGTGGTGCACCGGGGAGAGAAGGTGGTGGTCATTGGCCCCTCCGGCTCCGGCAAATCCACCTATCTCCGGTGCCTGAACCTGCTGGAGACCCCCACCAGCGGCCGGATCTTTGTCCATGGGGAGGAGATCACCCATCCCAAATGCCGGGTGGACTCCCTGCGCCGCCGCATGGGCATGGTCTTCCAGCACTTCAATCTCTTTCCTCACAAGACCATTTTGGAGAACATCACCCTGGCCCCGGTGCAGACGGGGCTCATGAAGCCCTTGGAGGCCCGGCAGAGGGCCATGGATCTGCTGAAGCGCATCGGCCTCCCCGAGAAGGCCAACGAATATCCCGGCATGCTCTCCGGCGGACAGAAGCAGCGGGTGGCCATTGTCCGGGCTCTGGCCATGCAGCCGGAGGTGATGCTCTTTGACGAGCCCACCAGCGCCCTGGATCCGGAGATGGTGGGAGAAGTGCTCTCCCTGATGAAGGAGCTGGCCCTGGCCGGCATGACCATGGTTGTGGTGACCCACGAGATGGGCTTTGCCCGGGAGGTGGGCACCCGCGTCTGCTTTATGGACGACGGCCAGCTGAAGGAGCAGGGCTCCCCCGAGGAGTTCTTCTCCCATCCCCGTCACCCCCGGCTCAAGGACTTCCTCTCCAAGGTGTTGTAGTCATGCCACGGCGTCTCTCCCCATCCCGGAGAGGCGGCCAGGCGCTGTTCCTGCCCAGAGGCGGCGTCTTCGCCTTCGGCGGGAGCCCGACTCCTGTCGGAAAGAGGCGAGAGAGCAAGGGGAGCCCTCCGCCTCGGCGGAAAAGGGGCGACATCCCCGGACATCGAATCCGGAGGCGCGCCAAGGCCATTCCATCCCCCAGGGACGGGGGAAAGGAGACCGGCCATGTCCCCCGGATGAGGAACAAAGCGCCAGCTAGGCATATGGACGTCGGAAAACACCTCCCGAAAGAGGGGAGGAAAAGTCTTGGCCAGGAGACCATGCGCGGATCGTCATCCGCACGAATATGCAGGACGCATCGCGTCCCCCGCATGCCCCGCCCCGGCGGGACGTGCCATCCCACCCCACCCCCCATGTCCCAGGGGGGAAAACACCCTTTTCCCAAGGAAACTTTCCCATGACTCACTCTTTCCTGAAACGACATTTCCAGGGGCCCGGCGGCATCCTGGAACTGCTTCCCATCGCCTTCCCCATGTTCCTCTCCAGCATGTTCGACATGCTGATGATGTTCGTGGACCGCCTCTATCTCTCCCGGGTGGGGGTGGTGCACCAGGCCGCCACCATGAGCGGAGGCGTCACCAGCTGGATGCTCACCTCCTTCTTCGTGGGCATGGTGGGATACTCCTCCGCCCTCATCGCCCAATATTACGGCGCCAACCAGAAACCCTTCTGCGTGCGCATGGTGCGCCAGTCCCTCCTCCTGGCCTTCCTCAGCTACCCCCTCTCCCTGGCCGCCCACTGGCTCCTCCTGCGCCTCCAGGTCTTCAGCCTCCACTCGGAACTGGAAGCCGCCCTGGAGACAAAATACTACTGGTACATGGGCTTCGGCTCCCTCCTCTCTCTCCTCCGCTTCTCCTTCGCCTCCTTCTTCACCGGCATCGGAAAAACCCGGATCATCCTCCTGGCCAACACTGTCGCCCTTCTGGTCAATATGTCCGCCAACTGGATTCTCATCTTCGGACATTTCGGATGCCCTGCCCTGGGGCTGGACGGCGCCGCCATGGGAACCCTCCTGGCCAGCGCCTCCATGGTCTCCGTCCTGGCCTTCCAATTCCATCGTCGTCGCCAGGAGCCCCAATTCCAGGAGAAGGAGCGCCCCCTTCTGGATCCCGAGAAGTTCCTGAAGCTCCTGCGCTACGGTCTTCCCCAGGGAGTGGAAAACTTCCTGTGCACCTTCTGCTTTGTCTTCATTGTCTCCAGCTTCCACTCCTACGGGGATGACGTGGCCACCGCCACCACCATCGTCTTCAACTGGGACGGCTTCTCCTTCCACCCCTTGCTGGGCATCCAGGTGGGGGTCACCACCCTGGTGGCCCAGGCCCTGGGGCGGAACGATCCCGCCTTGGCCCTCCGCACCGCCCACTCCGGCTTCAAGGTGGCCATCCTTTACGCCGGCTGCATGATTCTCCTCTTTCTCACCGCCACCCATCCCCTGGTGGCCTTCTTCACCCCGGAAAGCACCGGACTGGACTACAGCCAAGTGCGGGCCTACGCCCATCCCATGCTGAAGTTAGCGGGCGTGTATCTCATGACCGATGCCATCATGCTCATCTCGGGAGGCGTGCTGCGAGGCGCCGGGGACACCTTCTGGAGCATGGTCCTCCACCTGCTGAGCAACCTCTTCCTGGGAGGCATCCTTCTTCTCATGGTGCACGTTCTCCACTTTCCTCCCCTGAAGGCATGGACCTTCTTCGTCTTCGCCGGCATGTGCAGCATCTCCCCCATCTTCCTCCGCTACAAGCTGGGAGGCTGGAAGAATCTGCGCATCATCGCCCCTCAAGAGAAAAAAGAGTAATCAGGAAGCGGGAATCCCCCCTCCCGGGAAAGGTATATTAGCCCTCAGCCATCCCGGCATTCCCCGGGAAATCCTCTCCTATCCTCAACTCTCACCCCAAAAGCGCCATGAGCAAGACCAAAGTCGGCATCGTCGGATGCGGCATGATTAGCGAGACCTACTTCAACGCCTCCAAGAAATTCAACCAAATCGAGGTGGTGGCCTGTTCTGACATCATTCCGGAGCGTTCCCAGGCCAAGGAAAAGGCCCACGGAGTCCCCGCCATGACCAACGAGGAGCTCTTCGCCCAAAAGGAGATTGAAATCGTCCTCAATCTCACCCCGCCCCAGGTCCACTCCAAAATCGCCCTGGATACCCTGAATGCCGGAAAGCACGCCTACAGCGAAAAACCCTTCGGCGTGGATTTCGCCGACGCCCAAAAGGTGATCACCCTGGCCCAGAAAAAGGGACTCCGAGTGGGTTGCGCCCCCGATACTTTCCTGGGAGGCGGACAGCAAACCTGCCGCAAGCTGGTGGACGACGGATGGATCGGCAAACCCCTGGCCGGCACCGCCATGGTCATGGGACGCGGCCCCGAAAAGTGGCCCCAGGCCCCCTTCTTCTACGACTACGGCGCCGGCCCCATGCTGGACCTGGGACCCTACTACGTCACCGCTCTGGTGAACCTCCTGGGCCCCGCCAAACGGGTCACCGCCTTCACCAAGAAGGGTTTCGACCACCGCAACATCGGCCCCGAAGTGGCCGAACAATACCAGGACTGGCTGAAGCCCTTCGGCGCATACCCTGTCACGGTGAACACCCATCTCACCGGCGTCATCGAGTTCTGCAATGGCGCCCTCATCACCGTGGTGGCCTCCTTCGATGTCTACCAACATGGACACGCCCCCATCGAAATCTACGGCACGGAAGGCTCCCTCCAAGTCCCCGATCCCAATACCTTCGGCGGACCGGTCCGGGTCTTCCGCAATGGCTATGACACCTGGAAGGATGTCCCCCTCACCCATATCTACACGGAAAACTCCCGCTCCCTGGGGGCGGCGGATATGGCCGTGGCCCTGAAGAACGGGCGCCAGCACCGGGCCAATGGCGAATTGGCCAACCACGTACTGGAAGTGATGCTGGCCTTCGACCGCTCCTCCCAGGAAGGCATGCCCGTCACCTTGAGCACCACCTGCCAACGCCCTGTCCCCCTCCCCCTGGGGCTGGAACCCGGCGAAATCGGAGAGTAACCGCCCCCCACCCCTTTACGCCGTCTCGTGCTATCACATCATACATAACACACTGTAATAGAACAACTTATAACAACCCCCACCCCCGACAGCGCCAGAATATGGGCATGCCGGGGGATGTTTTTTTGCAGGATCGGGGGGAGGCGTTGTCCTGCTACACGCACAGGGCGGTGATATGGACGGTGCTTCCGGGAGCGGGATGCTTCACGAAATTGCCGTCGATCTCCACACCATCCACGGCGAGTTTCAGGTTCTGGCTGGACTTGTGATCCGGGTTACGCACTTCGATGACATACCGGACGCCGGCCAGGGTGCGTTCCACGGAATATCCGTCCCACTCCTGGGGGATGCAGGGCACGATCCTCAGGCCGCCCTTCTCCGGCCGGATTCCCAGAAGGAACTCTGTGGCGGTGCGGTAGATCCAGGAGGCGCCGCCCGTCAGGTGGGAGAGCGCGGCCTTGCCGAAGGAGGCGTTGTCCGGTCCGTAGCACCAGGATGCGAAGGCATAGGGTTCCCGTTCGTAGAGATCGGCGGAGTCGGCGGAGCGGCGCTGGGGCATGATGTGGTTGAAGTATTCCCAGGCGCGGTCCGCATTGCCCCGCATGGCCTCGGCGATGATGGCCCAGTTGTTGGCGTGGTAGAAAAGCCCTGCGTTCTCGCCGGCGCCGGGGACGTTTCCGCAGTACCGGTTTCCGTCCAGCAACTTGGTGAAAGGCGGCTCATAGAGCCGCAGGCCATACTGGGTGTTCAGGCGCCGATAGACGCTGTCCATGGCCTGGGCCACATGTTCGGGGTTCAGAGTGCCGGCCATGGCGGCCCAGCTCTGGGTGTTCAGGAAGATCCTGCCCTCCTCCTTCGCCTCGCCGCCCATGTAGTCGTTGGGGAAAAGGAGGCGGCGGTAGTAGTCGCCATCCCAGACCAGGGGGCTTTCCAGGGCCTGGGTGAATTCCCGGATCTTGCCTTCCAGATAGGAGCGCTCCGCTTCTTCGGAGGCGTCCAGCAGCCCCAGAAGCACCCGCGCCGCCACGATGTACTGCTCGGCCACCATGATGCTCTCTCCGCTGTCCAGAATCGCGCTGACCACCACAAGCTGGTCATTCCAATCGCAGTTGAAGAGCTTGGGCAGTCCGTGGGCGCCGGTCTGGTCTCCGGTGAAGTGCATTCCCCGCAGCAGGAGCCCCTGGACCGTGGAGGGCTCGCCCTCGTAGTCCAGCACAGGATGCTTCAGGAAATCCCAGTCACCGGTCTCGTGGACATACTTCGCCACCGTGAAGACACCCCAGACAATGGAGTCGCAGCGGATGTAGTCCGGAACGGAGCACTTGAAGGTGGAGGGATCAATGAAATGGGTGGCCTGCCCGCTCTTCCGGATGGAGCGCATCAGCAGAAGGATGTTCTCCCGCGTCTCCTCGGGGAAGAAGAGGGCCCCGGACATGATGTCCTGCATGGTGTCCCGGAAGGTCTTTGAGGTGTCGCACCCGGTATGGCGCTGGGAGATGGAGCGCCCGCACCGCATGGTGGTCTTGATGTTCTTGGGGAGCCACACGTTCAGCATCTCGTTCAGCTCGGCGTCGGGGGTCTTCACCTGACAGCGGTTCAGCCGCTCCCTCCACCACGCCGCATAGTCCTCCGCCGCCTCATCCACTGCGGCGGGGTCATCGTACTTCCTCAGCATGGACGCGGCCTCCTCCAGCTGCGGGGAGGCGGTCAGCTTGACGATGACGCGCTCCGAGGCCCCGGGGGCCAGACGGAAATCCAGGCGGAAGCATCCGCAGATGCAGAAGCCGGCGCCGGGCACTTCGGAGTTGTGGAGTTCGCCGGTCTCCAGAGCCTCGGGGGAAGCCTCTCCCCGGCAGCGCCCCATGAAGCGATCCCGGCTCATCTCGTAGGAGACGAAGGGCTTCGACGCATTGAACAGAGTGTATCCCTTGTGGATCGCCTCATAGGCGAAGTAGTCCAGCCGCAGCGCCCCCAGCCCCTGGTCACAGAACCCCGTCATCTGGTTCCCGCAGAAGTGGAAATAGAGAACCTCCTTGGGGACATCCCGCATGGCGAAATCCTGGTAGGGGTAGGCGGAGAAGACCGCCTCTTCCCTGCGGTGATTGGTAAAGGTGATGTCCCACAGCATCACCGGATCCTTTCGGGGGATCATGTAGCGCACGGTCACGCCGATGCCGTCCTTCTCCGAATCGAAGGTGGTGTAATAGAGGCCGTGGCGGCATTCATAGCGGTCCAGGGGCGTGCGGGTGGGCATGAAGGAAGGGGACCAGGGCGCCTTGTCCTTCTCCTTGACATACAGGAAGAATCCGGGGTTATCCTCCGGCTGGGCCATATACTGATACCGGGTCAGGCGGCCCGTGTGGGGCTGCTTATACCACACCGTTCCGCCCGCCCGGTTGGAGACAAAGGCATCCAGATCGGAGACGCCGCCCAGGTAGTTGATCCAGGCGCGGGGCGTCAAGGGCGAGGTGATGACATATTCGTGCTTCTCGGGATCGAAATGCCCGTAGGGATTGCCCTGGTGCTTCTCAGTGTTCATGACGCAGAGTCCTTGATTTGATTTCTCCATGTGGGAGACGCATGTCCCGGGGAGTTCCTCCCGCCACGTCGAACGCCTAACGGAGGACTCCCCAATGCCCCGTTAAGATATTGGCGAATTGCGGTTCGGCCACCACCCCCGCCACGGAAACACCCCATGCCCGGGACATCTTACATCCCCTCTGGGAACATCACAACAAAAAAAAGCCCCGGGGAAGCAGGAACTTCTCCGGGGCCGGAAAATCTGGTGCGCGCAACAGGACTCGGACCTGTGACCTCCACCGTGTGAAAGTGGCGCTCTAACCAACTGAGCTATGCGCGCTTTGTGTAAGTGCGGGATAATATAGGGGAGAGATTTTGGTTTTCAAGTCCCGCCGCAAAAAAAACAGGAAACGCGGAGGACACGGAGAGCACAGAAAAGGCGGGACGTGCTGCCCGCACGTCCCGCCCTGGGTGTAGATTTCTAGATCTCTAGATTTCTAGATTCCTACCGTTTTTCGCCGCCGGGCATATCCACGCCGGGGTACCAGTAGTAGTCGGTGCAGATGTAGTTGCGGCCGTAGTCGCCATTATTGGTCTTCAGCTTGGAGATGGAGACCGCCTCCACATGTCCGTCGGTGAAGGACATATTGGTCTGGAGGCTGTGGCGGGCATAGCCATCGGCGTTCAGCTTCATGTAGTCGGCCGAGGTGAAGATGGCATCCTTTAGAGCCCCCGTGACCAGATTGGCGCCATCCACCAGATTCACGTGGAGGGAGGCGTATTTGATGGAGCCCACCCGATGCCAGGTGGCGGACTGTCCGCCATAGACGTCGTTGTACTTTTCATGCCAGGTCATATTTTGGATCGTGAGGGAGTGGCTCATCCCGAGGCCAGCCTGGTAGCCAATGTTCCCCATGCAGCGTTCGGAAGTGGGGCAGGAGGGGCAGAGGAGGACCTTGTGCCAGGCAGACTTGTCCGCTTCCCCTTTGCCGATATAGGCGGCGGGGTCTTTGCTCAGCCACTGGGCGCCAGTGAGGGGAGTGCCGGGGATGAGGGGATTCATGGTGAACCAGTAGTAAACATCCGCCATGGTGATGTTATCCCCAGCAGCATTATAGGGATTGCTGGCGGGTTCTCTAGTGCGGAAGTGGATGGGAGGCAGAAAGTCGTCGTAGTCGCCGGAATAGAGGAGATTTCCCAGAGTCAACTGCTTCAGGTTGCTGGTGCAGCTGATGGCCCGTGCCTTTTCCCGGGCTTTGGAGAGGGCAGGAAGGAGCATGGCGGCCAGGATGGCGATGATGGCGATGAC
>JAEDNW010000040.1:0-16604 GCA_016302315.1 Lentisphaeria bacterium
GCGTGGTGGTGGCCATCCGGAAGGAACTGGGATACCCCGTCCGCTTCGTGGGCCTGGGGGAGACCCTGGACGACCTCCAGCCTTTCCAGGCAGAAGACTTTACCCGGGCCCTCTTCCAGGCCCCTGAGGAGCCCTAGCCCATGGCCGTCTTCGAAGTCCTCCGCACCTCCCCTGGCAGCTTCGCCCGCCGGGGACGCCTCCATACCGCCCACGGCGTGGTGGAGACCCCCGTCTTCATGCCCGTGGGCACCCAGGGCACGGTCAAGGCCATGTCCAACCGGGAGCTCCAGGAGGATCTGGGGGCCCAAATCATCCTGGGGAACACCTACCATCTGAACCTGCGTCCTGGCATGGAATTGATGGCCAAAGCGGGGGGCCTCCACTCCTTCATGAACTGGGACCGGGCCATTCTCACCGATTCCGGGGGATTCCAGGTCTTCTCCTTGTCCAAATTGCGGAAACTCACCCCGGACGGGGTGCGGTTTCAGTCCCATCTGGACGGGCGCACCCTGTTCATGGGTCCCAAGGAATCCATGGCCATTCAGAGGACACTGGGCTCCGATGTGGCCATGTGCTTCGATGAATGCACCCCCTGGCCCGCCACCCACCAGGAGGCGGAAAAGTCCCTGGATCTGACCCTGCGCTGGGCCGCCCAGTGCCGGGAACAGCCCCGGGCGGAGGGACAGCTGGTCTTCGGCATCGCCCAGGGCAGCACCTACCAGGATCTCCGGGAACGGGCCATCCGGGAACTGGAAAAGCTGGACTTTGACGGCATCGCCGTGGGCGGGGTCTCCGTGGGCGAGACGGAATCCCTCATGGTGGACGTGCTACATTACTGCGCCCCCGTCCTCCCCGTGGCCAAACCCCACTATCTCATGGGCGTGGGCACCCCCCGGCAAATCATCCTGGGCATCCTCAACGGCATCGACATGTTCGACTGCGTCCTGCCCACCCGCATGGGCCGCAACGGCAGCGCCTACACCCCCACAGGCACCATCCCCGTCAAGGCCGCCCGCTACCAGGAGGACTTCACGCCCATCCAGGAGGGATGCACCTGCTACACCTGCCGCCACCATACCAAGGCCTATGTGCGCCATCTCCTCCATGTGGGGGAGATTCTGGGCGCCCGCCTCATGACCATCCATAACCTCCACTTCTTCCTGGAGTTGGCCCGTCAAGCCCGGCTCCATTTGGAAGAGGGGACCTTTCCGGAATTTGCCCGGCAGATTCTAGACGCCTATCCTGAAGCCATTCCCCACACCCACGACATCCCCCAATGAAGCTCAAAGGCTCCTTCATCGTCGCCATCCTTCTCCTGATTTTGGCCACCGCCGGATTCCATGCCGATCTCCTGGAATTCCTGCGGCGACGCTTTACCCAGACCCCGCCGGA
Source organism: Lentisphaeria bacterium (assembly GCA_016302315.1). Classification (GTDB taxonomy): domain Bacteria; phylum Verrucomicrobiota; class Lentisphaeria; order Oligosphaerales; family Oligosphaeraceae; genus UBA1724. Next base: position 1,393 of record JAEDNW010000040.1, read on the forward strand.
AATCGCCCTGGTCTTCCCCACCCAGCGATGGCTCCCCCTGGAGGAGTCCCTTCTTCGCTTCAACATCGGCCAGATGAAGATGCCCCGGGGAGAGGCCCCCTTTGAAGACTATTGCCTCCAAGTCTCCCTCACTGACGCCAAGGGCAACTTCCACCAGAAGACCCTGGAGTGGGAAAACCATACCGCCACCTGGGCTCTCCCTGAGCTCCCTCCGGGAAAATTCACCCTCACCGCCATGCTCCTGGAAAAGGGAAAGGAGGACCAGGGGCCCATCCAGACCATCCAACGCCAGATCACCGCCCGCTCCGCCCAGCCCTCCGCCCCGGGAGAAACCCGCCTGGACGCCTTAGGACGCACCCTGGTGGACGGCACCCCCTTCCTCCCCATCGGACTCTTCATCGCCAATTTCCACGAGGACAACGACTGGGAACTCTTCCTGGATTCCGATTTCAACTGCTTCATGCCCTACGACTCCACGGGATTGCGCCTTCCCGGAGACGCCGCCCGGGGACTCCCTCCTCTGGAATCCGCCAAGGCGGTGCTGGACGCCCTCCAACCCTACGGCAAGAAGCTGATCTTCTCCCTGAAGGGGCTCCATGACATTCCCTTCACCCGGGAGGAGGGAAAGCATTTCCAGAGAGTTTACGGCGGGGCGGACTTCACCGAGACCACCCAGCGCATTGTCGACGCCCTGGGGGGGCATCCCGCCATGCTGGCCTGGTACATCAACGACGAGGTGCCCCTCCAGGATGTGAAAGCGGTGGAGGAGCGGCGTCTTCAGGTCAACCAGCTGGATCCCCGGCATCCCACCTGGGGCGTCCTGTGTGACTATGCGGAAGCCCCCTTCTTCGCCATCGCCCAGGATGTCATGGGGGTGGATCCCTATCCCATCCTTCGCAAGTCCCCCTCTGACCAGAAGCGGTGCGTGGAGGCCATGGATGCGGTGGAGCGTTCTGGGCAGCCCTGCTGGTCCGTCCCCCAAATCTTCTCCTATGGCATCTACAAGGCGCGCAAGGATCCGGAGGTCTACCATCGGTTCCAGGTGCCCACCCTGGAACAGGAGCGGGGCCTTGTGCTCTATCAGGCCATTCGGGGCGCCAAGGGATTCATCCTCTACAGTTTCAAGGATTTGAAGCGTCCCTACCAGGAAGAATATCTCAAGCCCTTCGGGGGCACCCGGGAAGAATTCCTGAGACGCTGGGAGGAAACCAAGACCCTGGCCACCCTCCTGAAGGAAATGACCCCCTGGATCCTCTCCGAAACACCCCTGCGCCCCCTGCCCCTGGAAACCCAGGACGGCGATGCCGCCGCCGCCCTCTTCACCGATGCCCAGGGAACCCCCATGGTGCTGCTGGCCAATATCGGCCCCGAGGATCCCCAGGGAACCCTGGTGCTTCCCCCGGAACTCCCTCCCATGAAGGCCCGCTATGGCCATGCCGTGGAAACCGCTCCCGGCACCTGGCAGTTCACCGGAGAAGATATCTGGGGAGAAATTCTTCTCCCCCAATAACCTCCGCCCCCACCCCCCAATGGGCGTTGCTGCCCCACGGACTCCCTCATATCCCATTGGGAAATAGATGACCATCACAACCTCCGGGGGGGTCCCGCTGCGCGCCACCCCCCGGGGACAACGGGCCTCCCACCCCGCCCACGGGGTTCGGACTCTTATTCTGCCCTACCGGGGGTTCCCGGCCGGGATAAACCCGGCCTTCACCCCCGTCTAGCGATCCAACCACCCCGACAAGCGGGGTTCATGAGGATGCCCCCTGAGTCCCCCGCCAGCGGGGGATTGTATAGCGTCAAGATTCCCCTGGGAATGTTTTCGCAGATCGGGAAAATTCCCCGCATATGAGACTATCCCCTCCGCCAAGGGAGGAAGGAAACGTCACGGGGGACAACATCCGCCATGTTCCTGGAAAGATATTCCATGCCGACCAGGAACAACCCCATCTTCCGGGAAACCCCCTGGCGTCCCCTTGGAGGGGCAGGATCATATCCGTCGCTCTTCATCCCGTGCCCGGGGAGGCATGGTGGAGAGATTCCGAGACGGCATATCTGCCTGCATTTGACGTCCCGGATATCTCTCGGGATCAAAGCATGCACAAAAGGGTGTCCAGGAAAAGCGCTTGCCGGATTCTCTCAATTTTTCCTATGATTGCGGGATGGGATGATTCGGAAATGGAGATGATCTTTTCCTGATTTTTTCCGTAGTTTTTCACCTGTTTCCGGGAATTTCCTCGTCTTTGTTGGTATCTATCGTCGTCTCGTTTTTGTTTCGTTTCGATTCTTCCTTCCCCCTTCCTTCGCCAACAAAGAAATGTCCCACCTCTTTTCCACGGTTCTCCGGTATTTGCTGATCCTGTGCATCCTCTTTACCCCCATGGTGTATGGCATCAGCAAGTTTCTCTGCCTCAAGGAGGATCTCCTGAAGCTGAATTTCCTGAAGCTGGGGCTGGACCTGATCCTGGCCTACATTGGCATCACCGTCACATTCCGTTCCTGTGCCCACTTCTTCTTTGGCGAATAATAAGAGATTCCGCCTCGAAAAGATTCGGGACGTATATGATGCTCCCCAGCATCCCGTTTGCAATCTGGGCAAAACGGGACATAGTGTGCTTTGCATGACGTTATCTTGAACCAGTTTTTTGCCGTTCCCCCATCACGTTATGGGGTGAAAACAAAGGCAAAATCCAAGCCAGGAGAGATTCCCATCATGGCAGACGACAGGAAAAGCGAGATTCTGGTGATTGAACCGGGAACGGAGTACGTGACGGAATTCAAGCCGTAAACAGTCAAATCGGAACTGTCAAAATCGCTAGCGGGCATCAAAACGGTCATCATCGGCAAGGATATCACCGCCATCGGCGAAGAGGCGTTCAAAGACTGCACGGGGCTCACCCATATCACCATCCCCAGCAGCGTGACGAGAATCGGCGACCATGCGTTCCATGAGTGCAGCAGTCTCACGCAGGTCGATATCCTGGCAAAGAAGTCAAAGATAGGAATCAGCGAGAACAGTTTTGATTCCGGGGTGCAGCTGAACTTCGTTGAGGCAAAGCCACGAAAGCGTTCGGCAAAGAAAGCGGATGCGTCCTCCGGGGAAGAATGAAAACTCCATGGGCTTCTCCCCCCTCCCCCGTAAGGTCAAAATATCAAAATAAGAGTCTGAACCCGATTGCCTGTGGGCCTGGGCCTATTCCTGGGTGCGGAGGCGGGGATCCAGGGCATCCCGGAGGGCATCTCCCAGGATATTGGCGGGGAGGACCAGACCCAGCATGAAGACGAAGGCGCTGGCGAGTTTCCACCAGATCACGGGATCCCGGGTAAGTTCGGCCCGGGCGTCATTGATCATGGTGCCCCAGGACATGGTGTCGGCCCCCACGCCGATCCCCAGGTAGGTGAGGACCGCCTCCGCCAGCACTTCGGAGGAGAAGCGAAGGACGGTGGTGATGAGGACCACATGGAGGACATTAGGGAGGATGTGGCGCAGCAGGATCCGCCAGGGCGGGGTTCCCAGGGCCTTGGCGGCCGTGACGAAGTCCGCCTCCCGGAGTTTCAGGGTTTCCGCCCGGAGAAGCCGGCAGAGGCTGGTCCAGGAAGCCAGCCCCATGGCCAGGCACAGCTGGGGGAGTCCGCTGCCGAAGATCACCATGAAGGCAGCCACAAAGAGGACCGTGGGAATGGCGCTGACCACGGTGTAGACATATTGGATGACATCATCCAGCCATCCTCCAAAATATCCAGCGGAGAGTCCCAGGAGAAGTGCGAAGGGGATGGCCACCAGGGTGGTGAGGAGTCCCACAATGACCCCGGTGCGGATGCTTTTCAGGGAGATGAGGAGGACATCTTTGCCGATGCGGTCGGTGCCCAGGAGATGACTTCCGGGATGGCGGAGGGGGGGATGTCGTCGTTGCATGCCCCCCGTCTCGGGATCCACGGCGGATTCGGCGGAGAAGAGGGTGTTGGCCAGGGGGGCGGAGTAGGATTCCTCGCTATTGCGCTCCAGGGGCGCCAGGATTCGGTCCAGCAAAGATTTGCCGGGGGCGTAGAGGATTTCCCCCTGGTGGTTCCGGAGGGGTTCTCCGGTTTCCTCCTGGCGGAGGGGGGAGGCCCATCCCAGGGAATCCAGGAGAGCCACCAGGAGATACAAGGCCAGAACCAGGGCGGAGGCCACGGCGGCGGGGCGGCTGCGGATTTCCCGGAAGGCCAGGCGCCACTGTTCCCGCTTTCGGGCGGCCAGGAAAAGAGCCGTCCCCAGCAGCAGCAGGAAGACCACAATGGCATTTTGGAGCATCCAACTCATGGCGAAAGGGAGGGAGGGTCGGTCAGTAATGGATTCTCGGGTCTACCAGGGCGTAGGCCACATCGGCCAGCAGCAGTCCCAGGGAGTAGAGGACGGCCCCCAGGAAGACCATGGCCCGGACCACGGCGAAATCCTGGGCGGCAATGGCGTCCATGGTATATCCCCCCAGCCCGGGAATGGCGAAGAACTTTTCCAGGAGGAGATTGCCGGTGAAGAGGGCCAGGAGATAGAGGGGGATGTTGGTCACCACGGGGATCAGGGTATTGCGGAGGACGTGGCGGAAGAGGACCTGGTTTTCCGGCAGTCCCTTGGCCCGGGCGGTGCGGACATAGTCCTGGGAGAGCTGTTCCAGGAAGAAGGTGCGGTAGAGCCGGGTGCCGGAGCCGATGCCAGCCACAATGCCCACCAGGGCGGGCAGCAGGAGGAACCGGAGCATGGAGGGCCCCCTGGCGAAGCCGGAGACGGGGGAGAGCCGGAGGAGCTGGGCGCCCAGATACTGTCCCAGGATGATGAGAATCAGGGTGGAGATGCTCATCAGGGTGACGCAGAGGAGCTGTCCTGCCCGGTCCAGAGGGGTTCCCCGGGCGGCGGCCAGCTTCATGCCCAGGATCAGATTGATGGCCAGGGTTCCCAGGAAGATGGGGAGGGCCAGGGCGAAGGAGGGGGCCACCCGGGCGCGGAGTTCCTGGGCAATGGACTTTCCCGTGGCATCGGAAGAGCCGAAATTTCCCCAGAACATGGCCAGGCTCTTCTGGTAGAAGATGGTTTCCGTCAGGCAGCCCATCCCCTTCTCCCCGGAGTGAAACAGCAGAGGAAGATGGTAGCCGTGGACTTCCTTCCAGTTCTCCACGGCCTGGGGACTGTCCGCCTTTTCCCCCAGGGCCTGCCGGGCCATGTCCTCCGGGGAGTTCACCAGGAAGAACATGGCGAAGACCAGGAGGTTGACCCCCAGGAGGATGGGAAGGAGATAGAGGATGCGTCGCAGAAGATAGGGAAGCATATCAGGGGGCGCTCTGGCGGCGTCTTCGTGGAAGAAGCAGAGGGATGGTGAAAAGGGCCAGCAGAGCCAGGACGGGCCATTTTCGGGGACGGTTCCATTCCCGCTGGCACCGGGTGCGCCGTTCCGGTTCCAGGCGGAGATACTTCAGGGTATCATAGGCGATGGTCTGGGGCTGGAAATTATGGAGCCAGGGATGGACCAGGGCCAGATTCCGGGGATGAAAATCCCATACCACGGGGGCGTCCCGAGCCAGGATCTCCGTGGCCTGGCGAATCAGGGCCAGGCGTTCCGGGGAATCCTCCATGGTCTCCAGCGTCTGGAAGCACCGGTCATACTCCGGATTGCTGTAGTTGGCATAGTTGGGACCGTGGTATTCCACATGGCCATTCCGGCTGGCGTAAAGCATGAGGAAATTCTCGGGATCCGGATAGTCCCCCACCCAGCCGCGGCCATAGAGAAACTGCCAGTTTCCCTGGGAGATCCGCTGACGGGAGCGATTCAGATCAAAGCCCCGCTCCTCCAGCCGGATGCCCAGCTGCCCCAGATGGTCCTGCAGCCAGCGGAAGCGGGACTTGAAATCGGGCTGTCCGGCGGCCGCATGATCCAGATAGAGGACCAGGGGATTGCCGGTTTTCTGGTCCACGCCGCCGGGATAGCCGGCCTGGGCCAGCCGTTGCCGGGCCTCCGCCAGGGCCAGGCGCCGGGAATGCTGTCCGTCCCACTGGTTGACGAAATGGTTCAGGCCCTCCGGGGGATTGGCGGCGCCGAAGATGCCGGGGGGAATGATGCTTTCGGCGGGAACTCCGTTGCCATTGCGGAAGATCTGGATGAACTGGGAGGAATCCAGGACGATGGAGATGGCCTGGCGCAGCAGGCGCTGCCGTTCCCCCAGTCCGCCCACCACGGGATCCCGGAAATTGAAGGCGTAGTAGTAGGTGATGGGAGGCACGGAGGTGGTCATGGAAATGCCCCGCTCCGCCATTTCCGGGGAGAGTCCCAGTTCTCCGCCGCCCGGGGGCAGAGAAAGGGCCTGGTCGAACATATCGGCGGGCAGCCCGGAGAAATCGTAGTATCCCTGGGTGAATTTGGTCCAGGCGGGGAGGGATTCCGGTTCCCAGTGGAAAATCACTTGATCCAGGAAGGGGAGCCGCTGCCCTGCATCCTGGAGCCGGCCTTCCCGGACATCCTCGGGGGTGCCCTCTTCGGGATAGCGGAAGTCGTGATAGAGGGGATTGCGTTCCAGGACGATGCGGAAGTTCAGGTCGCACTCCTTCAGGAGGAAGGGGCCGCATCCCACCGGCCAATTGGCGAAGCGGAGTCCGGCCTCCCGGGCCTCCGGGCGCTGGAAGAACACCAGGGCCTCCCGGGGCACCGGGGCGAAGTAGTGCATGGCCAGCCAGTAGAGGAACTGAGGATACTTTCGGGAAAGGGTGTATTGGAAGGTGTAGCGGTCCAGAATCCGGATGGCGGGACATGGAATCTGGTGGTATTCGGGCAGACTGGGGAAGGCCTCCAGCTCCTCCGGGGATTCTCCCGCCTCCCGCCGCTTCTGATCCAGGACCTGGATTTCCCGGGCCACGGCCTCCCGGGTCTCCCCCAGCCCCAGCAGAAAGGTGTCCAGCTGCCCGAAGACCGTGCATCCGGAACGGGGATCACAGAGGCGCACCAGGGAAGTCTGAAAATCCTGGGCCGTCACTTCCCGGGACGCCACAGGCCCAAAGTCCCAGGGACTCCCGGGACGCTCCGCCAGGGGACGGGACTCGGGATGGAAACAGGGATGGGGCTGATAGGATATGCCGGGCCGCAGGCGAAGGGTGTATTCCGTGCGGGCCACCTGCTCCGGGGGAGGATCCCCTGGCAGCACCCTGCCCTCCTGGTCGTAGAAGACCGGCACCGGAAGTTCCTCCAGAAGCATGGGGAGCAGGGTGTAGGGACGCTTCAGGTAGTGATAGGCCAGGGGCGCCTCCACCACATTGTCCAGGATGGCGAACTCGTGGGTGTAGTTGGAGGCGGCGGGATCCAGGGAACGGATTTCCGAGGAAATGGTGGTGAAGAGAGTGTTCTGGGCGGCGGCGCCATCCTCCCAGGGATTGTTGTCGCAGGTCTGAAGGAGAGCCAGGACCCCGCCCCAGACCAGCGCCGCCGCAAGAAGGTTTTTCCAGGGAAATTGCCTCATGGTTCAGCTGCGGAAGCGTTTCCCCAGTTCCGAGAAGGTGATGTGGACCATGGTGGGCTGCCCCGCCGGATCCGCATAGGGCATCTCACACCGCATCAGCTCCTCCAGAAGCAGACGCTGACCTTCTACCGGAAGCGGCCCCTTCCAGGAAATGCCGTGACGGCTGGCCAGCTGGGCCAGATGCATGGCGCTCTGACGGTTGGTGACGCTCTCCTGCCGCAAATCCGTCAGAATGTCCCGTATGGTGCTTTCCAGGGCACAGTCCGGAAGATTCTGGGGAACGGCCGTCACCAGGAAGGTGTGGGCGCCAAATTCCTCGATGACAAAGCCCAGGGAGCGGAAATAGGGGACTTCCCGGGCCAGGAGACGGGATTCGTCCGGCGCCAGATGGAGGGTGATGGGCATCAGCAAGGGCTGAAGACAGGCCTTCTCCCCCTGGCGCAGATTTTTCAGCAGCCGTTCAAAGAGGATGCGCTGGCTGGCCCCCCGGACGCTCACCACCACCAGTCCGGAATCGCTCTCCGCCAGCAGATAGTCTGCCCCCAGAGGCCCCAGGAGCCGCACCTGGACGCCGGAGGAAGAGGCAGGCACCGGGGAAGGAGGAGATGGGGCTTCCTCCTCCGGGCTCTCCGGCGAGGCGGAGGCGGGGCCGTCCGGGGCCTCCCGGGTGTCCAGGGGAAGGATCACTGCATAGTTCCGCCGCAGGGGTTCCTGGGAGGGGCGGGGCGGAGGCAAGGCAGAGGGGGGAACGGGAACAGGGGGAGCCTGGGGGGACGGCCCCGGAGAGACCGGGGAGACGGGATCTTCCGGTGGGGCGGGGGTGGTATCCACCAGGGAGACCTGGGGACTCTCGGACTGAGGAAGGCGTTCCCAGGGATTGGGATCGAGGGAGACATCCAGGGCCAATCCCCGCAGGGCCTGGCGGAGAGCGGAAGCCACCACATGGGAGACCCGCATGGGTTCCCGGAACCGCACTTCCCGCTTGGTGGGATGGACATTGACGTCCACCCGGTCCGGCGCCAGATCCACATAGAGCACCACCCCGGGGTAGCGTCCCTTCACCACCAGGGTGTCATAGGCTTCCCGGATGGCGTAGTAGATGGTTTCAGCGCTGGCGGTGCGGCCGTTGACGATGATGCGCTGTTCCCGCCGGCTGGCCCGGGTGAAGCCCGGCTTGGCGATGAAGCCGTAGACGTGGATGCCCTCTTCCTGATATTCCACCGGAAGCATGGCGGCAAAGGCATCCTTCCCCACCAGCATCTCCACCCGGGGACCAATGTCCTGGGACGCCGGGGCACGGAAGACGGTCCGGTTGTTCTGGATGAGCTCAAAGGCAATCTGGGGACGGGTCAACGCCAGCATCAGCACCATCTCCTCAATGAAATCATCCTCCGTGGCCGGAGACTTCAGGAATTTCCGGCGGGCGGGGAGATTGCCGAAGAGCCATTGGACCCGGATGGAGGTGCCCGGGGCGCAGCCGCACTCCCGGATCTCCTGGATGGCGCCGTGGTTCACCAGGATCTCCGTGCCGGAAAGCTCTTCCGGGGGGCGGGTCTGCAGTTCAAAGCGAGAGACGGCGGAGATGGAAGGCAGGGCTTCCCCCCGGAATCCCAGGGACAGGATCTGCCCCACATCCCCCTCCTGGGAGATCTTGCTGGTGGCATGGGCTTCCAGGCAGAGCATGGCATCCTGGCGGTCCATGCCCTTGCCGTTGTCCACCACCTGGATCAGGCGCTGTCCCCCCTGTTCGGTGAGGATGCGGATGCGGGTGGCGCCGGCGTCGATGGAGTTTTCCACCAGTTCCTTGATAACGGAGGCGGGGCGTTCGATCACCTCCCCGGCGGCGATGCGGCCGGCCACTTCCGCCGGCAAAATGTGGATGATGCCCATAGCTGCCTACTGTCCTCCCCCAGCCATGCCTTCCTGGCGGTATTGCTCCCAGCGCTCCAGGTGGTTCAGAGGAACCCGGGCCAGCAAATGGATGCCGTCATCCTGATATTCCTCCGCCTCCACAAAACAGTATTTCCGGATCTGCCCCAGCACCCCGTGCTCCTGGTGAGGAATCCGGTAGCGGCGCTCCGGCATCAGGGCCTTGACCTGCTCTGTGAGACGCTCCACCATCCGGGAAATCCCCTCCCCCGTCAGGACGGACACCGGCAATGCCTCGGGAAAGGCCGCCCGCAATTCCTGACGACGCTCCTCCGGCACCAAATCCCATTTGTTCAAGACCTGGATGAAGGGCTTGGGCCCCACCCCGATCTCCTCCAGCACCCCCGCCGTGGTGTCATGGTGCTCCAGCACCGCAGGATCCGAGGCATCCAGCAGCTCCAGGATGTAGTCGGACAACCGGGTCTCCTCCAGGGTGGACTTGAAGGCATCCACCAGAAGATGGGGCAATTTCCGCACAAATCCCACCGTATCCGCCAGCAGCACCTCCTGCCCACCCGGGAGCAGGTAGCGGCGCACCGTGGGATCCAGGGTGGCGAAAAGCTTGTCTTCCACCAGCACCTCCGCCTGGGTAAGGGAACGCAGCAGGGAGGATTTTCCCGCATTGGTGTAGCCCACAATGGCCACCACCGGAATGGGCTTCACCAGACGGCGGCGGCGCTGCAGTTCTCTCTGGCGCCGCACCAGGGCCAGTTCCTCTTTCAGCATCTGAATCCGGATCCGGATCCGGCGGGCGTCCAGCTCCAGCTGCTGTTCGCCCTGCATGCGTCCTCCCAGACCGCCGCTGGCGCCACGCTGCCGGTTCAAATGCTTCCACTTGCGCACCAGACGGGGCAACTCGTAGGTCATCTGGGCCAACTGCACCTGAAGACAGGCCTCCCGGGTGCGGGCACGCCCCGCAAAGATGTCCAAAATCACCTCCTGACGGTCAATCACCGCCAGGGAACTCATCTTCTCCCAATTCCGCTGCTGGGAAGGGGAGAGCACATCGTCCGTCACCACTACCTCCGCCCCCAGATTCTTCGCCTCGTCCAGGATCTCCTGAACCTTTCCCCGACCCAGAATGGTCCCGGGATCCGGATGGCGCAGCCGGGCAATCTGGCTACCCACCACCTCCAACCCCTGGGTTCCCACCAATTCCCCCAGCTCCGTCAGCAGGGAAAGGGCCTCCTGGGGACTCTCCCCTGGATGGAGAAAGCTCACCAGATACGCCTTGGGCGGAACCGGGATCAGCGACTTGTCTTGGCTTTCGGTGACAAACATGGGCGTACCATAGCATTTCCCCAGGATTCTTTGGGTTCCTCCCGCCTGGGAAAGCCCAGGGAAAAACACCCCCGAAAATGAGGGGGGATGGAGCCCCCGCCGCGGCACGCCCGGGAGAAGCCCCGGTTTTCCCCTCAGACCGGCCCCCGGGATTCCGATATAGTATACCCGTGTCCCGTCTTCTCCCGAAATGACAAGCTTTGTCCCTTTGGGAAAGAGGATGGCGCATTGCCGGTGAATCGCGGTGAAAATCCGTGGCTGTCGTGCAACCGTTATAGTCGGATCCCGGTGGAACAGAACACTTTCCTTACTTATGCGAAGGCATAGGGGCGCTCCTGTTCCGATTGTTTCCCCATCTTCTGGGGCTTGCCTCCGGAGGAGCATCCCCTGTGCACGCAACGCAGGAAGGAGTCGTTCATCATGATCCTGCCCCGTTCCCGGGACCGGCGGAAGCCAAAGGCCCCGCCCCAAGCCTTCACCCTTATCGAACTCCTGGTGGTGATCGCCATCATCGCCATCCTGGCGGCCATGCTGCTGCCGGCCCTCTCCAAGGCCCGGGGACGCGCCCGGCGCATCGCCTGCCTCAATAATCTGCGGCAGCTGGGCCTCTATCACCACCTCTATGCCATGGGCAACGACGACTATTTCTGCCCCCTGGTCCGCTACGATGGAGGGTGGGACGCCGGCTACGATGAATCCTGGCAGATGACCAGACCGGGCTATCTGGCCTTGGGGCTGGGCGGAAATGGCACCGGGGAAAGCGGGGCGGACAACAAGCTCTACCAGTGCCCGGAGGCCTCCGGCTACACCCAGAGCTATACAAGCCGCTACGCGGGCTACGGCTACAACGAGTGCCTGGGAGAGGATGTCTACAATACCGTGGCCCCCGGCCCCTACCGCACCACCCAGGTGCTGCGCCCCACTCAGGTGGTGCTGCTGTCCGATGCCGGATACCGGGACACCTACACGGGACACTACGAGGTCACCAGCTATCTCCGGGCCCCCGTCCAGGAAAAGGGGTATGGCTCCCTCCGGGCCTACGGCACGGCGGATTTCCGCCACGACACGACGGCCATGGCGGTCTTCACCGATGGCCACGGGGAGGAGGGGAAGCATCTCCATGTGGTGGGAGATGCCGGCGACGGCATACGCACCGGGTTCCTCTCCGAGGACAACCGGGCCTATGACCCCCTGTGGCAGGAGCCCTGATGCCCATGTCTCCCCTCCCCTCCCTCCGGCGGGCCCTCCTGGTCCTCCTCCTCTGCCTCCTGCCGGCCTCCTTCCCTGGACAGACTGCGGAACAGCAGCCCCCTTCCAAGGAGGGCGGCATCGTCTCCCTCTCCCCCGCCCTGACGGAGCTGGCCTTCTTCCTGGGAGGGGGCGATCAACTGGTGGGACGCTCCTCCGCCTGTGACCTGCCTCCCCAGGCCCTCTCCCTTCCCATCATGGGGGATTTTGCCTTCCCCTCCCTGGAGAAGATTCTGGCGGCCCGTCCCCGGGCGGTGGTAAGCAACGACCTGGTGAATCCTGCGGTGGCCAAGGCCCTGGAGAGCCAGGGCATTACGGTGACCCTCTTTCCCTGCCGCAATGTGGAGGAGTATCTGGCCATGGTGGAGGGCATGGGAGACCTTCTCTCCCGTCCCCGGGAAGCCCGGCGGGAACGCCAGCGCATTCTGGAGTTCCTGGCGGAATGGCAGCAGAATCCCCCCAGGCCCCACCGGGCCCTGGCCCTCATCTGGGAACATCCTCCCATGGTGGCCGGGGAGGCCACCTTCTGCTACGAACTGCTGCGCCTGGCCGGCTCCACCATGGACTTCCAGGGCCGCCAGGGATACTTCACCCCCAGCGGGGAATGGCTCCTCTCCTGCCAGCCGGACTGCCTCTGGGTCTTCCAGCCAGAGACCCTCCAGACCCCGGGCGGCGTCCTGGAAGCCCTGAAGGGAAAGATGCGCCTCTTCCCCCAGGAAGATCTCCTCTTCCGCCCCGGACCACGCTGGCCGGAAGGCGTCCTCCTCCTCCGAAAACTCCTTGCCCCATGATCCCGAACCATCACGCCGGAAAACTCACCTGCGGCCTGGCAGGACTCTGCCTGCTCCTGGGACTCCTAGGGCTCTGCCTGGGGGAAGGCGGGCTTTCCTGGCCCCAGGGCATCCTCTTCTCCTACCGACTCTGCCGGGTGCTGGCGGGATTCCTGGGAGGCGCCTCCCTGGCCCTGGCCGGATTCCTCTTCCAGACCCTCTTCCGAAATCCCCTGGCCGATGCCTATCTCCTGGGGGTTTCCCAAGGCGCCGCCCTGGGCGCCGCCTGCTGCCTGCTGCTGGGCGGCCCCCTCCTCTCCCCCTGGATCTCCCTGGGCGCCTTCCTGGGTGGCGCCGGAGCCCTCCTCCTGACCCTGGGACTGGGACGCAGGGAAAGCACTTCCCCGGAAGGCCTGCTCCTCCATGGCATCGTGGGGGGCGCCCTCCTTTCCGGCACCCTTCTGTGCCTCCTTTCCCGGGCAAACAGCACCCAGATCGCCGGGGTGACCTGGTGGATGCTGGGGGATCTCCAGGCGGTCCCTCCCCTGGCCCTGGGCCTCCTGAGCGCCGCCCTTCTGGCCATCGCCCTCCTGGTCTTCCTCTGGAGCAACGCCCTGAATGCCCTGGCCCTGGGAGACAGCTGGGCCCGAAGCCTGGGAATCCCCCCCGCCCGCATCCGCCTGACTCTCCTGCCTCTGGCGGCACTGCTGGTGGCCCTCTGCGTCTCCTCCATGGGCATCATCTCCTTTGTGGGACTGCTGGTGCCCCAGGGACTGCGCCGGATTCTGGGAGGCGATGCCCGGAACAATCTTCTCCCCATTCTGCTGGGGGGCGGCGCCTTTCTCCAGCTCTGCGATCTCCTGGCCAAGGTGGCGGATCCGGTGCGCCCCCTCCCCGTGGGCGTCCTCACTTCCCTGGCCGGCGGCATCTTTCTCCTGGTGGCCCTGCGCCGAAGGAGGCCCCTATGATCCCCTTCCCTCTCCTGGCCCAAGACATCGTGGACGGCTACGGAAACCGCCCCCTCCTCCAAAACATCTCCCTGCGGTTTTCCCCGGGAGAGACGGTCTTCCTCCTGGGGGCCAACGGCGCCGGAAAAAGCACCCTCCTCCAAATCCTGGGGGGACTCCGCAAACCCTGGAAGGGAACCGTGGAAATCCAAGGCATTCCCCTGGAGACTCTCTCCCCGGAAGAACGGGCCCGCAAAGCCGGAGTCTGCCTGCAATCCCTCCCCGCCGCCATGGATTTCCCCGTCCGGGAAGTGGCCCTCTTCGGACGCATCCCACGACTCTCCCCACTCACCGGCCCTACCCGGGAAGACCAGGACGCCGTGGACCGCGCCCTCGCCCTCATGGGCCTGACACCCCTGGCCAACCATTGGCTTAGCCAACTCTCCGGCGGGGAACGACAACGACTCCAACTGGCCGCCATGCTGGCCCGGGAAGCCCCCATCCTCCTCCTGGATGAACCAACCTCCTCCCTGGATCCCCTCTGGGCCCAGCAGGCAATCCAACGCCTGAAACAGGCCCTCCCACCCCACGGACTCCTCCTGGCCGTCTCCCATGACCTGGAACTGGCCCGCACGCAGGCCGACCGTATCCTCCTCCTGGCCCAGGGAAAAATCCTGGCCGACGGCCCGCCCCACCAGGTCCTTACCCCCAAAAACCTCCAACAAACCTATTCCCCAAAAACACAGGAATAAAAGGAAGACAGAGGGACGGCACCGCAGAGGATTTTTGAGGAAAATTCCACCGACCCCCGGGGGGCTTGGCCGGGATCCCCCCCCCCTCGGCCTTCACCCGAGGGGTGAAGCGTGGCGGGAACCCCTGGGGGGACAGGATCCATTCTGGGACATTTTTGGCGCGGCCCCTGCTTATTGGATCCCCCCGGGTCCAAAAAGCCCCCCCCCCCGAGTCCAATACGGTCCTCGGGGGGATTCTGCCAGGAAAGGAAAGGAGAAATGAACCTCCTAGCAGAGGGGGGGGCGTAAAGCCAAAGGGCTAGTTTTGATAGCTCATATAGGTCAGACCATCGCCCTGGTAGCGGGGGCTCCAGTGCTCCACATTGGTGCCGCCAATGGTGTCCGGGAAGACGATTTGCTTTTCTCCCAGGGCTTCCACGTGTCCGTCCAGCATAGTCAAGTTGGCCCTGTCGCTGTGGCGGATGCTGATGGGATAGGTCCAGGTGTGGACGGGATTGCTGTCGGGATAGACCCGTTTGCTCTCGATGTAGCAGCAGATGTCGTATTTCAGGTTTGCCTCATCCTGGGCGATGGGGGTGGAGTCGGCGGCCCAGATGACGGAACTGGGGCTGCCGCCCAGATTGGAGACCTGGCTCAATTTGACGGGGCGCCACTTTCCGCTGGCGGAATTGGTATACATGCCCACGCAACGGAAGTTCACGCCGTAGGAGAAGCGCTTCCAGTGGTATCCCATGGCCCGGTTCCAGTAGTCCGTGAGATTGTCCTTGCTGAGTTTCCGCATATCGGCAGCCAGGGAGACAGGGCTG
>JAEDNW010000172.1:0-3485 GCA_016302315.1 Lentisphaeria bacterium
TAGATGCGGGTGCCTTTTCCCTTGCTGAAGGCGCGCTTACTTTTTCAAGCTACCAGATTTCCACCCCGAAAAGGCCCCGGCCTCCGCTCTTCTCCGGCCTTTTCTGCCTTGGCGTCTTTCCGGGACACGGGAGAGCGCTTACGGGGTCTTCCCTTCCGGCGTCTCTCCCCTGGCAAGGTCTTCCAGCATTTGGGGCAGCTCCTCCCAGGAAGGAACCAGGACCCCCCTCCCCTCCTTCTGGGTCTCCAGGTAGCTCTGGGCCAAATTGAACTCTCCTTCCTCCTCCCCCAGAAACAGGACATGGCGCCCCTCGGGAATATCCCGGGACTCCAGGGCATATTCCTCCATGGGATGGCGGCAGATGGGTTCCCAGAGCACCAGGCAGGAAATCTCCTCCGGGGCGTTGTCGCAGAAATATTGGAACGCGCAGTTGGCGGGGAGTCCCCCGGAGACCATAAGCAGGGAGAAGGGGGGATTTTCATTTTCTCCGGGAGTGCGGAGAAGCAGGGGGAGCCGCCGGGCCGTCTCCGGGAAGGACCATTTTCCCGCCCCTTCCACGGCCAGGACCCCATATCCCATTTCGCACAGGGGAAGAATCCGGTCTCTGGCCTCCTCCGTCACATTCCCCGCCAGGTGGAGAATCCATTTTCCGTTGGGACGGCGCGGGGTAAAGCGCTGACAGGCCAGGGTTCCCTCTCCCAGAACCAGTGTTGCCGGCTCCCGGTGGTAATACTGGTCTTTCCGGGCGAGGCAGCCAATCACCACCACACAAAGCACGGGAAGGAGGGCCAGGGCGGCAGCTGCCCCCGCCAGCAGCCCTCCGGCTTTTGCCAAAGTCCTTCCCGTTCCCGGATTCCGGCGGAAGGCCTCCCGATGACACCAGAGGAACCCGCCCAGAGAAAGCATCCCGGCCAACCCCAGGCACCAGAGCATGGCGGGCTCCACATACATGGTGCTGAACACCTCGCTGGCGGCCATGGATATCCAGCCGGCCCCCAGGCATCGGTAGAAGGGCATACCCCGAAGGAATCCCAGATCCCAGGCGCAGCAGGCCAGGAAGAAGAGGCCCCAGAAGACCAGGAAGGCCGCTGGCAGCCCATGGTTCCCCATGTAGGTCAAATACCCGTTCACCATGCCGCGATATCCTTCCACCCTCTGGGACAATGGCTTATACCACATGGTGTAATGGACGCCGCAGGCTTCTCCCTCCACCCCCTTCTGCCAATGATCCAGAACCATGCCGGATCCATGATACCAGAGGACCAGGCGGTTGTCCACGGAACGATCCTGAAGATCGCCCACGGCTTTCACCCGGTTCAGTCCCGAGGGGGTGAAGGACAGCAGCAGGAGAGCGGGGGCCAGCAGAGGGAGCAGAAGTCGCCACTCTTTCCAGACCAGGACGAGCAATCCCACGGCCAAGGCCACCATGCCTCCCCGGGAATAAGTGAGAAGCAATCCCTCCAGGAGCAGGAGACACAGAAGATATCCTGGCACCCCTGCCCAAAGCCAGCGTTTTCCCGGAATGCGCTGGCGGGCAAAGGCCACTCCTCCCAGCACCAGGAAGAAAGCAAAGAGAAGCACGGTGGCTGTCACGTTGGGAGAGCCCCCAAAGAGCTGAAGTCTCAACTGTCCCTGATAGTAATACTCCATGGCGATGGTGGAATGGAAGATAGCAACGCAACATGAGGGAATGGGGCTTCCCTGCCTTTGAGAAGACGTATGCAGGGTAATGTGTCCCTTTTTCCCAGCTTGGCCTCCCGAATCCTCCCAAATTCCCCCTTTCCCCCGGAAAAACCTCTCCGGAGGAAAAGACAGAGTGACTAATCCTCCAAGCTTCCGGAGGTTTCGAACTCCTCCAACACCCCGTCCACAAAGATGTAGGTGACCGTGGATTTGGTGCTTTGGAGAAAAGTTCGGCGGCAGACTGGCAGTCCATGGATTCTCCGTGGCCCTCCCAGAAGCCCACATTGATCTTCCGTCCATGGCGGGCCGCGGCCAGTTCGTCAGCGCCGGAGGAGCCGGTGTGCATGCGATAGGTCTCCACATCCGGCTTGTATCCATTGTAGGTGATCTTCGACTGCTCGGCGAAGCAGGAATCGCTCAACACAAACGTGCGAGAGGCGGAGAGGGGGAGCTGTCAAACCGGAAGATCTGGTCGAATCCCTTCAGGGTCACCACCCCCTCAGGGCGCCATAGGCCAGAGGCCAGACCCGATGGGTCTGGGGGGTGGCATAGCACCAGGTGGTGCGCCAGGAGACAAAGTGGCCATTGGGACAGCTGGTGGCCTCCTCCGGGAGATACCCCAGGGAGAACTTCCCCCCCAGGGCACGCCCATAACGCTCTATTACCTGCTTGCGCCAGTCGGAAGAGGTCCCCAGCACCGCCTTGTAGGCCCATACGTCATTTTCGTTGAAGCCGGCACACACCATCATGTTGCCATTGTAATCCCCCGCATACATCTGCATGGCCAGCAGGGTCTGACGCTGATTGTTCAGACAGGCGGTGCGCCGGGCATGTCCCCGGGCCGTGGACACCGCCCCCAACAGCAGGGAAGCCAAGATGCCAATGATGCCCATGACCGTCAACAACTCCACCAGGGTAAAGGGGCGCCCCGCCCTGGCCCGTTCTGTGGCGAATCGATTCTTTGCTCTCATAGGACCTCCTGGTTTTCTTTTCTCTTCCCCATCTTCAGCGCCAGGGCGGTGCCCAGGGAAAGCACCGCCAGGAGCAGAACGCCACAGGTAGCGGCCCGTACGGGAGAACGGCGAAGGCGTCGCCAGGAACGAAGGAAAAAGCCCTCTTTCCTCGCCAAGGGGCTCTTTCTCGTCCCTCCCTGGGACTCCGGAATGGCCTCCTGGACAATCTCCCAAGAGAACTTCTTGACATGTTCCACCTCTTCCCGGGCATCTTTAGCAAAGGCGATTTCATCCAGGGGAGGCACTTGAAACAGTCCCTCCTCAAAGACAGGAGAGAAGAGAAAGTTGATTCGCTTCCGTTCCATAAGCAGCCCTCCATTCTCATTGAAGGCACGCTCCCGGCGAATGACAAAACTCTCCTTGTCCACGGCATATTCCTCCACCTTCACCGCCCCTTCGGCTTTCTTGCCCTATCCCTCCGGATGATCCAGCAGGGGAACCCGTCCACCTCCTCGTCCGTTTTGCCCGTGACTTTGTCCCCCGGCCCCACCTTCTTTCGGGGGATTCCTTGCTTCATGCGGATGCCACGAATCTTCTCCCGGCTGACATACACGTAGGTAAACCCCTCGTCGGTATAATAGAAGTGAGTATCCGATACCCCGGGAGGCAATTTCTCCCGGGGTTCCCATTCCTTGTTCCACGATCCCTTCTCCACCCGGAGGGTGCGTCCGTCCGGCTTCTGACATTGATAGACCTTCTTCTCATTTCTGTCCCCCTTTCCCATGCCCACCAAACTTACGATACTCCATGGTGCGGGTGGCCATCACCTCAAAGGCCTTCTCCAAATGG
>JAEDNW010000041.1:0-16542 GCA_016302315.1 Lentisphaeria bacterium
GGGTTTCAGGGGGTGTCGGGGTCTATTGGGCGGTATCCCAATTGGTGATGTCATCCAATTTCGCGTCATCGGAGTCGGACTTTCCATCGGGTCCGTAGGACCAGAGATCGAAGCCCTGGCGGTTATGGCTGCCCGGGCACTGGTACTGGAAGGGGAGATCCCAGCTGTCATGGAACTCCGTGGCGGTATCCACATTCTCCAGCTCCATGAAGTCCTTGTCCGTCTTCTTGCCGTAGAAGGGAGACTCCTTGCCATCGAGAACCAGGACCAGCTTTCCGCTCTCCCGCTTGAATGTCACGGCAGAGGCAGTGACGCAGGGAGGAAAGTATCCCTTTTCGCTGCGGAACTGTTCCAGTCCGGCGGTGAGGATCAACATGGCGGACCGGGTTTTGGCGGCGTCGGCGCGGCGTCCGGCATACCCCATTCCGCCGATGACCATTCCAGCCAGGATGACGATGATGGCAATGACCACCAGGAGTTCCGTAAGAGTAAATGGGCGAGATTTCGTCATGGCTGGAGGGGGTTAGTTGAGGAGTTGGGATTTCAGCACCTGGATTTTGCCGAACCAGCAGTCTCGCACCAGGGTGACCAAGCGGACTTGAGTGGAGAGAATGGAATACCAGTCGTTGTCATGGAGTTGGACAGGATTGGCCAGCTGCTTCAGGAAGGCGTCCCGGGCATCTCCGGCAGGAGGCATATCGCCATCCGCCATGAGCCACTGGACGTTCTGCCCCACGGCGATGACCGTGTAGGTCTCGTACCGGGTGGAGAGGAGGCCTGCGGTGCAGCCAATGAGGGCCTCCGCCTGGCGGTCGTTGCATTGGACTGTGGCCGCGCCGCCGCCATCCACGTCAACAAAGTTGAAGAAGGCCTGGACGGGACTCCAGGACTGGAGGGCGCAGACATCCTTGTATGTAAAAGTGGGAGTAGGGGTGAAGTCCTTGAATCTAAAGGTAGTGGCCCCCCAGTCTTCATCGGGGCGGGCAGCAGGCGCCGTTCCTCCCACGAAATCCCGGAAGTACGTGTTCCGTGTCACATCGTTATCGGGATCGTAGCTTCCGGGGAGGTAGATCCAGGTATCGTGGGCATCGGGGTTTGCGGGGATGTTGGCGAAGAGGTATTTGTAGGCGCCCACATTGAAGCAGTTGGGGTTGAACTTGCCCCGGATGCCGTGGGTTTCGTCCAATTCCGTGAGATTCACGTAGTCCAGGAGCCAGGCATCGCCATCCTCGTAGAGGTGGGAGATGGCGTTGGCGGCATCGGTGCCGAACTTCTTCAGATTAAGGGTCTGGCCCTCCACGCCCCGGTGGATGGCCCCCAGCTGCCAGAGGGAGGTGAAGGGGGCATTGGGGCAGTAGGCGGTGGAGAGGGTGGTGCCCATGATTCCGCCCGTGGCGTAGCCGGCGTCATAGCTGCCGCGGTTGACGGAGGTGATGGGATCAAATTCGGGCTCCCAGTCCTTCTGCACACTGGGATCATCGTTCTTCAAGGCATCCGTCATGGTGGCCCAGACCACATCCTCGGTGAAGTTCACATGACGCCAGTTGTCTCCCGCGGGATCCAGGGTGACATAGGTATTGCCCTGGCCAACCAGGGACTGGACATCATTCAGAGCGGTATTGGCATGGGCATACCACTGCATCCCGGTGCCGGCCAGGGAGGAATTGTCCTTTCCGCCCAGCCATTCCCACTGAGAGGCCAGATGATTCATCCGGGGATCCCGGCAGGCAATGCCCTCCAGAGGGGCAACCGAAAGGAACTGATTGAAGGACACCGGGTCGGAGGCGAAGTTCTCATCTCCTTTTTTCCCGAACACCAGATTCCAACCGGGATTGGTGGAGGAGGTGGCCACGGCGTAGGCCAGGTCGCTGACGGGGCCGGTGCCGTCCGCCGTCTCCTCATTCTGGCTCATGACCACGATCTTCTCGATGGTGACCGCATAGGCCATGCCCGTGGGATAATAGAAGATGTAGTAACCATTCTTGGGATCGGGATTAAATGGATTAGGCACTTGATATTGGTAGTAAGACTTGTTGAAATCGCTGGAGAATTCATAGTTGGGGATGTTTATCTCCAGATCGTCTCCCGTCACCTCCACCGTCTGGTATTCCATGCCCTGGAAGGAAGTGCGGGTCTCCGTCACCGTCTTGTCAATGCAGAAGCGAAGCCCTTTGTTATTTTGAATAGTTTCAAAAACACTCTGGATTTCTGTATCTTTTTCTATTCCATATACTCCATTTGACTGCGCAACTTCCCCTGCATCAGCTAACCCACCAAACGTTCCCGTTTCATTGAAGATGAAAATGGTATTATGGTATTTTTTATCTATTCCATATGATGCATACCTCCTTTTCCACACCTGTTTTGCCAGGAGCATGGGGGTGATTCTGCCCTGGACGATGACCCGGTAGCGCTGATTGGTCTTGGTGAGCTCCTCGTTCAGCAGGTTCTGGAGAGAGAGGGTCACCCGGGGCTGGAAGGTCCAGGTGCCATCAGTGGTGCGCATCTGGTAGACTTCCTCCCATAGAGAGCTTCCCAAAGGCGTCATTGGTTTGAACTCCCCCTGTTTGGAGTATGCCTGGATGGTTGAGGTGCCTCCTGTGGCCTTCACGGAGACATTCACGCCGACAATGGCGGGGACCCGTTCGTTGCCGCAGACGGTGGGCTCGTGGATAGTATCGCTGGGAGGCGTGAGGGAGGAGGGCTGCTGTCCGAAACTGTCACTCTGGAAATCCAGCTTCGTGTTTCCGGCGCCATAGGTGGCCATGTAGACCGCCTCGTAGTCGGCGTCGCTGGCATCCGTCATATTGGCCAGAACCTGGGGGGTGAGATCCGTGGTGCCTTCCTTGAAGAGGAAGCGGTTGGCATCGGCGGAATCGTAGTGGAGGCCCAGGTGGTCCTGGAAGAAGTGTTCCGTGGCGGTCTTCAGCTCGGCTTCGGTAGCCAGTCCCTGGAGATAGGTTCCGATGTCACTCCACTCGGGTTTCGTGCCGAAGGGGCAGGTGGTCTCATCGCAGTAGAGTCCCCAGGGATAGGCCAGATTGGCCTTCATGAGATAGTGTTCCTGGCCGGTGGCGTAGTGGGTAGTGTCATCCCAGGTGAGGGTATCCTCCATTTCCTGGAGGCTGATGAAGTTTCCGTTGAAGCGGTATTCCCGTTCCTGGGTGCCGGAGGTCAGGGAGAGGGTGAAGAGATCCTGGGTGAAGGCATCCTTCACGTCGGTGTCGTCATGGTTCAGCAGCTGATCCAGCACCAGCCATTTGGGCGGCGTACCGGCGTTTTTCCGCTTCAGGACGGATTCCTTGGCATAGACGGCCTCTGCGCCCACCAGGCGGGTCTGCAGTTCCTGGGGGTGGATTCCGTATTGGAGGGTCTCCTCCTCCGTCAGCTTTCCGCCGTCATAGAGGGAATCGGGAATGCCGGCGGCATCGTAGTCGTAGCCCATGACGGCATAGACACTGTCCCCGAAGGTGCCGAAGGGGTTGTAGGCGGGATCTCCGCCTGTGGGGTCTCCCAGGGCAAGGGCCCCGGTATCCACCCAGGGAATGTAGGGTTCGTTGGCATCCCCCTCCATCTTGGAGGCGATCAGCTGATTCAGGTCGAATTTCGGGCCGTCCACGAAGGCCACGAAGCCCAGACGCTGGGTGATATGGCCATCGGCCGTGTCCTCCACGAACTGGAGCTGAGAGGATGTGGTGGACTTCAGAAGGGTGGCGAACTGGTCCGTGTCGTCGTTGAGATTGTCATTGTCATCGGAGGCCTTGCGATATCCTGTGCCCAGGGCGGTGGCGGCCACGATTTCATAGAGGCTGTTTTCCCCTTCTGTGCCCGCTTCGTCGTATCCGTCATCCCGATGGCTGTAGTAGATGGCCTGGTAAGGGTTGCCATCGCTTTGGAGGGCGAAGGGGGTGGTGCCGGTGTTGGTTTGGGAGAACTCTCCGTAGAGGCAGAGGGGCTTCCAATCGGCGGTGGCATTCACGTATCCGATGTAGGGTTGGAGACCCAGAAAATTGGCGGTATCGGAAGTGCCGGGGGCGCCATAGAAGAGATCCGTGTCTACGGTAGCGGGATCCGCCATGGACTGATCCAAGTCGGCATTGTCGGGCATCATGGCTTCCAGATTACTGTTCTGCAGGAGATTTCCCTTGTTCTGGAAGAAGAAAATGCATTCCATGGCGCGGTTGAAGGCGCTTTGGGAGACCTGCTTTGCCTGGACTTGATCGGCGGAGGCCTCGGCGGAAATCTGGGCATTGCGACTGGTGACAGCGAAGACCAAAGCCAGAATCAGGAGCAAGGAGAGCAGCCCCAGCACCATCAAGATGGCGGAGCCCCGCTCGTCGGGTTTTCTCTGGAAGGTGTTCATAGTGGCAAGGTATATGGGATTGGGCATGCCGCCCGTCCAGCCCATCCCCTTGGGCCTTTTGAGGGCGCGGGGGGAAGAGGGGGAGAATGGGGCGGGAGCCGTCTTCTGCTATCAGGGTTCAGAGGGATTCCGGAACCGGAATCCAAAAAGGAGGGGAAGGATTCCCTGATGGGACTGGCCTGCCGGATGGGTCTACTTGTTCAGGAGGAAGACCCGGGAGAAGGTCATGTCGTTGCCTTCCGTGCGCTTGGCGCCGTTGCGAAGATGTTCGGGAATGGAGAAGGTGATGGTGACCCGGAGGAAGCCCGGCTTGACCTGGAGGGGATTGTCGGTGACGGGGCGCACATTGCCATCCTCATCCCGGACCACGTCGGAGAGGAAGGTGATGGACTGGATGTTCTCCGCCAGAAGGAACTCCTCCTTGTCGTCGTCACTGGCCGGTTCCGGCGCATACCAGGCGGGAGTGTCCCCATGCCCGGCATCGGCAAACTCGTCGGAGAGCATCTCCCAATGGACGGCCTCCTGGGTGTAGCGGTAGAGTTTCCCCGTTCCCTCGCCGTAGACTTCTCCGGGGGCGCCGGGAGCGAAATGGTAGCGGACGGAGTAGATGGCGGCCTGGATCGCGGGGGACTGGGGGGCAGTATCCTGGGTGAAGAAGCAGAGATCCTCCAGGGGGCGGTCGGCGTTGTTGGAGAAGAGGCTGACGGTGGAATCCGAGGGATTCTTATGCCGGATGTACCATCCGGCCTGGGCATCCAGATCCTCCTCTGGGGCAACCACATAGAGATGCTCCAGATCCTCCTGGAGGAGAGAGAAGACCGCATCCGCCTGGGCGGCCATCTCCGTACGGCCGGTATTGGAGGCCCAGAGCTTCTGGGCGCTGCCGGTGAACTGGAAGATGAACCCCATCATGATGACCAGGACGGCCACCGCCGCCAGCACTTCGATGAGGGTGAAGGAATGGGAATGCAGCTTGTTCATGGTGGCATCTCCCCTGCTCTAGTAGCTCTTGAAGACTTCCAGGGTATACTCCCGCTTTTCCCGACTGCTGTAGGGAAGTTCTGCCGGCCAGGAGAGTTCCAGATGGAGCTGGGCAGTGAAGGGGAGTTTCACCCCATTGGCTTCCACGGGGATGGCCCAGAGGCTAGCGTAGCAGTTGAAGTCGGAGTAGGCTTCCGAGCCGTCTTTGGTGGTGAAGTCAAAGTAGTAGACCCGGTTTTGGAGAGGGGTGATGGTGACACTCTCGTTGGTGAGGATGTCTTTGAAGAATTCCTGCATCCTCTTGCCGAAGGCGTTTTCGTTGGTGAGGAGCCCCCCGAAGTCAGCATCCGCATTGCCGGCATCCTCCACATAATCTGGGCCGGGCTGGGGTGTGGAGACTGGAGCCACATAGGTGTCGGGATTTCCGGGTGTCCAGCCCGTGAAGTAGGCGAAGGCGGCGTATCCGTTTCCCACCCTGTCTTCCTCGATGCAGGAGCGGGCGAAGGAGAGGAACTGCTCTGCGGCGTTGGAGGCATAGGAGGCCATGGAGGCGTTGCGGGAGGCCTTGGCCCCCACAGGGAAGAAGACCATAATGCTGCAAATGCCGATGACGCAGACGCCCATGGCAAGGAGGACTTCCACCAGGGTGAAGGGAGCGGGGCGAGAATGTTTCTTCATAGCGTGTCCCTCCTTTGGTTAGTCCAGCTCCCGGGTCACCACGGCGCCGGTATACCGGTTCACCCTAGCATAGAGTCCATTGTCCACATTGGCCTTGTGGACCATGGAGGCACTGTCCTCGTTCTCCACCACCACGCCCTCCCGGACCTGGACTCTGGGAGAGGCGGCGTCCACCACCGGCCGGCCATTGGGCTGGAAGATGATGGCCAGGGAGAAGTCGTGCTTTCCCCCGAAGAGGAGTTCCTTCTTGTCCTGCTCGGACTGTTCCTGCCCCGGCACACTGGGATCCCTCGTTCCGTCATAGACTCCGGTGACCGTGGCGGAGGAGAGGAACCCGTGGGTAGCGTCCTGGACTTCCGCCTGGACAGCGCTTTCCACAGGGAAGAAGGCACCTTTGGGGAGATATTGCCACTGGGTACCCTCCACCCATTCCTGGAATTCCCAGTCGGCCCCGTTCTTCTTCACGTAAGCGCACCGGAAGGTGCGGAGGGCCACGGGATCCGCCAGGCTCTCGCTATAATAGGGCGCCAGATCCGTGTCGGGGAAGAGGACGGCCACGGCCCGTCGCTTCTGGCAAGCCCGGGTGCGGGCCATATTCAATTGGGACGTAATCATCCGGTTGCCGTAGCTGACGGCATTTCCGGTCATAATCCGGTTGTAGGCCGGCACCGTCGCCCCCACGATGACCGTCATAATGATGGTCACGGTCAGGAGTTCGACTAAAGTGAATGGGCGGTTGGTCATGGTGTGAACCTCCCGCCGAGACGTGGCTATCGGCGCTGTTTCTCTCTTTTCCGGGCTGCCGGCTACCCCCCTGCCCCATTCCCTTTTTGAGGAAAGTCCTGGGGGGAGGAGTCCGGGAAGCCTGTGTTGTCTCTTTTCCCTGGCTTGGGGATGTTCCTTTTCTGTTTTCCTGTCTGGGAAGGACGGGCATTCTGGCGGGAAAGCCAGAACCTCTCCCCTTCCCGAGGATGGGCAGGGAGGCAATCCCCTTGGATCATAAAGGGCTACAATGATGTTCTACGTATGGGAAGAGAGGGAAATCTTCTTACGGAAGAGAGACAGACAGAGATGCCAGCCGGTTTTCCCCCCCTGTCAACAGAGGAGAAAAGGGTTGGCATCTCTGCCGGGCGGTTCACCGGGAGGGCGAACCGGGGAAGAACAGCGTTTCGTTATTCCTCGTCGTCGGCATCGAGTGGTATGCAGGGGGTGATTTCTCCACTGGAGGCGACACCCACCGCATAGACTTTTATGGCTATGTTCTCCGCCTCTTCCTCGGCATAGCCGAAGGCAAGGGGAGAGGAAACGTTCATGGTCACAGGTTTCTCGCCGGCAGTTCCTGCCGTCAAGTTCTTGGTTCCCCCGACATAGCTGGCCAGAGTGGCGAACTTCTCTTCCAGGTAGTCCGCGCCCAGATCGGCGGGGGTCACGCCCCAGTACTTTCTGGCGCCATCGGCCAGGCGGTAGGCCAGCATGAGGGGATCCTGGATTTTCGGGGTGGCGCGGGGACGTTCCAGCACGCCGATGAGATGCTTCTCGGAAAGGAGAGCCGGATTAAAGTCCGACGGCGCCGCATAGATCCGGACGGCCACCAGGCCCTTTTCCGGATTGGCCCAGGTCACATCCGCCTTTCCCAGACCGGTGGCATGACGGCGACGGCAGGTGACCACAGGCCGGGGCAGCTCGTCGTTCACCCGGTGCTCCAGCGTCCGGGCCACATTCAGCAGCTGCATCATGCCAATGGGGGCGGAGGCGGGCTGGGCCTGGGTGCTGCTCTCCTTCCACAGGTAGAGATTGCCATCCCGGAGGACGAAGTTCTCCACCGCATATTCGTAGGCAGCCTGGATGGCCTTTTCAGCCTCCTCATAGGCTTCCTCTTCCAGGGGGAGAGTATCCCGGGCAATGGCCAGGAGGGTCACGGCGGCGGCGGTGGAAATCAGTTCCGCCCGGTTCTCGCCGAACTGGCTCTTCAGTTCCGGGCTCTGGAAGGCAAAGGTATTCCAGGCGGCGCCGGCCACCCGCTCCTTCAGCAGGCTGCGGATGATCTGCACGCCCTGCTTCAGTTCCCCATCGGGCGCCATGGCATTCCACGGGGTGTTCTGCTGGACGGCGTCGTTGTGACGGATGCCCCGGGGGCTGAAGCAGCGGCGGGCCAGGGTGGCGGAGGCCAGGAGATTGGGAACGCCCTCCACCTGCCAGAGGCCCGTTTCCGGATCCTGGGCGGCCTCCAGCTTGCCCCGGAGGGTCTCCAGCCAGCCGTCCTCGAATCCCGGGGAGAGTTTCAGGGTGTTGGCCGTCACATAGAGATAGGGCAGCATGGCCACGCCTTTCTGCATGTGGAACCAGTCCTTCATGGCCACCTGGAGGTAGGCTTCCAGTCCGGCCACGGTGCGGAGGGAGCCGAAGGTTTCATTGCCGTCCAGGAATCGCCAGGGAAGCCGGGTGTCCAGTCCGTAGTAGAGGAGCATGGGCAGCTCGTCATACTGGGGATTGGGGGAGAAGGTAGCGGTGGCGTCATCCAGGGCTTCCGGGGAAATCTTCTGATCCTTCCGGGAAATCTTTTCATAGGCCAGGCCGCCGAAGCAGGCCTTTCCCGTGCCCCGGGAAAGGAGAGTCAGATAGAGACCCGCCTGACGGACGGACGTGTCGCTGGCCAGACCCAGCATATCCAGGAGCTGGTCTTTTTCCACCACGGTGGTGCTGGCGCTGGAAAGGAAGACATTCCGGGGCACTTCCATGTCCATGTAGTAGTTGTGCCAGGGGAAGGTCCCCCGGGTCTTGAAAGCGCTTTGGGCGGTGGCCACCACATTTCCATTGTTGTCCACCAGCTCCAGACGGAGGGCCGGGGCATCCGCCCACAGGTTCCCCTCCAAAGCCACGGCTTCCCCTTTCATCCAAATATGGAAGCGGAGAATCTGGCCGCGGCAGTCGTTGATTTCCTCGGGCTTCAGCAGGCTCTTCTCCAGTTTCACATCCTCCCCTTCCAGGCAGAGGATGGCACCGGTGCCCACGCCCACGGAAGGCAGAGCTTCCTGGGGGGCGACGTGGTTCTGGACCACTTCGCCGGAGGTGAGGGCGGCCAGATCGATGGCAATGGCCTTGGCATCCGTGACGCCATGCATATAGGGAGTGGCAGGAGCGCCCTTGGCATCCGGGCTGGGCCCCTTTACCTCCACCGGCGCCGCACTCTCTTCCGCCTCTTCTCCCTGGGCTTCCTCTTCCTCACTCCCCTCCTCTTCCATCAGGATTTCCTCGTCCTCCGTCTGCTCCTCCTGAACGAGGTCAATCTCCTCCACTTCCTGGGCGGAAAGGGAAAGAACAAAGGGTCCTTCCCCCAGAGAGAGGCCGGAGACGGCCGCCAGAGTCAGGGAGGCGAGGAGGGTTTTCCAGGAGGAAGAGTTCATAACAGAGATGGGGGAGTTAGCCATCGGACAGAGACGAAGACACAATCCGTCCACGGGAATGCGCCGTATTCTCTTTATTTTAGTAAAGTTGCGGGGAATTTCAAGAGGTGGCGGAAAAATTCTGGGGGTGGTGGCCGCCGCCTTCCGCCAGAGATTCCCCTGCCCTGGAATCGGGCTATTCCCCACTCCCGGGTTCGGCGGGAACAGGGATCACGGGCCGCATGGGCATGAGGATGTAGATGAATCCCGGATCGCCGGTCATCTCCACCGGAGTGACTCCGTCATTGTAGTGGAGCTGGAAGTTGTCGCACACCAGATTCTTCAGGGGATCGGAGAGATACCGGGGATTGAAGGCGATTTCGATGGGTTCGCCCTTCAGTTCCACATCCACTGTGTCCTCGGCATTGCCGTATTCCGGGGAGGAGGCGGAAATCCGCATGGAATGTTCCTGGATCAGGAGGGTGACGGAGGCGGAATCCTCTCCGTCGCTGACCATCATCCGCACCCGCTTCAGCACATCGGAGAAGAGCATCCGGGGAATCTCCACGGTGTTGCGGAAGCTCACGGGAATCACCGAGCGGTAGTTGGGGTAGTTCTTGTCCACCAGTTTGCTGGTGAGAACCGTGTCCCCGTTCTCAAAGACCGCCATGCTCTTGGTGAGACGGACCTTCACCACCTTGCTCTGATCCACATTGTGAATCAGCTCGGCCACCACCTTGAAGGGCAGAATGAACTCGCCCTCCTGGGTGGGAATCCCCATGGGCTGCCCGGCCTCGTCCTTCGCTTCCTGATCCAGGGAGGCCTCCACCAGGGAGAGACGGCGGCCGTCACTGGCGGCGATGGTGCGCATGCTTCCCCGGATGGAAACCAGGACGCCATTCAAGGCCTGGCGGGT
This sequence comes from Lentisphaeria bacterium, assembly GCA_016302315.1. Classification (GTDB taxonomy): domain Bacteria; phylum Verrucomicrobiota; class Lentisphaeria; order Oligosphaerales; family Oligosphaeraceae; genus UBA1724. Next base: position 10,322 of record JAEDNW010000041.1, read on the forward strand.
CTCATCCTCGCTGCGGGCATAGACAGTCTTGCAGAGGCAGTCCACCAGTTCCTTGCCACCCATGGAGAAGGACCAGTCCTCCACAAAGGGATCCGCCACGGGGAAGCCGTCTCCCCGCTGGCCATGGAGGGTGTAGTTGGCCTTCATGCACTTCAGGCGAATCTCCTCGGGAGCCTCCGCCCGGGTCTCCACCATCACATCCCCCATGGGAAGGGCGCCAATGACTTCCCCAAACTTCTTTGCCGGCACGGCAATGGAACCCGCCTCATTCACTGTGGCCGGCACCACGGTGCGAATCCGCAACTCCATGTTGTAGGCCGTCAGATGCAAGGTGTCTCCCTCCGCCTCTAACAGGATGTTGTTCAGCATGGCGTTTAGGGATTTGGTGGAGACCGCACTCATCACCCGACGAATCCCCGAAAGAAACTTCTCCGTGTTGACCAGAAAATTCATTGACAGGCTTCCTATTGGTTATAAAGGAGAGAAAAAGAAAGTAATAGTAGGGAGGAAGACTTTTGTTCAGAAGTCACGTATCTCCCTTGAAATCAAAAAATTAGGATTGTAGAAAACGATGTAGACAGCGGGAAGAAAACTTGTAGAGGGGAGTTTTCTACAGAGGAGTGAACAGGGAAATTGACAAGTTATGTACAGGTTGTGTACAGATTTACTAAACTACACTCCCCGCCCCGGTCAAAAAGCGGAGTTAATATAGCGTGGAGCCGGGTCCATGGCGCATATCTCATTGAAAATCCGCATTCTAGCGTAGTAGTGTAGTGTAGTGTTGAAAACGAGGTGAGAGGGAAGAAGAGAAGGTGGGGGTGTGGAAAAAGGGATGGGGAAGACTTACAGGTTGTCTCTCAAGTCCTGGTTTTCTGCCCAATAGGGATTTTTGCGGGAGATATCCACAGTATAGGCGGGGCAGTATTCCGGGAGATTGAGTTTGAGGATCTTGTTCCGGAGGACATTTACGATCCAACGGGAGATCTTGAGGATGAGCATTTTTTTCCGAAGGCGTCCCTGCATATCCCGGTTAAGGATATTGGGGAGAGTATCGGTGGTGATGATGTCATCCACCACATCATCATTGAGGTTTTCCTTCACTTCCTGGGAGGAGTTGAAGTGAGTGACCACGAAGAGGACCCGGGAGGCTCCCGCGGCCTTCAGCTGTTTGCAGCAGGCCACGATGGTTCCGCCGGTGCGGACCATGTCATCGCAGACCACCACTTCCCGTCCGGCGATTTCCTCCAGGGTGATGGGGCTGGTGTCGGCAGCCTTGATGGCCACCTGTCGTTCGCCGGTGCGTTCCTTGCTCATGATCAGGAGGCTGGGTGCGCCCTTGAGGAGCATCCCGTTGCTTTCCCTGACATAGGCATCGAAGATGGACTTTGCGAAGGGGGCGGCGCCCTTGTCCGGTGCGCAGATCACCAGGCCCTTTTCGGAGGTGTTTGCCTGGGTAAGGCTGGCGTGGTTGGCCAGATAGCTAGCATAAAGTTCTGCGGGAGAGAGGTTAAAGAAGTTCCCGTCGAAGATCTTGTCAAAGAGTTCTGCCACGGCCACGGAGTGGTTGTGGACGGTGAGGACGGCATCCACTCCGCTGGTTTTCAGCAGCTGAGCGTAGAGCATGGCGCTCCAGGGCTGTCCGTCGAACTTCTTGTAGTCGGAGGGGGTGCGCTGGAAGGCCACGTGGCCGTATTCGGGGCGGGGACCCCGGTCCTGGGCGCTGTAGAAGAGGTCCGGTTCCACCAGAATCACATGGTCGGCGCCGTTGTCCTTGGCGGCGCGGGCCACCAGGAAGGTGCGCATGGCCCGGGCATTCCGGGTATGCTGTCCGCTGCAAGAGGAGACAATGATGACGGTCTTTCCCTTGAGTCCGTATCCGATATGGTCGAAATCCGTCTCGTCGCTGATGAATCTGGGGCAGAATTCGGAGTTGGCGAACTGCTTGTAGGCCAGGATATCGGAGATATCGGTCTCCTGACGCATATAGTGGGCGATATCCAGGGCCAGCGGGTCGTCGGCCACGGCGCCCACAATGATGTATTTGCCGGAAAGCATGAGGACGGGGGGAAGGAGGGGGGTAGAGAGGGAAAACGTCCTTAATATAGAGGAAAAGGGAGCGCCCTCCCCTTTCGGAGAATCCGGAGAAGTTTTGGGGAGGAGCTAGGCTTTCAAGGAGATTTCCACGTATTTCATCCGTTCTCCGGCCTCGGGGGCGGGAATGGAGTTGGTTTCCACCTGGGGATCGTCCTTGAGGGCGGTGTGGATGATGCGGCGTTCGGCGGGGAGATAGGGTCCCAGCTTTCGGCTCTTCTTCCAGTGGCGGACTTCCTTGGCGCAGTCCTGGGCCATGCGGGTGAGCTGATCCACGGTTTCGTCATCCAGGATGGGGCGTCGTCCATCCCGTCCCCGTTTGGGCACATCCCCGGTTTTTCCGGTAGTTCTGCCGTCCACGAGGATGGGGATCCAGGGGGCGTCTTCGTCCTTCCGCTTGAGGATGCGGTTCAGGAGCAGTTCCAGGGCCTCCTGGGTCTGGCCCTTTTTGCCAATGATTCTTCCGGCCTCCTTGGTATCCAGGGCCAGGGAGAAAGCAGGGGTTTCCTGTTCCTCTTCTTCCTGGGCGATCACCTGGCAATCCGCGTGAATTTCCAAGGTATGGAGCATCTGGTCCAGCGTTTCCTTGGCGAGGGCTTGGAGTTCCTTTGGCGTCATCATGGTGTATCCTACGAGGTATGGACAGAGAGTTGAGGGATAAGGGAAAGGGGGAGCCTGTCTAGGCGGCTTTCTTCTGGGGAGCGGCGGGGGCCACGCCGGCCTTTTTCTCCATGCGCCGGAAGAGGAGCATCTGGAGGATGGAGGTGAGCTGGTTCACCGTCATGTAGAGGGTCAGACCCGCCGGCATGTTGTAGAAGAAGACGATGAAGACCAGGGACATGATGTTCATCATCCGCGCCTGGTTGGGATCCGGCATGGGCTGGAGCTTCTGCTGGAGGAACATGGTGGCGCCCGTCAGGATGGCCAGGGGGTGGATGGGCAGCCCGAAGATGGGATCGGGCATGGAGAGGTCGGCCACCCAGAGGAAGGAGGCGTTCCGGATTTCGATGGCCCCCCGGAAGGTGTTGAACATGGCAAAGAAGACGGGGATCTGGACCAGCATGGGAAGACATCCCCCCATCTGGCTCACGTTGTTCTCCTTGAAGAGCTTCTGCTGCTCATAGTACATCCGCTGGGGATCCTCCTTGTATTTCTCCCGGAGGACCTTCAGCTGGGGCTGAAGGGCGCTCATCCGCTTCATGCTCCGGGTGCTATGCCAGGCCAGGGGCATGAAGACCAGCTTCACCAGCAGGGTGATGAGGATGATGGCCATGCCGTAGGCGCAGGAGGGGGGGAACCAGCCGGCAATGCCGTTGAGGCCCATAAGGAGGATTTGGCACAGCCAGCCCATCCAGTCGAAGTGCCAGAAGAAGAAGAGGTCCATGTTGAGGATGGAGGGCAGGCCCTGGCCCATGGGCTTCAGGTTCTGGAGGCTCTTGGGGCCGGCATAGCCGGAAAGGGTGATGGTGGCGCTTTCTCCCGGGGCCAGGGAGAGCTCCGGCAGCAGGGCGGCGGCGGAATAGCAGGGCAGGGGAAGGAGTTCCGCCGGCTGTCTCGGGGAGAAGCCCCGGAAGGTGGCAGGCTGCCCGTCCACGGCAAGATTGCGGAGGGCGAAGAGGAAATATTTGGAGGAGACGCCCACCCAGTTGGCCGGCGTGTTTTCATATTGGGCCCGCTTCTCCGCCGTCATTTTCTCCGGGGAGATCTTCTTCATGTCCAGGGTCTTGGCATCGTTCTTCCCCACCCGTCCGTAGGCGACGCAGCCGGAGAGATATTTGGAGAAGGAGGTGTTTCCCTCGCCCTTGGCCAGAAAGTCCGGGAGGGCGCCGCAGGAGAGGGCGGCGTTGGCAAGGGTACGGGGTTCCTGGGAGGTGTTGGTGATCCGGAGGGTGTAGAGAATGGTGTAGGGGGCCTTCTCCGGATCCTCCAGAGTCCAGCTCTCCTGGAGGCTCCAGACTTGGTCGCCGGAGACCCGGGAGGTGGCCAGGGAATGGTGGTCGGCGGTGGAGGAGAGGGTATGGAGGGAGGTGTTGCCGCCCAGGGTCAGCGCCAGGAAGGGAACGCTGCCCTCCCCCATGGTCAGGGGATCCTTTGCCAGCTCAGGATCCCGGGTCTGAAGACGGAAGTCGGAAAGGGTCACCGTCTGGATGCCCCGGCCATGGGAGTCCATTTTCACCTCCATGGCCTGCCCTTCCCCCAGGATAACAGGCTCTCCGGGAACCTCCACGGCAGGAAGGGTGACAGGATCCTGGGGGGCCGTCGGAGCCGGGGTGACGGCCGGGGCTTCGTTGCTGACCACAGGAGTGGCCGGGGCCGCCGGGGCCGGAACCTGCCGGGCCTGGACCCAGTTATGGGCGAAAATCAGGGCCAGGGCCACAACGCAGACCAGGGAGCCAATGACGGTGACGGGATCGAATTTCTTCATGTCCGGGGAGAGGGAAAAGCCGTGGGCGGAGAGAGAAAGGGGAAGACGGGAGAATCTCGGGGAGGAGCCGTGGGAGGATCACCACGGCGTCACTCCGGGGAACCCGGGGGCGGGGTGTTCTCCTTCCGGGGAGGAACAGGGTCTACCAGCGAACCCCGGTAGAAGGGATGGCACCGGAGGATTCTCCAAAGGGTGAGGGCGAGTCCTTTCCAGAATCCGTGGATCCGGAAGGCCTCCCGCCCATATTGGGAGCAGGTGGGGGTGAAACGGCAGACAGGAGGCTTCAGGGGACTGAGGAAACGGCGGTAGCCCTCAATGGCCCAGATGCACAGCCGGGCCGCCAGGCCGGGCTGGGGGGAGGTGGTGTCCGTGTGGCCGCTCATGGCCGCTGCCCGTCCCCGGGGCCACAGGCCGTTCCCGACTCCCGGGAAAGCGCCAGGACACCGGATTTCCGAAGAAGCCGGGTGACCTCCGGAAGAAGCTGCCCCAGCTTGATCTCCTTGATGGGTCGCCGGGGAATCATCAGCACCCAGCAGGGAGCCAAAGAGGGAAGAAGGGTGCGCCAGCACTCCCGGAAAAGCCTCCGGGCCCGGTTGCGCACTACCGCAGAAAGGTCGAATCTGCGGGAAATCAAAAACGCCGTCCGGCAGGAACCGTCCGGCGGCGTTTTCAAAACGACAATGACGCAGTATCGGCAGGGGAGGTTGACTCCCTCTTGTCGCACTGCGTCAAGGTGGGCGCGGCACCGCAATCTGGCGTTAGGTCCGAAGGCCTTCGGGGAAGGATGGTTGCCGCACACCCCGGCCATGGTGGACATGGCAAGGGGGATTAGACCGTCAGGCGCTTACGCCCCACCTTCCGGCGATGGGCCAGGATCTTACGCCCGTCCGCCGTGGCCATGCGCTTCCGGAAACCGTGGGTGCGCTTGCGGCTCTTGTTATGGGGCTGAAAGGTCATTTTCATGGTGGTAATTCCTTATAAATGAGTGAGATATGGATGAAGAAAAAATGTTTTCCCGATTTTGGTAAGCCGTTTAATATAAGCAACAAAGGCAGGATTTCAAGGCCCCTCCTCCCCCTGCCCTCCCCCTGCCCTCCCCCCAGGGAAACCCCGGGGGCATCCCCCGTCTTTGGTGCTATACCATCCCGGGGGTGGAGCAGTAGCGGGAACCTCCGGGGGACACAGGATGCAGCCCGGGAAACCCGTGGCGGAACACATTCCCCCGCTGGCGGGGGACACAGGGGGCATCCTCATGAACCCCGCTTGCCGGGGTGGGAGGATCGCTAGACGGGGGTGCGGGAGGCCCGCAGGGACGACCAAACCCCCGGGAGGCGATAATAACGAATCCGAACCCCGTGGGCGGGGTGGGAGGCTTGTCTACCCCGTGGGTGGAGGCCGGGGGCATCCCGGCCGGGAACCCCCGGGGGTGGGAGGTATTGTTTTCCCCCGCCATGAGGGGATGTCCCGCCAAATATGTCCCGCTGGGCACAGGTTCTGCGGTGTTGTCCCCTCTGCGGTGTTTCCCCGTCTCAATCCGTTTTCGTGGAATGGGGGGGCGGGGCGTATGCGCGTGCGCGCGCGAGGTAAATGGGTTCCCCGCTCCCCATCCCGCCATCCCGGGGGGGTGGTCGCCACGTTGTGGCTCCTGCACCCCGTCTATCGATCCTGCCACCCCTGCCGGGGTTCTGGGAGGATGGTGGTAGCG
>JAEDNW010000173.1:0-3479 GCA_016302315.1 Lentisphaeria bacterium
TTTCCTTTGGGGGCATTGTGATCATTAGCATTATTCTGGGGTTCGTCATTATTTAGACCGCCCGTTTTACTCTCTCCCCCTAGGCAGAGGAAGAAGCGGGCGGTCTGAAAAGGCTCGCCCGCCGAGTGTGTGTGGGCCCACGGACTGTCCGTTTCCCTTGCTTTGCCCCTTTTCTCCCCAATCGGAACCAAAAGCAAAGTGGAACAAAAAAACATGGAAAACAGACTCCAAATCGCCATGCGCGTCCGTGAACTGCGGGCGCAGAAGAATCTGGATGTGCCGGAGATGGCCCGTCTTCTGGGCGTATCCCCGGAGGAGTATGAGGCCTATGAAAGCGGAGCCAGGCAGGCTCCCTTCTCCTTCTACTACAATCTGGCGGAGCACTTCGGCCTGGATGTCTCCTCCGTGATCAGCGGAGAATCCCCGAATCTGGCCCTCTACACAGTGACCCGGAGCGGAGAGGGCTTCCCCTTTGTCCGCCGTGCGGGATTCAGCTATCTCCACCAGGCCATCCACATGAAGGACCGCACCGGCGAACCCTTCATCGTCACCGCCCCCTGCGGCAATGCGGACGAACCCCTGAAGTATTCCGAGCACAACGGCCAGGAGTTTGACCTGATCCTTTCGGGGAGCATGAAGGTGTTCCTCCACGGCAAGGAGGAGCTGCTCCATCAGGGAGACAGCATCTACTTTGACGGGCGGGAGGCCCATGCCATGCTGGCGGTGGGGGACAAGCCCTGCCAGTTCTTCTCCATCGTGATGCATGGGAAGGCGGAGGAGACCAAGCCGGAGCGCTTCGGCTACGTGCCCCAGCCGGTCCTCCCGGAATCCCGTCCCGCCTCCACGCGTCCTCTTCTTTACCAGCAATACATGAAAGAGGAGTGGAACGAGGATGGGACCTTGAAGAATGTGCGCTTTGAGATTCCGGACAACTTCAACTTTGCCTACGATGTGGTGTGTCGTCTGGGGAAGGAGTGCCCGGAGAAGATTGCCATGCGCTGGGTCTCCAAGGACAAGGTCTGCCAGGACATCACCTTCGGGCAGATGGCGGAGAATTCCTTGCGCACCGCCAATTTCCTCTACTCCCTGGGCATCCGGAAGGGGGATCGGGTCATTCTGGTGCTGAAGCGCCACTACCAGTTCTGGTTCATCCTCAACGCCCTCCACATGATCGGGGCCATCGCCATCCCCGCCTCCTGCCAGATGACCGCCCACGATTTCGAGTATCGCTTCCAGCGGGCGGATGTCCAATATGTCATCTGCTCAGCGGACGGGAACATCACCCACGAGGTGGATTTGGCGGCGGCGGCCACGGGGGTGAAGCTGAAGCTCTCCGTTAACGGAAAGAAGGACGGATGGCTGGATTACGACGCCCTCTATCCCAACTTCCCGGCGGAGTTTGCCCGTCCTGAGGGGCAGAAGACCACGGATCCCATGCTGGTCTTCTTCAGCTCCGGCACCACGGGATATCCCAAGATGGTGGAGCACGACTATGCCTATCCCCTGGGGCACATCATGACGGCCCGCCATTGGCACAAGGTGAATCCGGAGGGACTCCATTTCACGGTGGCGGACACGGGGTGGGGCAAGGCCTTATGGGGCAAGATCTACGGCCAGTGGCTCTGCGAGGCGGGGGTCTTCACCTTCGACTTCGACCGTTTCCATGCGGCGGATCTGCTGCCCATGTTCAAGCAGTATGGCATCACCACCTTCTGCGCCCCGCCCACCATCTTCCGCTTCCTGGTGAAGGAGGATCTCTCCCAATATGACTTCTCCACTTTGGAGCATGTCACCACGGCGGGAGAGGCCATGCCTCCCGAGGTGAGCGAAGCCTTTGCCAAGGTTTCCGGCCAGCTTCCCTACGAGGGGTTTGGACAGACGGAGACCACCATGCTCATCGGCACCCTGGCGGACATGAAGCCCCGTCCCGGCTCCATGGGGAAGGCCAATCCCCAGTTCCAGGTGACTCTCCTGGATCCCGAGGGCAAGCCGGTGCGCACCGGCGAGACCGGGGAGATCTGCGTGAAAGCGGAGCCGGGCAACCATCCCTGCGGGCTTTTCGGATGCTATCTCAAGTCCGAGGAGGACACCCGGAAGGTGTGGCACGATGGCTACTACCACACGGGAGACCAGGCCTGGCAGGATGAGGATGGATACTTCTGGTATGAGGGACGGGCGGATGACATCATCAAGACCTCCGGCTACCGGGTGGGCCCCTTCGAGGTGGAGAGCGTCCTCATGGAGCTCCCCTACATCCTGGAGTGCGCTGTGACGGGCGTGCCGGATCCTGTGCGAGGCAAGGTGGTGAAGGCCACGGTGGTTCTGGTGAAAGGCAAGGAGGGCACCGAGGCGCTGAAGGAGGAGATCAAGGAGTATGTGAAGACCCACACCGCTCCCTACAAATATCCCCGCATCATCGAGTTCGTGGCCGAACTGCCCAAGACGGTGAACGGAAAGATTCGCCGGGCGGCCATCCGGGAACAAAACAACGCCCAATAGCCACCTCCTTCCCCACCCCTTTTCTCTCCTCTCCAGGGGGAGGAAGGGGGCGGGGGAAGAATCGGGGGAAGGGGAGGGCGAGTCCTCATTCTCTGCCTCCTGAACCTGGGAAAAGCCCCTCCTCTTCTGGTGTTCCCATCCTCCTCTCTTTCGGGGGAGAGAAGGATGGGATTATTGTTATAACTTGTTGATATTTATGTATTTATAATATTATCAACGCTTAGAAGTATCCCCCTTTCTCGATGATTTCGGCGATGGTGTCGCCTTGGCGGACCCATTGGAAGATATCCAACTCGTTTCGTTCGATGCCCTCTGCCCGGAGGAGGACTGGGTAGGCGATTTCCCGGGGGATGCAAAGGACGCCGTCGATGTCTCCGAAGAGGATGTCCCCGGGGCGGATGGTGACCTTTCCGATGCGGATGGGGACTTGGTAGTGGGTGATCATGCAGCGTCCCAGGGAGCCATTGGAGGTGCGGTATTTGTAGAAGACAGGGAATTTCTGTTCCAGGATCTGTTTGGTATCCCGGATTCCTCCGGCGATGACGGCGCCGCGGATGCCTTTGGTGATGGCGGTGGCGGTCATGACGCCGCCCCAGAGGGAGGCTTCCGTGTCCTCGGAGGTGTCCCATACCACCACGCCATTGGGTTTGAAGTCATCCAGCATCTGGGCCCGGAAGGTCATTTCCCCCTCGATCATCACGTTGGGGGCGCTTTTGACGGTGAACGCCTCGCCGCAGAGAGTCATTTCCTCCCGGAGGGGCATGATGTCGCTGGGGAGATTTTGGTTGAGGAGGGTCAGTTCCCGGAGGACGTCGTTAATGCATCCGGTGTAGAGTTTTTCATATCGCTGGCACAGTTCCGGAATGGGGATGGGGATGGGGCAGTCCGGGATATGCTGTCGGGTGGCGATCAGCTTTTCCAGCTTCATGAGGCCGGCTTCCTTGGCCTGGCCTCTCATGTCTTTGAGGGATGGCATGGGG
>JAEDNW010000042.1:0-16473 GCA_016302315.1 Lentisphaeria bacterium
AACATCGCGGGGGTGGGCCCCGTCATCGGGGTCATCCTGGGCATCCGCTTCGGGGCGGAGGTCTTCCTCATCATCCCCATCGGCAATGTCCTGGGCGGCGCCGTCCATGACTTCGCCTCCGGCATGATGTCCCTGCGCCACAACGGGGTAAACCTCCCCGGGATGATCCGGGATTCCCTGGGCAGGAAGACCGCCTCCCTCTTCGCTCTCTTCATGACCTTCCTCCTCCTCCTGGTGGTGGCCGTCTTCATCAACATCCCCGCCAACCTGGTCGACGGACTCGCGCCCAAGACCTCCCTCTTCTGGCCCGCCGTCATCCTCATCTTCCTCTACTACATCCTGGCCACCCTCTTCCCCGTGGACAAGATCATCGGCCGGATCTACCCCATCTTCGGCGGACTGCTGCTGCTGAGCACCTGCGCATTGCTGATGGCCATCCTCTGGCACTACTCCTTCACCGACAAGGATCTCTTCCTGGCCACCCCCGTCCTGCAGGAAAAGTTCACCGCATTCCGGGAGAACAACCCCATCCTGCCCACCCTCTTCGTGACCATTGCCTGCGGCATCATGTCCGGCTTCCATGCTACCCAGTCCCCCATCATCGCCCGCACCATGGCCACGGAGCGGGAAGCCCGGGCCGCCTACTACGGCATGATGATCGTGGAGGGTATCATCGCCATGATCTGGGCCGGCGGCGGCTATGTGATCTACAATCTCCACCCCGAGCTCTTCAGCACCGGCGCCACCAAGGTCCTCCCGGAGATCGTCAATTTCTTCCTGGGGAACACGCTGGGATCCCTGACCATCCTGGGCGTGATCATCCTGGCCATCACCTCCGGCGACACCGCCATGCGGAGCCTGCGTCTGAGCATGGCGGAGATCTTCCACATTGACCAGAAGAGCCTGAGGAACCGCCTGCTGCTCTCCCTGCCCCTCATCTTCATCGTGTCCCTGCTTCTCTGGTGGTCCAACAAGGACGCCAAGACCTTCAACTTCCTCTGGAACTACTTCGCCTGGGGCAACCAGGTGCTGGCCGCCTTCACCCTCATCGCCACCTCGGTCTGGCTCTGGCGCCAGAAGAAGAATGGCTGGGTTACCTTGCTGCCCGGCATCTTCATCACCTTCATCGTGGCCACCTACATCCTGTGGATCTCCCCCGCCCACAAGGGGCCCATGGGGTTCGGACTGCCCCTGCCCCTGGCCTACGCCCTGGGCTCCCTTGTCGCCCTCCTCTGGGGCGGATGGGGATACTGGCTGGGGCACCGCGCCACCGCCATCCAGGACTCCTCCGACCGTTAACCCCGACCGCTAACCCCGCATCTCTTCCCCATGCCTGAAGAAACCCCCATTCCCTCCGCCGAAGCCGCCATCCAGAACGTGGTGGAGGCTGTTCGCCACACCGATGTCCAGACCTTCTGGCAGCAGCATCAGGAGAGTCTGCTCCGCCTGGGCAAGAATCTGCTTCTGGGCATCGGCATCCTGGTTCTGGCCTGGGCCATCGCCACGCTGACCCGGAAGCTCATTCTCCGGGCCACCCGCCGCTTCGATGCGGTGGATGAATCCGTGGGCAAAATCCTCTCCGGCGTGGCCCGGGCCATCATCTGGCTCTTTGCGGCCCTGATCATCCTGGATCTCATGGGTATCAACACCGCCAGCATCCTCACGGTGCTGGGCGCCGCCGGACTGGCTGTGGGCCTGGCCATGAAGGACTCCCTGAGCAACATCGCCGCCGGCATTATGCTCCTCTTCCTCCGCCCCTACAAGCTGGGGGACTACATCGACTGCGGCAGCGTCAGCGGAACCATCCGGGAAATCGGTCTGTTCACCACCACCCTCACCACCCCCGACGGACTCTTCATCGCCGCCCCCAACAGCGTCCTCTTCGGCTCCCCCATCAAGAACTACTCCCGGAACCCCAAGCGCCGGGCGGACGTGACGGTGGGCATCGCCTACGGTGATTCCCTGGCCCAGGGCATGGAAACCCTCCTGAAACTGATGAAGGAACATCCCCTTATCCTCCAGGATCCCGCCCCGGAAGTCCTGGTCTCCGAACTAGCCGACAGCTCCGTGAACCTGACCCTGCGCTTCTGGACGGAAAACCAGAACTACTGGGAAGCCTATTGGTCTGTCAAGGCACAGCTGAAGGATGTCCTGGAAGGCGCCGGCCTCAACATCCCCTTCCCCCAGCGGGTGGTCACCCTGCTCCAGGAGGAGCCCGCCGCCCGAAAGTAGGCGGGAGGACGGCTTGCGCCCCCTATGACGGTCATCGCCCTCCTTCTCTTCCTGACGATCCTGGGCACGGTCCTGCTTCCTCTGCCTCTTTCCTGGTGGGGAAAATCCCTTCTGGCGGCGCTGTGCCTGGTGATTTCCTTCAAATTCCCCCTGTTCCGCTGGCTGGGCGGCCCCATGCCCTTCGCCCCGCACCTCCCTCCCTGGCTGATTCTCCTGGGCGGCTGGCTCTTCGCCATCGCCCTGTTTCTCGCCCTGGGAGGCCTGCTCCTCTCCCCCTTCCAGCTCTTCCTCCCCAAGGCACGGGGATTCCTCTCCCTGGGACTCTTCCTCATCTCCCTGCTGGCCGCCACCGTGGGGTTGTTCTGGGGACAGCGCGCCCCCCGGGTGCGGGAATTCACCCTCTCCTTCCCCGGACTGCCCGAGGAGGCGGAAGGCCTGACCATCGCACTCTTGACCGATCTCCATGCGGACGGCGTCATCGCCGCCCGGGAAATTGGCCAGATGGTGGACTTAGCCAACGCCCGTCACCCGGATCTGATTCTCCTGGGAGGAGATTTGATGGACGGCACGGTGGAGGAACGGCTGGCGGATCTGGCGCCCCTGGGCCGCCTTCATGCCCCCCTGGGCGTCTGGGCTGTGCCCGGCAATCACGAATACTATTCCGGCTTTGCCGCCTGGCGGGAGGCACTATCCTCACTGGGCGTCCCCTTTCTGGTGAATGAACATCGGATGCTTCTGCCCAGCTTTGCCCTGGCAGGGATCGCCGATCCGGCCTCGGTCCGTCACGGAGAAACCCCGCCCCGGCTCTCGGAGGCGCTGGAAGGACTTCCACCGGATACCTTTGTGCTCCTGGGCGCCCACAATCCCAATCTGGCCCTGGAAGCGGCGAAACAAAGAGTCCCCCTAGTGCTCTCCGGCCACACCCACGGAGGCATGGTCTGGGGACTGGACTGGCTGGTGGCCCGAAAAAACAACGGACTCCTCTCCGGATTCTATGCCCTGCCCCCGGAAACCCAGCTCCTGGTCTCCAATGGCGCCGGCATCTGGAACGGATTCCCCCTCCGCCTGGGACATCCCTCCGAAATCCTCCTGATCACCCTCACCCGCTCCCCCACAGGACAGTTTTGACCCTACGTCCCCCTGCCGGGGTTCATAGGGAATTGCCCCCGTCCCCCGCAAGCGGGGATGGGAGGCTTGTTACCCCGTGGGGGAAGGCCGGGAATATCCCGGCCGGGAACCCCCGGGGGGCCACATATCGCCGGCCTATTTCCGCCGGAGGCGGAGAGCATTTCCCACCACCACCAGGGAACTGCATGCCATGGCGGCGGCAGCCAGCCAGGGCGGCGGCACCAGATGCCAGGGAGAGAAGAGCCCTGCCGCCAGGGGAATGGCAAACAAGTTATAACAGAAGGCCCAGCCCAGATTCTGGCGCACGATCCTCAGGGTGCTCCGCGAAAGGGAAATCGCCTGGGAAACCGCCATCAGGGAGGGATTCAGCACCACCACGCCGGCGGTCTCCAGGGCCACATCCGTGCCCCCTCCCATGGCCATGCCCACCTGGGAAGCCGCCAGGGCGGGGGCATCATTGATTCCGTCCCCCACCATAGCCACGCCTTCCCCGGTCTTCTGACGTTCCAAGATCCAGTGTGCCTTATCCTGGGGCATCAGGTCTCCCTGGCACTCAGTCAGGCCCGCCTGGCGTCCCAGGGCATCCGCCACCTGCTGGCGGTCTCCCGTCAGCATCACGCAGGAGAGTCCCATTCTTCCCAGGGACGCCACGGTTTCCCGGGCTTCCTTCCGCAGGGGATCCGTCATCCAGAAGATTCCCTGGACTCCGGCCTGGGAGAAGAGATACAGAGGCGTGGCCGCCGTATTTTCCTGGGATTGTTCCCGGGCAAATTCCGGCAGGGAAATTCCCCGTTCCTGCAGCATCCGGAGATTACCGCAGCCCCAAAGCCTTCCCTGGATCTCCCCCAGGACGCCCCGCCCGGAGAGATTCTGGAAGCGGGTCACCCCCACCAATTCCAGGGAGCGGGCCTCCGCCTCCCGGACCAGAGCCGCCCCCAAGGGATGCTGGGATCCCTTTTCCAGGGAGGCCGCCACCGACAGCAGCGCTTCGTCTTCCCCGTCCGGGGGGCACTGAATGGAGGCCAGAGAGGGGCGCCCCTCCGTCAGGGTCCCCGTCTTGTCCAGCACCACCGCCTTCACACGGCTCAGGGCCTCCAAGGTGGCGGCATCTTTGAAGAGAACCCCCTTTTTCGCCGCCACCCCCGTCGCCACCAAAATGGCCACCGGCGTGGCCAGTCCCAGGGCGCAGGGGCAGGAAATCGCCAGCACGGAAACGCCCCGGGTCAGGGCCACGCCCCAGGAATGCCCCAGAAGAAGCCATCCCAGGATCGTGGCCAGGGCAAAGAGAAGCACCCCCGGCACAAACCAGGAACAGAGAATATCCGCCATGCGGGCAATGGGGGCGCGGGTCGCCCCCGTCTCCTCCACCAGGGCAATGACTTTCCCAAAGAGACTCTCGGCGCCCGCCGCCTGCACCTGCATCACCAGGACACCATCCCCGTTCAGGGTGGCCCCCAGCACCTTGTCCCCCTCCTTCTTCTCCACAGGAAGCCACTCCCCGGTTATGGCGGACTGCTCCACGGAGGAATGGCCAGAAATCACCACGCCGTCCGCCGGAACCACGCCGCCGGGACGCACCAGGCACTGATCCCCGGGCAGCAGCTGTTCCACGGGCACAGACTCCTCCTTTCCCTCACGGAGCAGGATGGCGGTGCGGGGGGAATGGCGCTGAAGGGCCCGCAATTCGGCGGCGGCCCGGTTTCTTGCTCCTCCCTCCAGCCACTTTCCCAGGGTAAAGAGCATGAGAAGCATGGCGGGGGTTTCGAAGACCACGCCCTCCAGGGAGCCATGGGTCCAGCACCGGCTCAGCAAGAGGAAGAAGGGATAGAGGAAACCGCTTCCTGCCGCCAGGGCCACCAGGCTTTCCATGGTTGGGGAGCGGTGAAGGAGTCCCCGGATGCCCCGGAGGAAAATGTCCCTGTTGACATAAAGCAGGGGCAGCACCAGGATAAACTGGAGAACCACGGAGAGTCCGGTATACTTCGGCCCGGGGAATCCGGCCATGCCGGCCATGGCCAGGACACACACAGGGAGTCCCCAGAGCAGCGTTGCCAGGAAGCGCCGAAGCGGGGTGAGTCCTCCCGCCTCCGGCTCAGCGTTCCGGACCTCCGCGGTGCCCAGGGGCGTCAGACCATAGCCCGCCGCCTTGACGGCGGCGTCCACCTGGGATATCGTGGCGGCGTCCGGCGCCTCCAAAGACAGAATCCGGTTCAGCAAATCCACCTGGGGATGCTGGACGCCACGGACACCGGACACGGCCTTCAACACATGCCCCTGGCAGGCGGCACATTCCATCCCCTGGACAGAAAAACGATAACGCATCTTCTTGATCCTCAGATTTTCATGAAAACACCCCCCCCGGATTCCAGGACACCCGAAGGGTGCCCTCGTCAATCCTCGGAACTCACCCCGTTCTCCCGCAGGAAACTTCCCCGGCGAGGAGGCTGGGGACGATTCCGGCTCCCCTTGAGGGTGACGGCATCCTCCCCGAAAAGCTGCCGCAGGCGGCTCAGGAGAGTGGACACCGGCTTCAGGCCGAAGGAGGGGCGGAAGAAGAGGCAGCTTCCGGAACGCAGGCGAATGCCCAGATGGAATTCCGCAGGGCCGCGGTGGCGGCCGCATAATTGCATCATCTGCTGCAGTTTCTCCGGCGTAGCCTCGGATTCCTGCACGCATAGAGAGATTTTCGCCGTAAAAAGTTCCGGGGCCCGCTCCAGGGGAATCAGGCGATTCAGGCGGAGTTTCAGGGTGGCATTCTCCCCGTCGTCGTCCCGGCTGACTTCCCCTTCGGCCAGAGCCAGGGCCCCGTCCTCCAGCAATTCCGGGCTGTTTTTCAGCACGGTCTCATATTCCCGGTTGAAAAGCACCGCCTCAAAAGAGGCCTCCCGGCTTTCCAGGGTGATAATGGCAAAGGGCTTCTGGCTGGCTTTGGAGAGCTTCTTCACGCAGTGGGCGATGTAGACCCCCGCCCGGAAGATGGTTCCGTCCTCCAGGGAGGGCAGATCCGCCAGATCGTCAATCTGGAAGGCCTCCATGATCTCCCGGCCGTGGTCGATGGGATGGCCGGAGAGGAAGAATCCCAGCAGCTGTTTTTCCCGATCCAGGCGTTCCTTCTCCTCCACCTCCGGGATGTCCGGATACTGGACCGAGAGGGATTCCCGGGAGGATTCGTCCATCATGTCGAAGAGGGAGAGCTGTCCGGAGGAGCGGTCTTTCCGGGCGGAGGCGCTGCGGCTCAGCACATCCGGCATCACCGCCAGCAGCTGGCTGCGGCGATGGCCGAAGCAGTCCAGGGCGCCGGAATAGATCAGGGCTTCCAGCAGCCGGGCGTTCACCCCCGGCACCCGGGTGCACAGATCCTCCAGATTCTGGAAGGGGCCATCCTGGTGCCGGGCCTCCAGAATGGTCTGGACAATCCCCTCCCCTACGCCCTTGATGGCCGCCAGCCCAAAGCGTATGTCCTTGCCGCTGACGGAGAAGGACTTGCCGCAGACATTCACGTCGGGCGGCAGAACCCGGATGCCCATCTCCCGGCATTCCTTCAGATAGAAGGCCAGCTTCGTGGAGTTGGAAAGTTCGCTGGTGAGGACAGCCGCCATGAAGGCGGCGGGATAGTTGGCCTTTAGGAAGGCGGTGCGGTAGGTCAGAAGCCCGTAGGCGGCGGAATGGCTCTTATTGAAGCCGTAACCGGCAAACTTCAGGATCTTGGCCCAGATGTTCTCGGAAATGTCCAGCCCGATCCCCCGCTTCAGACAGCCCTCCTGGAAATCCTTCTTCTTCTGCTCCATGACCTTCAGCTTCTTCTTGCCGATGGCACGACGCAGAATGTCCGCCTCCCCCAGGGAGAAGCCGGCCACCTTCTGCACCACCTGCATGATCTGCTCCTGATAGAGCATGATGCCGTTGGTCTCCGCCAGAATGGGCTCCATCTCCTTCACATCGTAGTCCAGGGGAATGGTGCCCTCCTTCCGCCCCAGGAAATCCGGGATGAATTCCATGGGACCCGGACGGTAGATGGCGATCAGGGCGATGATGTCCTCCAGCCGGGTGGGCTTCCACTTCCGGCAGAGTTCCTGCATGCCGCCGGATTCCAGCTGGAAGACGGCAATGGTCTTTCCCGAGGACAGAAGCTGGTAGGCCTTCTCGTCACCCTCGGGGATTTCATTGGAGGGCAGTTTTCGTCCTGTGCTGGCCTCCACCAGATCCAGGGCGTCCTGGATGAGGGTCAGGGTTTTCAGGCCCAGGAAATCCATTTTCAGCAGGCCCAGGGATTCGCAGGGAATGGCGGAGAACTGCGTGATGGCCTCGTCTCCCGCGCCCCGGGCGATGGGGGCCACATCCGCCACGGGCATATCCCCGATGATGACTCCCGCCGCATGGATGGACATGTTCCGGTTCAGCCCCTCCAGGACCTTGGCATACTTCCAGAGTTCCTGGCACCAGGGTTCCGACTCGATTTTCGCCTTCAGCTCCTCGCTGGGGGGGTATTTGAGCTTCTCGCTGCCGTTCAGGGCGATATCCAGGGTCATCTTGGGATCGGCGGGAATCAGCTTGGCAAACTGCGCCCCCTCGTCGAAGCTGCGTCCCATGGCCCGGGCCACATCCTTCACCACCTGCTTCGCCTTCAGGGTCCCGAAGGTCCCGATCTGCACCACGCGGTCCTCCCCGTATTTCCGGCGTACATACTCGATGACCTCATGACGGCGGCGTTCGCACAGGTCGATGTCAAAGTCGGGGGGAGAGACCCGTTCCGGATTGAGGAAGCGTTCGAAGAGGAGATTATAGCGGAGGGGATCGATGTGGGTGATGCCGATGAGGTAGGCCACTAGGGAGCCTGCGCCGGATCCCCGTCCGGGCCCCAGGGGGACGCCGATCTTGGCGGCATAATGGAGGAAGTCCCACACCACCAGATAGTAGCTGATGAATCCCATCCGCTTGATGATCCCGATTTCGTAGTTCATCCGCTCCAGAATCACCTTCCGTTCCTCGGTGATCTCGTCCTTGTCCGGATCGAATTGGTAGCGCCACATCAGGCCGTCGTGGCACAGCTTCCGCAGATGCTCCTCCCGCACGGTCTCCGGATCTTTTCCCGGCACTTCGGGTTCCGGATAGGCGGGATAGTGGTTGGCCTTGTCCTGATCCACGGTGGGAAGATGGACCGAGCAGCGGCTGGCGATGTCCACCGTATTGCTCATGGCTTCGGGGAGCTGGGGGAAGAGCCTGGCCATCTCCTCCTGGCTCTTGAAGTAGAACTGATCCGTCCCAAAGCGCATCCGTTTGGGATCATTGATGGTGGTCTGGGTGCCGATGCAGACCATCAGATCCTGGGCCTCGGCATCCTCCTGCCGCAGATAGTGGGCGTCATTGGTCACCACCAGCCCCACCCCCAGCTGCCGGGCAATGTCGATGAGCCGGTCGTTGACGGATTTCTGCTCTTCCAGGCCGTGGTCCTGAAGCTCGATGAAGTAGTTCTTCTCCCCCAGCAGATCCCGATACTGGCGGGCTACCTCCAGGGCCTCCTTGTCCCGGTTCTTCAGGAGCAGTCGGGGGACCTGGCCGGAGAGACAGGCGGACAGGACAATGATCCCCTCCTTATACTGCTTCAACAGCTCAAAATCAATTCTGGGCTTGTAGTAGTATCCCTTGAGCCAGGCCTCCCGGGAGAGGTGGCACATATTCACATATCCCTGGTAGTTCTCCGCCAGCAACACCAGATGGTACCGCTCCCGGTTCTCCTCGGTGGCCTCATGGTTCAGGTGGCTCCCGTGGGCCACATAGAACTCGCATCCCACAATCCCCCGGATGTCCACCGGATTGGTCTTGTCGTGCTGCAGGGCCTCGCAGGCCTGGGTGAGGGCATAGACCCCGCTCATGGTCCCATGGTCCGTCAACGCCACGGCAGGCATCCCGAACTTCACCGCCTGCCCTACAATGGATTTGACGGACTGCGCCCCATCCAACAGACTATAGTCGGAGTGGACATGCAGGTGGACAAAGGGAGGAGTGGTCATGACGGGGACAGGCAAGCCGGGAGACGGGGGAAGACGAAAAGTCTGTCCACTCCTCCCAGGCCAGGGGAAGGGACAGACGGGGGAATGAGGTGTGCCGGAGGGCTCGGGAACGGGGCCCGCCGCTCCAAGGGGAAAAGACCGTTTTTCGGAGGATTCCCCCCTGGGGGAAGCGCCTGGGGCGCGGATCAGTTGGAGCGGCCGGGGAAGACGTTCACTTCATCCCTGGTAGAACGGGGAGCGCTCCGGCGCTTCAAGTCGTCCATGCGATAATCCAGGGTGTCGTCCACCATTTCCGAGGGCATCTTCCAGGTTTCATTCACATAGACCCATCCCCGGGGGAGGTTCTTCTCGAATTGCTTCTGCTGCTTGTCCTTCACCCGGTTGATGATGGCCTCCTGCATCTCCAGCTCGATTTTGCCGATGATCTTGTGGGCGTTGACCTCCCGCTGACGGCAGCTGGCATTGAGCTCCTCGTCAAAGCGGGCGCGGAGCAGTTCGGGGAGGTCGTCCTTGTTGATCATGTCCCGCCCGATCCAGATTTTGTTTCTGCCGGCGTCGTTCCTGTAGGTACCCCGATAGGTGCGGCTGGGCTCGTTGCCGTGGGAGAAGCTGATCTCCACCCGCTCCCCCACCTTGTAGAGGGGATACTTTTCCTCGGCCGCCTTGATCTCCATCGCCTGGAGCGTCTGATAGTCCAGATCCTTGTATTCGGGAAGTGCCTTCACCTCCCGGGTGGCCTCCTCCATGAGTTCATCCTTGCTCCGCACATCCACCCGGGGAATCGGGCCGATGGCATCCAGTTCGTTGCAGTTGTATTTCTTCTGGACATACAACTTGATGGCCTGCCGATCCAGCTTGTAGGGGGGAAGGCTATCGGGCTTCTTCTCCTGGGAGGCTCCGCCAGGGCCCATTCCCGCCCCCATGGGGCCACCGTAGGGATCCATCCCCATGCCGCCATTGCCGTTCCCCTGCTTCTGGAACTCCTCCACCTTCTTCTTGTACGCCTCTTCCTGCAATTGCACCTGCTTGAGAATCTCCAGGGTGATCTCCTTCACGCGCCTCTCGTTGAACCGGATGTCGTAACGGGTTTTCGGCGCCGCCTGCCCCAGCATCGGCAGGATCAGGCCAAGCAACACAGAAAGAAGAAGGGTCTTTTTCATGGTCTATGCTTTTGGGTCAAGAGAGGAGGATACGTCAGTGGAGAGAATTTGGGAAATACTATAACCTGGCCTGGGGATTCTAGCCTCCTCCGCCCCCTTCAGTTTGCCAGATTCCTTCCCGCCGGCGGAGGGCGCGGTCATAAAATCAGGGCTTCCAGAATGAGGTCGTTCAGCAGCAGCCCCTGGGAGGTGGGGAAAAGCCGTTCCCCGGTGTCCGCCAAAAGCCCCTCCTGGAGGAGGCGACGACATTCCGGCATTTCCCGGACCTGGGCCAGCGCCAGCCCGGCCCGCTCCCGGAGGAGTTCGTCCGTCCAGCCCTCCAGGGTCCGCATGCCAAAGGCCAGGATTTCCCGCTGCCGCCCCGAAGGGGAAAGGAGATCCTGTTCCGGCGGTTTTCCCTGAAGCCAATCCTCCAGGGCGGAGGCATTTCCCCAGCGGGAGAGGCCGTCGAAGGAGACGGCGGCGGGGCCGCATCCCCCATAGGTCTGGCCGTGCCACACTTCCTGATTGTGACGGCACTGGCATCCGGGGCGGGAAAAGTTGGAAATTTCGTAGCGGAAGAGTCCGGCGGCGTTTAGCAGGGAATCGGCACTTTGCCAACAGGCCAGGAAACGCTCCTCCTCCGGATCATGGTCCTGTCTGGCCAGACGGCGCGCCAGCGGTGTCCCCTCCTCCACGGTCAGGCTGTAGCAGGAGAGATGGTCGGGCTTCAGGGAGAGGGCGGAGCGGAGATCCTCCTCCCACTGGGCAGTCGTCTCTCCCGGAATGGCGTAGATCAAGTCCAGATTCAGGCGGGAAAGCCCCTTTGCCCGGGCCAGCCCCACCACTTCCTCCAGCCGCTCCAGGGAACCCCGGCGCCCCAGCACCTCCCGCAAAGCGGGATGGAAGGACTGCACCCCCAGGCTGAGGCGGTTCACCCCACCCGACAAAAGCACATCCACCTTCTCCTCCCCCAGAGAATCCGGATTGGCCTCGCAGCTCCACTCACAATCCGGCAGAAGGGAAAAATGACGCCGCACCAGGGATAGCAAACCGGATAATTCCTCCGCCGAGAGGGCCGAAGGTGTCCCGCCGCCAATGAAAATGGATTCCAGGGGAGCAAACTCCCGGGCGCGCCGGACAAACTCCTGCTCCAGCCCCCGGAGATAGGCCTGCCGCTCCTCCGCCGTGGAATGTCCCTGGGAGGCGAAGGCGCAGTAATCGCATTTTCCTCCCGCGCAGAAGGGCACATGAAGATAGAGGGAATGAAAGGGCCGTTTCATTGCACTTCCTTTTCCCCGGAGGAGGGCGGGAGGGCGGGCCGCACCTTGAGTAGGCGGCTTCGGGAGATATTCACGGTGCCGGCAGGCACATGGGAGGGTTTGGTGACATCCCGGGCCAGGCAGCAGTCCACAGAGACCCGGCCTGCCTTCCGGGCCTTGCTGTGGTAGGCGGCCACGGCGGCGGCGGCCTCCAGCAGTTCCCGGGTGGGAACCGCCTCCTCCGGTCCCCGGAGCAGGACATGGCTTCCCGGGGCACCGTGAAGATGGAACCAATGGTCCGAGGGGCGGGCCACCCGGAAGGAAAGCAGATCGTTGTCCACGTCGCTTTTTCCCGCCATGGCACACCATCCCTCCCCTAGATCATACGTCCAGTACCTTGCCTGAATCTCCCGCTCTCTTTTCATAGTATATATCTATCTCTTAATCAAGATGTTACAAAGATATATCCCTCACCACATGGGCATACCCACAATGCGCCGGATGCTCACATGGCCGAAGACATGTTCTTCGGCGGGCATGGAGCGGTTATCCCCCACCAGATACACTTCTCCCTTGGGGACCTTTCTGGGGGGAAGGCGCCAGTTGCAGGGGGTTAGGCGGTTCCAGTCGTAGGGGCTTTCCTTGCCATCCACGAAGAGGCGTCCGTGGCGGAATTCCACCACCTGTCCTTCGGTGGCCACCACCCGTTTGAAGAACATCACCTTCTCTCCGATATAGCGGACGGCCACCACATCCCCCACCTGGGGATCCCGGAACCAATAGACCGGATGCCAGATGACCACGAATTCCCGTTCGGCATAGGTGGGAATCATGCTGGCGCCGGCGGTGAAGGCGGGGGTGGCCACATAGCGCACAAAAAGGATGGTCCCCACAGAGAGGATCAGCAGCCGCAGCCAGAAGGCCAGGTCGAACTTGGGAATCAAGAAGCGTTCCCAGGCACTGCGGTCATCTTCTTCCTTGATGAATCCCATGGTCTATTCCTCCTCGTCAAAGCCCTCGGCTGCCAGTTGCACCCGCTCTTCCGCCGTGGGATCCCCATGAAGCTGAACACTTTGCGCCAGACCGGCCAGCATCATGGTGCCCAGCATGAAGGAACCCCCGTAGCTGACAAAAGGCAGGGGTATGCCCACAATGGGGGCGGCTCCCATGGTCATGGCCAGATTCACCACAATGTGAGTGGCGAAAAAGACCGCCACCCCTGTGGCCAGGACGCAGCCCAGGCGGTCCCGGGCCGTAAGGGCGGTGCGGAAAAGGCAGAGAAGCAGGATGCTGAAGAGAAGTAGCACCATGCCTCCCCCAAAAAATCCGGTCTCCTCGGCGATGACGGAAAAGATGAAGTCCGTGGGGGCAATGGTTTTGGGCAGATATCCCAGAACATGCTGGGTTCCCTTGAGATATCCTTTCCCCCAGATGCCTCCTGACCCCACCGCCAGCAGACTCTGCACGGCATTCCAGTCATCCCGGGGGCCCCGCCCCTCCTCGGGAGCCAGAAAATCCTCCACGGAATCCTGCAGGGAATCCCCCCAGGATTCGGGCAGAAGGGCGGAGGCGCCGGAGGCAAGGCTCTGGGTAAGAGGGGTGAGAAAGACTTTCACCCGGTCCTTCTGGTAGGGGCTGAGGCCGCCGAAGACCAGGGGGAGGGCCAGCAGGGCCAGGGCGGCCCCCAGGAAGAACCACCGCTTCCGCAATCCGGTCAGGAAGATCACCACCAGGGTCACCGGGAGAAAGACCAGGGCGGTGCCCATGTCCGGCTGGAGGCAGATCAGGACCACCGGGAGCCCCGTCACGGCGGAGAGAACCACCACGGGAAGCCACTCCCCCCAGCGGCTGTTGCGGAGAGCGGGGCGGGTTGCCAGCCAGGCCAGCAGCAGCAGGGTCAGGGGTTTGGCCAGTTCCACCGGCTGAAGATAGCCGATGCCGGGGACGGGCAGCCACCCCTTGGTGGAATTCAGGGTGTGCCCCACCCCCAGCACCAGCACCAGCAATCCCAACCCCAGGACATAGCCCCATACGCTTTTCCGGCACCAGAAGTGGTAGTCCACCGAGGCCATGGTCACGTAGAGGACTACCCCCAGGACAATCCACACCAGCTGGCGGATCCATTTCCCCGCCAGGTCGCCGCCCACCTCCGCGCCGGAACAGTAGATGAACACCACCCCCAGGGCCAGCAGAAGCCCCTCCACCCCCAGGGCCAGAAAGTCCCCCCGCAGCCATCCCCGCCCCCAGGCAGGCATATCATGAAGCAGATGGGAGCGGGAGAGGGGCATGGGCCAGGGGAATCGCGGGAAATCGGAGGGCGGGGAACGCCGGAGGGATTCGGGAAACAGGCAATCCGTGCTACATTGAGACCGCCTCGGCGGAGAGAAGCCGGAATTTCCCGGTAAGATAATGCCTGACGCCCTCTCCTCCCCCCTCCCCTCCTTTTTCCCCAAAACAGCCCCATGGATCCTATCCTCTCCTCCCTGGAAGCCGTCATCCCTGCGCCGCTCCCCCGTATTGTGGCCGTCGAAGTCGATGAGGACAGCACCCTGGTGCTTTTCCAGCGTTCGGAAGACGGAGAGGAGACCCATGTCCTGCGCCTTCCCTATCAGTGGTGGCTCCTCACGGCAGGCCCGGAAATGGCCCAGGCCCTGGACCTGCCCTGCCATTGGGAAATTCTCCAGGGCGAGGGGACCCTCCGGTGCCGGGTGAAGCTGGACAGCCGGCAGGACTATGACGAGGCCCTGAAACGGCTGAAGGCCCTCACTGGCCAGCTTCCCTCCCCTCTGGCTCCCTACCGCACCTTCGCCCATGCCTCCCAGCAGGCCATGATGGACCAGGGCATCCGCCTCTTCCGGGGCATGTCCTTCCCCCAGCTCCGCCGCATGCAGCTGGACATCGAATGCAAAAGCGCTGATCCCGCCCGCTTCTGCGATGCCAAAGTGCCGGGGGACGAAGTGATCATGGTGGCGCTGAAGGACACCCGGGGACTGGAGGTGTGCCTCACCTCCCGGGAATGCGGCGGCGAAGCCGGTCTCCTCCGGAAAATGATCCAGGTCATCCAGGAACGGGATCCCGATGTGCTGGAAGGACACAATCTCTTCTCCTTCGACCTGATGTATCTGAAGGAACGCTGCCGACGACATAAAATCCCCCTGGCCCTGGGACGGAACGGCAAGGTCGTCCAATCCCATCCCAGCCGGATGAACATCGCTGAACGCCTCATCAATTTCCCCCGCTTCGACATCTATGGCCGGCATGTGGTGGATACCTATCATCTGGTGATGCTCTACGATGTGGCCCGGCGGGAGCTGGAATCCTATGGCCTCAAATACTGCGCCAAACACTTCGGACTGGCCCGGGAAGGCCGGGTCTATGTCCCCGGCGAGGCCATCAGCCAAATGTATGAGGAAGACGCCCAACGCCTGGCGGAATACAACCTGGATGATGTCCGGGAGACGGACGGAATCTCCAAGATGCTCTCCCCCAGTTACTTTTATCAGGCACAGCTCCTGCCTTGCTCCTATCAGGACTGTGTTCTGCGGGGCAATGCCACCCGGATCGACGCCCTCCTTTGCGCCGCCTATCTTTCCCGGGGATACGCCCTTCCCTCTCCTCAGGCGCCCCAGACTTTCGAGGGGGCCCTGACCACCGTGGAGAACATGGGCGTCTTCCGCCCCGCCTGGCATCTGGACGTGCGCTCCCTCTATCCCTCCGTGCTTCTGGCGGCAGGTGAATCCCCCCGCAGCGACACCCTGGGCATCTTCATCCAGCTCCTGGGACACCTGCGCACCTTCCGCCTCCAGGCCAAGGATGCCGCCAAAGACGCCGGCACCCCCGCCCAGCGGGAGGAATACCAGGCCCTTCAGAACTCCTTCAAGATCCTCATCAACTCCTTCTACGGATACCTGGGATTCGCCCAGGGCAGCTTCAACGACTACTCCCTGGCCCAGAAAGTCACCGCCACCGGCAGGAATATCCTCACCCAGATGAAGGGGGATCTGGAAAACGAGGGGGCCCATATCCTGGAGATGGACACCGACGGTATCTACTTCATGCCACCGCCCCAGGCTACCCCGGAATCCATGCGGGAGAAGATCCAGAAGGGACTGCCCCCCGGCATCGAGATCGAGCTGGACGGACTCTTCGCCGCCATGTTCTCCTATCGCAGCAAAAACTACGCCCTCCTGGAAACGGACGGCTCCATCTCCCTCCACGGCGCCGCCTTGCGCTCCCGAGGCCTGGAACCCTTCCTGCGGCGCTTCATCCAGGAAGCTCTCAAGGCAATCCTGGTGGACGACCTCCACGATCTCTCCCCCCTGCTGGACCGCTACCTCCAGGATATCCAAAACCACGCCTGGCCCCTGACGGATTTCCTGCGAAAGGAAAATCTCACCCAGTCCCTGGAAAACTATCTCCACTCCCTGGGAACCCCAAAAGGACGGCGCTCCGCCGTCTACGAACTGGCCCGGCGAAGCAAACATCCCGTCCGCCCCGGAGACGCCCTGCGCTACTACGTCACCGGAGAAAAGAAATCCGTCTCCGTCACCGACAACAGCAAGCTGGAGGAGGAAATCCAGGAATCCCTGCGGGATGAAAATCTCGCCTTCTACCGGGAACGCCTCCTCACCCTGGCTCAAAAGTTCCAGGCCGTCCTCTAGCCCGCCCCAACGGCAGGCTCCCCAACAGCCCCCCCCCCCC
>JAEDNW010000043.1:0-16447 GCA_016302315.1 Lentisphaeria bacterium
AATTCCTATTGAACCCCGCCCCGCGGGGTGGCAGGATCGATAGACGGGGGTGCGGGAGCCACAACGTGGCGACCAAACCCCCGGTAGCGGGAACCCCCCGGGGGGATGTTCCGATGATCAGGCCAGTTCTTCCAGGATTTTCAGGAGAGGCTGGGGGTGTTGGGCCAGGGCGTGGCGTCGTTCTGGGGGAGTGACCAGTCGGACGGCGAAGGTTCGGAGGTAGTCGCTTTCCAGGGACGCCCGGTGGTCTTTGTCCTTTTCCAGGAGCCAATAATCGGAAGTGCCGCCGTTGGCGATACGGAGATCCTTGGGGAGGAGTTTTTTGAAGTAGGGCATGGCGGCCAGGAGGAGTTCACCCCGGGGCACGCCGGCGGCATCCGCCAGGAGATTTTCCACCTGTTCCGTCTGTTCGGGCGTAGCGAGGCGGCGGGAGAGATTCAGGAGATTCTGGCGGGGCCATTCCTGGAGGAAGATTTCCTTTCCTTCCACGTTTTCCACATATCCGTATCCCTGGGGTTTCAGGCAGAGGCAGGTCTGGTGGAGCTGGCGGTTCAGGAGTCGCTGCAGCATCTGCCGTGCCGGGGGGCAGGATTCGGGAAGAAGCCAGGCCACCAGTTCCTCGTCGGTCATGCGCCAAAGGGCCTCCGCCTTTTCCTCCTCCGGGCCTTCCTGCCGGAGTTTCTGCTGCAGGGCCCACTGGAGCATTCTCTGGGCGGAGAGAGCGGTTTTGTTCAGATATCCGTGCTGATGAAGATAGGAATAGAATTTCTGGACACGCTTTCCTTCCTCGATGAATTTTTCCCCCAGGGCCAGGGTTCCCTCGGCGGTGCGGAGGGTATTGGCCTGGAGGAGATCCAGGGAGGGGGTTCCGGTGAAGCCCAGATGGAGGGCATCCCGTTCCAGATAATCCAGTTTATCGGCGCCCAGGTTCCGGTCGGAGACCCATTCCCCCAGGGGGTCCTTCCCCTCCAGCATGGCCAGGATCCGGTCCGGATCGCCTCCGCAGGCCCCAATGGCCTCCCCCATCTCCCGGATGACCTGGGCCCCGCGCTGGTGGTGGTCTCCCGGCAGAATGGGCTCCACCTGATGGGAGAAGGGGCCGTGGCCCACATCGTGGAGGAGGGCAAACAGTTCCAGGGCACGGCAGGCGGCGGAGGACATTCCCTGGAGACGAGCCGCCAGGCGCGCCCGGCGCAGAACCCCCAGGGCATGCTCTAGACGGCTGTGCCGGGCCCCGGGGAAGACCAGGTCATTGAGCCCCAGCTGGCGGCAGCGGCGCAGTCTCTGAAAGAGAGGATGATCCAGCACCGGCAGCAGGCCTTCCACCTCCACCGAGCCGGAGCAGGGAATGCAGACGGCCTTCATTCCGGCTTGCTCCTCACCCGGTAGCAGATATGATGCACCTCCTGCCCCTGGGCATTCCAGTGGAGTTCAAAGTCGGTCTTCACATCAGCCATATCCTGGACCCCCTCCGGCGCGGGCTCATAGAGCTCCTCCAGATTCTGGAAGAGCTGGACCCAGTTCTGGAAATAGGGGGTGTAGTCGGTGGAGAGATGGAAGATTCCCCCGGGTTTCAGCACCCGAACCATGCGGCAGAGGAAATCGGTGCAGACCAGGCGGCGTCCCACGTGGCTCCGTTTCGGCCAGGGATCGGGGCAGAGCAGATGGACCCGGTCCAGGCAGTGGGGAGGCAGCTGATAGGAGACCAGGGCCAGGCTGGTGGCCCGCAGCGCCCGGAGATTCTCCACGCCGGCCCGGGCCGCCCGTTTCTCCACAATGCGGAGACGTTCGGAGATCAGGTCGTTGCACAAGACCAGGCGGTCCGGATGGCGGCGGGCCAGTTCCACCGTGAAGCGCCCTTTGCCGCACCCCATGTCAAACTCCACCGGAGCGCCTCGCCAAGGCTCGGGAAGTTCGTAGATTTGCCAAGTGTTGGTGAGACTCTCCATGCCCTACCCTTTCCTGTGACGTTCCACAAAATGCCCAATCCGCGCCAGAGCCTCCTGGATCTCCTTCATGCCCGTGGCATAGGAACAGCGGACAAAGCCCTCTCCCGAGGCGCCGAAGGCATCCCCGGGCACCACCGCCACATGCTCTTCCTCCAGCAGACGCTCCGCAAATTCCGTGGAGCCCATGCCGGTGGAGGCGATGCAGGGGAAGACATAGAAGGCGCCCCGGGGCATGAAGCAGTTCAGCCCCATGGCATTGAAGCCCTTCACGATCACGTTGCGCCGCTGCTCGTATTCCCGGCGCATGGCCTCCCGCTCCTTCTCGGCGCCCTGGAGGGCCTCGATGGCTCCGAACTGGCATGGGGTGGGGGCGCAGAGGATGGTGTACTGGTGGATCTTCATCATGGCATCGATGATATCCTGGGGTCCCAGGGCGTAGGCCACGCGCATACCCGTCATGGCGTAGGCTTTGCTGAAGCCGTTGAAGACCACGGTGCGCTCCGCCATCCCCGGCAGGGTGGCGATGGAGGGGGAGCGGGGGATGTAGGAGAGGTCCTCGTAGATCTCGTCGGAGAACACCAGGAGATCGTGCCGGATGGCGAACTCCGCCACCTTCTGCTTGTCCTCCCAGGTCATGCCCGCTCCGGTGGGATTGTTGGGATAGTTCAGCATCAGCACCTTGGTCCGGGGGGTGACGGCCTTCTCCAGATCCTCCACCTGCACCACGAAGTCATGTTCCGCCCGAGTGCGCACGGACACCGGGACGCCGTGGGCCATGGCCACAGTGGGGCCGTAGGAGACGTAGCAGGGTTCGTGGTAGAGCACTTCATCCCCCGGGCAGATCACGGCCCGCACCGCCAGATCCAGGCCCTCGGAGACGCCCACGGTGACCAGACACTGGTTTTCGGGGCGGTACTCGCCGCCATACCGCTGCTGAAAATGCTGGCAGATGGCCTCCCGCAGCCGCTTGTCCCCCAGATTGGAGGTGTAGTGGGTATAGCCCTTCTGGAGGGAGTAGAGCATGGCCTCCCGGATGCGCCAGGGGGTGACGAAATCCGGCTCGCCGATGCCCAGGGAGATCACCCCCCGCATGGTGCTCACCAGATCAAAGAACTTCCGGATGCCGCTTTTGGGCACGCATTGAATATGGGGCGCCACCCGGGGGCGGGAGGGGTTCCCGGAATTACATGGAGACTTGGAGACGCTCATAATCTTCCTCCTTCTGCAGTTCGATTCCCGCTTCCTTGTACTTCTTCAGCAGAAAGAGGGTGGCGCAGGACTTCACGCCGGGCTGTGTGGAAAGTTTGCTGGCCACGAAATGGGCCACATCCTGGAGGGAGTTTCCCACCACCTCCAGATGGAGATCATAGCGTCCGGACACCAGGTAGGCCGAGACCACCTCGTCGAACTTGCAGATCCTCTGGGCGATGGCGTCGAATCCGGAGTCCCGCTCCGGCTGGATCTGGACTTCGATGATGGCCCGGGTCTGGCTCTCCTCCTCTCCCGTCAGGGCCGTGTATCCCAGGATGCGCCCCTGACTCTCCAGCTCGGCGATGGCCTTGGTCACTTCCTGGGCGGGCACCGCCAGGCGGTCGGCGATTTCCTGGACGGGGATACGGGCGTCTCGCTTCAGCAATGCGAGGGTGGAATCACACAAATCTTGCCAATTCATGGGGCCTCCTGTTCTGAGGGTGAATGTGCCCTCCCCTCTGGCGGCGAAGCCGTCTGCTTAGCATGGCAGTGGCTTTCGCGACAAACGCCGGGGGAGAGGGATGAGGATGTGGAAAAGGGCAGCGGGGAGAAGCGGGGGACTCAGCAGGCGTATTCCACGGCCCGGGTCTCCCGGATCACCGTGACCCGGATCTGGCCGGGATAGCGCACCTCCGCCTGAATCCGACGAGCCATCTCCCGGGCCAAAAGCTGGGACTGCTCCTGGGAAACTTCCTGGGGACGCACCAAAACCCGGATCTCACGCCCCGCCTGGAGAACGTGACAACTCTCGACGCCGACAAAGGAACCGCCAATGCGCTCCAAGGCCTCCAGACGACGTAAAAACAGCTCCGTGGTCTCCGAACGGGCACCGGGACGGGATGCGCTGACCGCATCACACACCTGGACAATGACGGCGATGCCGGATTCCATGGGGACTTCGTTGTGGTGGGCCGCCACCGCATTCACCACCACCGGATCCTCCCCCAGGCTCCGAAGCAATTCCGCGCCCAGGGACGCATGGCCTCCGGGGCCCTCCGAGGGCAGCGCCTTCCCGATGTCGTGCAGCAATCCAGCGCGACGAGCCTGCTCCTGGGGCAGTCCCATTTCCGCCGCCAGCATTCCCGCCAGGGTGCCCACCTCCAGGGAGTGCTGAAGCACATTCTGGGAGAAGCTGTGCCGGTATTCCAGGCGCCCCAGCACATCCAGCAGTTTTTCCGGAAGCACCAGGGAGAGCCGCTGGGCGGCCTCCTCGCCCTTCTGGCGCATCTGCTCCTGCAGTTCCTGGCGGATGATCTCCGCCAGTTCCTCCACCCGGCTGGGATGGATGCGTCCGTCGTCCACCAGTTTTTCCAGGGCCCGCCGGGCCACTTCCCGCCGCAGGGGATCGAAGCAGGAGATCACCACCGTCTGGGGGGCCTCGTCCACCAGGATGGTGGTGCCGGTGGCGGCCTCCAGGGCCCGGATGTTCCGTCCATCCTTTCCGATGATCCGTCCCTTCATCTCTTCATTGGGGAGGGAGATGGTGGACGTGGCATCCTCCTGGGCCAGAGTGGGGGCGCAGCGTTCCATGGAGGCCAGGAGAATCTCCCTGCCCTGTTCCAGGAGAATCTGGCGTCCCTCCTCCTGCTGCTGCCGGACCAGGGCGGCCCGTTCGGCGGTCATTTCCCGGCGGAGTTCCTCCAGGAGTTCCCGCCGGGCCTCCTCCAGGGAGGTTCCCGCCAGGCGGGCCCGTTCCTCCTGGAGAACCTTGCGGGCCTCCTCCAGGCTTTGGCGGTCGGCCTGGAGTTTACGGTCCGCCTCCTTGAAGGCGTCGCTGCGGCGGTCCATTTCCTCCAGCCGTTCCTGGAGGAGTTCCAGGCGTTGTTCCAGGGAATCCTCCCGAGCGCTGAGGCGTTCGGCCTGCAGCCGGAGTTCGGCGCGGTTCTTCTCCTTTTCCCGTTCTCCCTCCTCCCGGATGGCCATCAGCGCCTCCTTCGCCTTGAGCTCCGCCTCCTTCACAATGGCCTCCGCCTGAACCTTGGCCTGCTCCTGGGAAGACTGGATGGTGGCGCGGGCCTCCTCCTGCTCCCGGCGAATGGCCTCCTCCATCCGGCTGCGGCGGTTGCCGGACAGGATCTGCCAGAGCACCAGAAACACCAGAAGCAGGCTGGCGCCGCTGAGGAACCAGAGCTGAAGGGTGTTGAGCTCCGCCTCCTGCTCCGGAGACAGATAGCTCTGCTGCGCCTGCAGGGCCCTGGGAATGATGTCAAGAAGGAAGAAGGGCATGGGGAATCACCCATTGTTCGGGGGTGAGAATGAGGCGGACGGGGCGGTCCCAGGGTTCGGAAGGGATTTCCTCCGTCTCCAGCAGCTGGCACTGGTGGCAGAGTCCCAGAGGGAATCCTCCGGGGAAGCGGGCCCGGAGTCGGTCGTAGAATCCGCCTCCTCTGCCCAGGCGGGTGCCGCGGCGGTCGAAGGCCAGGCCGGGAATGAGCCAGAGGGCGGGTTCCGGAAGTTCCAGGACCTCGGGGCAGGAGGGAGCGGGTTCCGGGATCCGGTATTTTCCGGGCTGCAGATCCTCCTCCAGATTCCGCACCAGGGCCAGGGTGTATCCGCCCTCCTGGAACCGGGGAAGAAGGAGGCGTTTTCCCTGGCGGAGGGCCTGGTTCAGCAGAGGCAGCACCGGCAGCTCCTCCTGGATGGGGATGTAGCCCACCAGCGCCGCGGCATTCTGGAAAAGGGGATCCGCCAGGAGGCGGCGGAAGGAGGGAAGCTCCGCCGGCAGCGGAGGAACGTGGCGGAGACATTCCTGCATCCGGCGGCGAAGGGCCTGCTTGGCCTCCCGGGAAGGATCGTCGGAGGGGGAAGGCATCATGGCGCAGGGGCGGGAGCGGCGGTGGCGTAGGAGACGGTGCGGATGCCGAAGCTGCGCTCCTTGAGGAGACGCCAAGGTGTCAGGGGCGCCCAGGGAAGATTCCGGTCCTCGGAATGATGCTCCAACGCCAGGATGGCCCCGGGGGCGGCGAAGGGAAGCCACCCCGGATCCAGCAGCAGCTCCCGGGCCCCATATTGGCCGGGGCGGGGATGGTAGGGAGGATCCGCCAGCAGGAAATCAAAGCTCTCCTCCCCGGAAAGGCGACGGGGCATTTGCGCCGCATCCCCTCCCAGCAGCACCACTTCCCCCACAGGATGGGGGGCCATGGCCTTCTGCACCCTCTGGAGATTCTCCCGGATCACCGCCAGATGCCGGGGATCCTTCTCCACCATGACCACCCGCGCCGCCCCCCGGGAAAGGGCCTCCAGCCCCAGGGCGCCTGTGCCGGAGAAAAGGTCCAGCACCCGGCTTCCCCGGAGATCCCCCAGGGTGGAAAAGAGGGATTCCTTCACCTTGTCCTCGGTGGGGCGCACGCCATCATCATCGGGAACTGCCAGCCGAATGCCCCTGGCCAGGCCGGAGACAATGCGCATGGCCTAGGATTCCTTTAGATGACGGGCACGCTGTTTCAGCGTCTCATGGATGCCGGAGTAAGGCATCTGGAAGGGCTGGGTGCGGCCGCCGCAGAGGGGGCAACGCCGGTCCACCGACTGCCGCGCCAGGGAAAAGACATTCCCGCATTTGCTGCAGGTGAGCAGCTTGGAGCGGGAAAGGTGCCAGTTATGGTTGCTGAACCACAGCTTTTCCGCCAGGAGGAGGAGAAGGCCTCCCAGCAGGGCCAGCAGGGTATAGAGGAGAAGAAGGCGGGAGATGGGCATGAGGCGCCGGAAGAGAGAAGGGGGTGGGGGAAAGATCAGCGGAGCCACTCCACCGCCAGGGAGAACCGGGAGGCGGGAGCGCCCTCCCAGAGGCGGGGTCCCGCCTGTCGTCGAAGAACCGTCCGCAGGGCATGGAGGGCCTCCTGGTCCAGTTCAGGCACGCCGCAGGAGCGGCGGAGAAGCACCCGGGGCATGGAGAAGCCGGGGAGGAACTGGAGTTCCATCACCGTGGCGGGGCGGGGGAGGCTTTCCCCCAGTCCATTCTCCTGCTGCTGCCAGAGGCGCTGGCGGATTTCCGGTTTCTCCAGCAAGGCCAGAGTTTCGGGAGAGAGGGGAGGCGGCGTCTTCAGCACGCCACCGCCCTCCCGCCGCCATTGGGGAGGCAGGGGATCCAGGGGAGAATCCTCCCGGACAGGCACCAGAGGCGCCACGGCGGGAAGGGCCGGAAGAAGGGCCAGGTCGTCCGGAGGCGGAAGAGCCGGGGCCAGGCGGTGGTCAGGGAGAGAAAGGGGAGAAAGGAGCAGAGGCGTCAGGGCGAAGGAGGGCGCCTGGGGCCAGGGCAGAGGAGAGCGCCGGTTGAAACGGGAAAAGCCCTCCCCTGTGGGATAATACCACTGGGAAGGCTCCGCCATCTCAATCCACTTCCATATCTCCTTCTCCTGAGACGTGGCTACATTCTCCGGACGGGAAATGGCCGCCAGACGGTAGGCGGGCGGGGAGGAGGAGCGCTTCTCCTCCCCCCGGGGCAGCAGCAGGAAGGGAAGATGGAGCAATAGCACCACCAGAACCGCCAGGAAAAGACGCCGCCACTTGTGCTCCCCCTCCCGTTCCCGCGGCCCCCTTCCCTCCCGTCGGCGAAGAGCCGACGGATGTTCAGAGGCCGTCGTTTTCATCAAGGGAGGGGACATAGTTCTTGTTGTTGCGCAGACTGGCGCCGTTGGTCGCCAGATAGGCATCGAATTTTGCGCCCCGGGCGATGTCGAAGAGCTGTGTCACCGTGCTCAGGGGAGCATTCTGGTCCACGTAGAAGACCACCTTGGGGCGGCGTTCCGGGGAGGGCTCCTCCAGTTTCGCCTGGCCCTCCTGATACTTCTGGGCCAGATCCAGGAGCACCTTGTTGAAGGCCTCCAGGTCTTTGAGCCGGCTGGCGTTATAGAAGAGCGTGCCGTCGGCGGTGACGGTGATGACGGTCTTTACCAGGGGAGTGAGTTCCTCGTTGTCGAAGCGGGGCAGATCGATGGAGGTACCCGGCAGGGAGACCCGCTGGCTGCAGATCAGAAAGACCACCATCAGCACACAGAAGAGCCCCAGCATGCCGATCACGACGGGAAGGGTGGAGGTCACCCGATGGTATTGGGTTCGCCACTGGAAATCCATGGGAATCGGGCGGGTAGTGAGGAGGGGGGGCTTAGGCTTTCTCCCCGGAGGTTTCCTCCTCCTCGGCGGGGGGAGGATTGTGGGTGAGGAAGTAGGTGATTTCCGCGGCGGCCTTTCCCATCTCCGCCAGGAGGTGGTCCACCTTCTCCACCAGCACCGCATGGCAGATCTGGCAGACCAGGGAGGCCAGCAGCCCCAGAGCCGTGCAGATCAGGGCCGTCTTGATGTCCTTGGAGAGGACCTGGGCCCCCTGGAATTCGATATTGCTGATCTTCTCGAAGGCGCCGATGAGGGAGACCAGGGTTCCCAGCAGGCCCACCACCGGGGTCATGTTGGCGAAGGCGGCCAGCAGCTTCAGATTACGCTCCAGCCGGGGGATCAGGAGGCGTCCCGTTTCCTCCACGGCATGGCGGATGGCGGCGGCGCCGTCCTGCCAATGTTCGATGGCGGTGCGGAAGATCTCTCCCACGGGGCCGGTTTTGGCGTCACAGTTGGCCACCGCCTCCTTCACCTTGCCGGCCCGGAGCTGGTTCAGCAGTCCCCGGAGGAGTTCGAAGGTATCCACCCGGGCGCGGTGGAGATAGAGATAGCGGTCTGCCGCAATGATGAAAATCAGCGCCAGGAAGACCAGCATCACAATGGCGATGATGCCGGTCACATCGGGGATCTGGGCAAGCATGGGATTCATGGGGAAGCGGGAATGAGGGTTCCGGCGGCGGCCAGGAAGCCGGGATCGGTCATGCTATTTGACCTTGGGGGCTTCGATTTCCTCGGCCCGGGGGATGAAGCGCTCCAAGGGCACCTGCTGGAAGCTGGCCAGGTTCTCCGCCAGGCGCCGGGTGTCGGGATTGGCCTGGAGCATGCGTCCCACCACGCCCAGGGCCGTGCGTCGCATCTGATCGAAAGGAGGCATTCCCCGGCGCAGCTCCGTTCCCTCCGCCGCCTTGGCGTAGGTGTCGTAGATCTCCTTGGCGGTGAGGGTGAGGCTCTCAAAGGAAAGATACTCGTCCGCCTCCTCGCTTTCCGCATAGGCCAAGATGGTGTAGGCCTGGAAGAGGTAGCTGTTGATGGCCTGCTCCGCCGCCCGATGGCTGGCGTCGATCAAATCCTCCGCCAACTCCTTCTTCACAAAGTCCTCCAGGCTCATTCCCCGGGGAAAGCGGGTTTCATTGTAGTTCTTGGCCATGGCAAACCAGTTGGCCGCCTTCTTCTTGTAGCCGAAGATGTAGAAGCGCACCACGGCATCCACCAGGAAGTTGCTGTAGGCGCCCTGGATGTTGTTGTTGGGGAAGTCCCGGATGGCATCCAAATAGGCCTGATTGGCGGCGTCGGCCACCTTGAAATTGGGCTGCATCTGGAGATTCTTCAGGTCTCCTTTGAGATAGAGGAGGCGTCCGGTGGAAAAGGAGGCGTTCAAGGCCTGGAAGATCATGCGGTTGCAGGAGAGTCGCTTGAAGGCGGCGGAGGGATCCTTCCAGACCTCCATGCCCTTCTGGGCCCAGTAGACGGCGTGGGCCTCGGGAAGGCGCCAGTCGAATTCGCCGAAGATCTCGTTGAGCCGGATCATGTATTTGGGATCCAGGCGGTATTTGTAGACCATCCAGCGATGGCGGAGGCAGAGTTCCACATCCTGGGTGATGCCCGCCTGGTCAAAGGCCTCCCGGAAGCGGGCGGGAATGGTGGCGGCCTCCCGGAACTCCATCTCCAGCCGAGCAAAGTCCGCCTGCCCCTCCTGGAGGATGCGGCGATATTCCGCCGCCCGGTCTCCCAGGACCGCCAGCAGCTTGGTCTCGTTCAGGGGAGCCCGGTCCAGGGTCTCCCACTGGAGGTAGTAATCCCCGAAAAGCCGGATCATCTCCTTGGCCCATTCCACCTTGTAGTAGCGGTTGGCGTCATCGGAGTCCTGTCCCATCTTGTGCTGGAAGATCCATCCCAGCTGCCGGAAGAGGTCGGGGTCTCCGGGATTGTATTCCAGGGCCTCGTCCCGGATCAGCTCCAATCCCCGCTTGACCCAGCGCCAGCGGTCCTCGAAATTGGTGAAGGTGACGGACACATTGTAGGCCATGTTCCATCCCAGGAAGGCGTGGGCGCCGGTGAAGCGGGGCTGCAGCTTCACAATCCAGTCCGCCAGCTGCACCATCTCGTAGTACTTTCCCTCCTCCTGCATTCTGCCGGAGCGGAGCCACAGATAGTCGGCCAGGATGCCGCGGAAGCCGCCCAGGGCCACGCTGGTGAAGGCCACCACGGGGGGAGCGTTTTCCAGCGGGGTGTTATCGGTGAGATGGTACGTGGTGCGCAGACCATTCATCCGGTTCTGCAGGAAGGAGATGACACAAAGGAGCGCCACCATGGCCACCACAATGGCCACCAATTGCAGGAAACTTCTTTTCATAGGGAGGGAAAGGGAAGAGGAATCGAGGAAAGGGGAGGCAGGCGGAGGAAGACGGGCGGGGGCGCTCAGGTATTCCGGCGCACCACCAGGCCCAGTTCACGGCGAGTCAGGAAGAAGATGCCCAGGAAGGCCAGCAGTCCGCTGCGCACCACCAGGACCTTCAGGAAAGCCCACCCCAGTTCATGGAGTTCCACCAGTTTGCCGGCGGCCAGATCCCCTGTGGTGTTCAAATCATCCACCGTCACCACCAGGGTCTGGATTCCCCGGGCCATGATGTGGGCGGATTTCTCCCAGAAATTGGCATACATGTAGCGTCCGTCATCTCCCCGCAGGGGGGCGTTCATGGCGGCGGGCACCACCAGGCCGATGATCAGGTAGGCCACAGCCACGAAGACGGCCACCGGCGTGGAGAAGAGGGCGCCCACGGTGCTGCCCAGAGCCGCCAGGAAGGCCAGCTGGAAGAGGGCCATCAGCATGGTGCGGAAGTAGTTCTGGGCGAAGGAGGCCACGGGGCACAGGAGGGTAGGCCCGTCCGCCACCTGGAAGACGGCGGTGGTGTTGCGCACCTGGCGCTGATACTCCTTCTGGGACTCCTCATCGGCGGGGATGGCCTCCGCCGGGGGAAGAAGGCGGTCTCCCACGTTCCGGATGGTAAGGGTCAGGGGAGCCTTGCCCTGGGCATCCACCACGTCGGCGGCCTTCAGGGGGAAGACCCCGTCGGGAAGTCCTTCCGTCTCCCACAGGGCCTCCTCCTGGGAGGTGAGGGTGTTGATTTCCTGCCAGGAGCCGCCGGGCATCACGAAGGGCATTCCTCCCCGGGCATCGCCATACCAGACCGTGGCCTTTCCCGTGACTCCCTGGGCGGCGGCGCCCTGGACCTGGAATCCGAAATCCAGGGGGATCATGCGCTGGTCGGTGGTCAGGTTGTCATTGGAATACATGCGGAAGCGGAGGCAGAGGCGGGCATCGGTGTCGGCGGGGAGGCGGACATTCTTGAATTCCCAGGTGTGCTCCTCGCCGGGCTTCACCACGATGTTCCGCATGGCGGCGGCGGCGAGTTCTCCCATGATCTGCTGTTTCACCGCCAGCTCGTCCGACCGGGCATCCACCAAGCCCTGGCGCAGGCGCTTCTCGTATTCCTCGGTCACCTTGTCCCGCAGATCGGGGAAGGCGGGGCGGAATTCCCGTCTGGCCACCAGGAATTCCCGGTTCAGGCGTTCCATGTCGCTGTCGGAGAAGAGTCCGGAGGCATGGGCGGAGCGGAGGCGGTAGAAGGTCAGTCCGTAGATCAGGACCATGGAGGCCACCAGGATCACGGCGTGCATCAGGAAGACGCCCACGAACTTGCCCGTCCACAGCTTCCACCGGGGGCAGGGCTTGGTCACCGCCATATGCACCTGATAGCCCTCGATTTCACTGGAGAGCAGGGAGCATCCCAGCCAGAGGCAGGAAGCGGAGACCAGGGCGATGACCAGATTGAGGGAGTAGGTCAGGGAGACCTGGATCAGTCCGGCGGCCGTGTTGTCTCCCCGGATGGTCAGAGGCAGGCCGATGACGCACAGGAGAATCAGGGCAAAGAGCACGAGAAAGACCTTGGACCGCAGAGCGGAGCGGACAGTCTGCTTCAGGATGGCGTGGAAAGCTTTCACGGTATTTCAGATGTCCCCTGGGGGAAGCCGGGGGAGGGAGGGGATGTGGCGGCTCTTCGGCCTCCCGGCCCTTGCCCCGAAGGTGGGCCAGGGGTGGGGAAGGCGGGGAGAAGACGCCGCCGGGGATGGCAGAGAGAAAAGGGGAATGTGTGTGGGGTGGGGGGAGGGAGGCGGCTAGCGGCGCCCCATGGCCTCCGACAACTGGGTGGCCAGGCTGGCGGATCCCGTGGCCCGCAGGATTTCCAGGGAAAAATCCAGGGCGGCGGCAGGGCCGCAGGCCGTCAGAATCCTTCCGGAACGCTGGATGTATTTCCCGGTATAGACCCCGTGGGAGATCTGGCGTTCCGTGCCGGGATAGCAGGTGTATTCCACGCCGTCCTCCAGGAGGCCCGCCGCATCCAGCACCAGGGGAGCGGCGCAGATGGCGCAGACCCATCCGCCTCCGTGGAGAGTCTGACGGGCGGCCTCGCGGCACCGCTCTTCCGCCGCCAGATTCCGGGAACCGGGCATCCCGCCGGGGAAATAGACCAGCTCCCAGCCAGAGAGAGGAAGCTCCTGGAGGGAAATGTCGCAGCGCACCCCCACTCCCCGGGAAGAGGAAACGCACCCGTGGGCATCCGGGGAAAGCCCCGCCAGCGTGACGGGCACCCCCGCCCGCCGCAGCACGTCCACAGGGGCCAGAGCCTCCAGTTCCTCAAAACCGGGGGCAAGGAAAATCAGGGCGTTCCGAAGCATGGCGGGAAAGACGGGAAGGAGAGAAGCCGGGGGGCGAAGAAGACCCGCCTGTCCGGGAAGGAAAAGGCCTGGGCCACCCGCAGGGGGTTATATTAGCCCAGCGTCGCCAAAGGAGCCCCTCCAGCAGGCAGGCCGCCCCCACGGCGGACAGGTGAAAACGTGACAATATAACATTCATTTTCCGGAGAGTACCTCCACCCATTATGACTCCTTCCCCCTCCCTCTACCTGAGCACCCGAGGCGGCACCCGCCCCGTGGGATTCGCCGACGCCGTCATGATGGGACTGGCCACCGATGGCGGCCTCCTCCTTCCCTCCGCCTTCCCCAAGGTCACCCCGGAGCGCCTGGAGGCGTGGTCCCGCCTGACCTATCCCCAGCTGGCCCTGGAAGTCATGGCCCCCTTTGTGGGAGAGGACTTCACCCGGGAGGAGCTCCAGGCGCTGGTGGAGAAGAGCTACGCCACCTTCGACACCCCCGAAGTGGTGCCCATCTCCCCCCTGGGAGACAGCGGCCTCTTCCTGGCGGAACTCTACCACGGCCCCACCCTGGCCTTCAAGGATGTGGCCCTCCAGTTCCTGGGCAATCTCTTCCAGGCCATCCTGGCGAAGCGGGGCGGTTCCCTCAACATTCTGGGGGCCACCAGCGGCGACACGGGAAGCGCCGCCATCCACGGTGTCCGGGGCAAGAAGGGGATCCAGATTTTCATCATGTATCCCGAAGGCCGGGTCAGTCCCCTCCAGGAACGGCAGATGGCCACCGTGGACGATCCCAATGTGCACTGCATCGCCATCCAGGGCACCTTCGATGACGGCCAGCGGGTGCTGAAGGAGGTCTTCAACGACCTCCCCTTCAAGGAGGCGAAGCATCTGGGGGCCGTGAACTCCGTGAACTGGGCCCGGATCCTGGCCCAGGTGGTCTACTACTTCTGGGGAAGCTTCCAGGTGCGCCGCCAGACCAGCAACCCCCAGGCCCTCCTCCAGGTCTGCGTCCCCACGGGCAACTTCGGCGACATCTTCGCGGGCTTTGTGGCCATGGCCATGGGCGCCCCCATCCGCCGCCTTCTTCTGGCCACCAACGAGAACGACATCCTCTCCCGCTTCTTCCACACGGGATGCTACAGCCGGGGCGAGGTCCATCCCACCCTCTCCCCCTCCATGGACATCCAGGTGGCCAGCAATTTTGAACGCTATCTCTACTACCGCCTGGGCGAGGATCCCGCCCGGGTGAAGGCCGCCATGGAAGGCTTTGCCGCCGGCACCCCCATCCAGGTGGAAGGCACGGATCCCCGCTTCGCCGCAGGGCGGGGAGACACCGCCATGACCCTGGAAACCATCCGGAAATGCTGGGAACAGCACCACGTCCTGCTGGATCCCCACGGCGCCGTGGGCGTGGCCGTGGCCCTGCAGAATCCCCTGCCCGACACGGTCACCCTCTGTCTGGAAACCGCCCATCCCGGAAAATTCCCCGGCGCCATCGCCCAGGCCCTGGAGGACGCCTCTCTGGCCACCCATCCCTCCCTGGAGCGCCTGAAGTCCCTCCCCCTCCGGAAATCCCTCCTTTCCCCCACCCGGGATGCCGTGGAGGAGTTCATGAACCAGCGCATTCCCTGATCGCCCATGTCCATGACGCCGCCAGGGCTCTTTGAGCACGCACGGCAGGAGCGCCTGAAGAAGGAAGCGCCCCTGGCGGCCAGGATGCGCCCCCGCACCCTCCAGGAATACATCGGCCAAAACCATCTCCTGGCCCCGGGACGCCTTCTGCGACGCGCCATCCAGGCAGACCGCCTCTCCTCCTTGATCTTCTACGGCCCCCCAGGCACGGGAAAGACCACCCTGGCCAGCGTCATCGCCAACACCACCCGTTCCGCCTTTGTCACCCTGAATGCGGTCATGGCGGGGCTGGCGGATCTGAAGGGGGTCACGGCGGAGGCCCAGAGAAAGCAGGGGGAATACGGACAGCGCACCATTCTGTTTATTGACGAGGTGCACCGCTGGAACCGGGCCCAGCAGGATGCCCTGCTTCCCTGGGTGGAAAATGGCACCGTCATCCTCATCGGGGCCACCACCGAGAACCCCTATTTCACCGTGAACCGGGCCCTGGTCTCCCGCAGCCGGGTCTTCCAGCTGAAGCCCCTGGATGGGGAGGAGGTGCGCCAGGTGATGCGCCAGGCGCTGGAGGATCCGGAGCGGGGCTATGGCAAACTCTCCGTGGTGATGGAGCCGGAGGCTATGGAGCATCTGGCCAATGTGGCCAACGGAGACGCCCGGGCGGCCCTCAATGCCCTGGAACTGGCCGTGGAGACCACTCCTCCGGGAGAGGACGGCGCCATCCATGTGACCCTGGCCGTGGCGGAGGAATCCATCCAGCGCCGGGCGGTCCTCTACGACCGGGAGGGCGACTGCCACTTCGACACCATCTCCGCCTTCATCAAGTCCATGCGGGGCTCGGACCCGGACGCGGTCTTCTACTGGCTGGCCAAAATGGTATACGCCGGCGAAGACCCCCGCTTCATCTTCCGGCGGATGCTCATCTTCGCCTCCGAGGACATCGGCATGGCGGATCCCCATGCCGTCCCCTTCGTCCAATCCTGCGCCGAGGCCTTCGACCGGGTGGGCCTCCCGGAAGGACATTTCCCCCTGGCCCACGCCGCCCTCTATTGCGCCACCGCCCCCAAGTCCAACTCGGTCCTGGGATTCTTCGACGCCCTGAAGCTGGTGGAGAAGGAGCGGGAAGGAGAAGTGCCCAATCATCTGCGGGACGCCAGCCGGGACCAAAAGGGGTTCGGCCACGGCGTGGGATACCGCTATCCCCATGAATACCGGGATCACTGGGTGGCCCAGCAATATCTCCCCACCTCCCTCCAGGGACGGATCTTCTATCAGCCCGGAAACCTGGGCTACGAAAGCACCCTGGCCGACCAGATCCGCCGGCGCCGGGAACTCCAGCTGGCGGCCCTCCGGGAAAGAACCCAGTGCCCCCCCCAGGAAATCCTCACCTTCTCCCCGGTGGAAAAGCGTTCGGAACAGTGGCTGGCCCGCACCGTGGACTCCCTGGCCGGCTTCCTGGCCAGGCTCCGGCAGGAACTCTTCCAGCGACACCCCCTCCAGAGACACGAACGGGTGCTGGACCTCACCGCCGACTCGGGACTCCTGACCTGGGAGGCCGTCCGCCGCACCCCGGAAGGAGGAGTCTGGGCCCTGGTCCGCACCCCGGAAGCCCGGCAGTTCCTCCTGGAGGAAGCCGCCAATCTTCCGGATCTCCGACGCCCCCAGGTCCTGGTGGGCACCCTGGAAGAGCTCCCCGACCTTCT
Organism: Lentisphaeria bacterium; assembly: GCA_016302315.1. Taxonomy (GTDB): domain Bacteria; phylum Verrucomicrobiota; class Lentisphaeria; order Oligosphaerales; family Oligosphaeraceae; genus UBA1724. The sequence continues at coordinate 16,357 of JAEDNW010000043.1, forward strand.
CCAACGGCAGGGACAGGCCGATCTTCGCTTCGACCTTATCCTGGGACGCAACGCCCTGGGCAGGCTGCCCCGCCGCCGGGAGGCCCTCGCC
>JAEDNW010000174.1:0-3445 GCA_016302315.1 Lentisphaeria bacterium
TGCGCCGTGGGCAACTTCTCCCACGTCTTCGACATCGACGCCACCGACGAGGCCTCCCTCACCGAGGGGCTCCGGCAGAGCCGCAAGCTTCTAGCGTGCTACGAGACCTTCTACCGCACCCGGATCCCCGGATTCTCCCAGGCGGAGATCATCGACTCCGGCTCCCTGCTCGGCGTCCGGGAATCCCGCCGCATCCTGGGCGACTATGTCCTCAATCGGGAGGACTATGATGCCCGGCGCAGCTTCGACGACGAGATCGGTCGGTACAATTTCCCCGCGGATGTCCACCCGCCCCGTCCCGGCAAGGAGGAGTTTCTTGCCCACAAGACGCTCTTCCGCTCCAGCGCCTGCGGGAAGGGGGAGAGCTATGGCATCCCGTATCGCATCCTCCTCCCCAGGGGCCTCTCCAATGTCCTGACCTGCGGACGCTGCGTCTCCACGGACCGCCATGTGCATGCCTCCCTGCGGGTGATTCCCGGAGCCTACATCACCGGACAGGCCGCCGGAATGGCCGCCTCCCTCTGCCTGCAGCGCTCCTGCACTCCCCGGGACCTCCCCGGAACGGAGGTGCGCGCCGCCCTGGCCGACGCCCACGCCTTGCCCCAGTAGACCACACCCCGGACCGCCGCCCGTCAACGGCTTCCCGGGACGGGCGGTAATGCCTCATCCTTTCTTCGGGGAAGAGACTTATGCATACGCCAGAACGGAAACCCGGATTCCCCGGCGAGAGACAGACACTGGCCACATAGGCCCGGCTGCTTGCGTTTCTGAAGACGTTGCTTTCCCGGATCGCCGGCATGGGAGAGAATAGGGGCTCTTTGTCTCCTCTTGTTGGTCTGTATATGTGTGTAACTATCTGATTTGTAGTATGTTATATCTTTTGTGGAAATCCTCCCGTAAAACGGGGGATTTTTGGGGAAAAAGAGCCGGCGCTATTTCTTGCAAATCCCGGAGTCAGGCTTACGGTTTTTCCCCATTCCCGTTCCCATCGCGCAGGCGCCGTGGCAGACGCCTTCTCTGCTCTTCCAAACCTCCTCCTTCCCTGAGTTGCCCTCATGACTGCGCCTCTTGCCTTCAACTATCCCTGGCATACGCTGCCCGATGAGCTCTATCCCCGTATCATCCGGGAATACCTTGACGGGGGCGTGGACACCTTTGTCTTCATCGATCCTCTTGTCCATGCCTGCCTGGCGGATCCCTCCCGCATCGATTTCCTGAAGGGGCTCTGCCGCCGTTTCGGCATCCGCTTTGTGGCCATGCACTCTCCCTTCGGCTACAAACTTGACCTGAATATCCCGGAGCCTGAACAGCGTGCCATCATGCTGGAGACGCACCGGCGGGCCATGGAGATTGCCGCCGAATTTGGCAGCCGCACCTACACCATGCACGTGGGCGCCTACCATTACATCACGCCGCACATCCCCCTGGAGACGCTCCGTCCCCTGGCCATTCAGTCCCTGGAGCAGCTCCTTCCCACCGCCGAAAAGCTGGGGCTGGTCATTGCCGTGGAGAACTCCTTCGAGCCCCCCAATTCCGCCCAGGAAGTGCTGTCCATCATCACCCCCTTCCTGGGCAATCCTGCGATCGGGGTCTGCTACGACACCGGACACGCCAATATCCGCAGCCCCTATCCCTGGAAGAAGCGGGAGAACTATCCCGAATACCTGGTTCTCTCCTGGTGGGAGGGCATCTATGAAGAGCCCGATGCCCTGGCTAAACTTCAGCCCCATGTGGTCACCTGCCATATCCACGACAACAATGGATACGGCGATCTCCACGCCATGCCCTTTGACGGCACCATCGACTGGGAGGTCCTCATGCCCCAGCTCCGGGCCTGCCCCAGAATGCTGGAATTCCAGACCGAACAGTGCTTCGACGAGGGCGAAAACTGGGCCGGAAAACTTCTCGCCCCCGCAGGTGGATACTCCATCCGCCGTCAGGTGGAAACCTTCCGTAAACTCGGCTTCTAGCCACTACCCCCTGCCGGGAGGCGGGGATGGTGACGGCGCCGTACTGATGCTGACTTCTGGACAAGCAGGGAGGCATAGGGAGACTGGAAAAATCATGAATACATGTCCTCTGACGTTTGTGTTTGACTACGAACATACGAACGACCAGACGCGTCCGATGGTGATGCGCGAGTTCGCCGCCAACGGCTGTGCGAACCTGGTGCTGTCGGATACGCTCATCAGCATGATGCTGCAGCGTCCGTCGTTCGAGGCGACGCTGCGCCGGGACGTGGAGGAGGCGGGCATCACGTTTGTGGACTCCCATGCGCCGTTTGGTCCGGGGGAGGATCTGGACGTTGTGTCGGAGGCGGATCGTCCGCTGATGCTGGAGCGTCTGCGTATGGCGATGCGTCTGGCGGCGCGCTTTGGGGTCCGGACGATGACCATCCACACGGGGAATGGGCGCTGCGCGTACCCGGGATACACCCCGGAGCAGTACCGTGATGCGATCATCCGCTCGCTGCGGGAGCTGCTGCCGCTGGCGCGGGAGCTGGATATGATCATCTGCATCGAGAACATCTGGTTTGAGACGAACACGGCAGAGTGTCTGCTGGACGTTCTGGCCCAGGTGAACGACGAGCATCTGGGCATCTGCTATGACGCGGGTCACGCAAACCTGATGGCGCGTGACCGCGGCTTCGCGGAGAGCGCCCCCATCCAGTCCTTCCAGGGCATTGGACCGGTGCCCTACGACGACCATATCCTGGAGAAACTGCTGCCGCACGTCGTCAATTGCCATCTTCATGACAACAACGGACAGTATGACCAGCATCGTCTGCCGGGACAGGGCGACGTGGACTGGCCGCACATCATGGGGTTGCTGAAGCGCGCCCCGCATCTGGCCTGTGTGCAGAGCGAGGTCCTGCCGGTGTACGTGCGGGCGCCCATCGCGACGCTGTGTGCTAAATTCAAGGAGCTGATGGCGCTGTAAGCCGCCGTCGCCGGCAGCCCACCCCAGGGGGGAATATATAAGTATCTGACCACTGGCTATTGCTCCTGTCACTCCTGTAGAGGGGGGGGTGTCCCCCGTCTTGGCGCCCCCCCTTCTGGGGGTGGCAAGATTATTCCGGGAACCGCGGGGGCTCGGGGGTATCCCCCGTCTTGGCGGAACCCCCTCTGGGGGTAGGGGGCATCCTCATGAACCCCGTTTACGGGGCGGGGTTCATGAGGAATTCCTCCTGTGTCCCCCGCAAGCGGGGGAGTGTAGAAGCGCCAAGGGTTTTCCCGAGGATGGATCCTGCCACCCCGCAAGCGGGGGTCAATAGGAATTCCCCCCGTCCCCCGCAAGCGGGGGAGTGTAGAAGCGTCAAGATTTTTCCCTGAGGAAGGGATATTTTGCTGTGTGGGGAAATTCCCCTTTCACTGGCCTTACTGGGGAAGGGGTTACGGCATAAAAAAATCCGGAAGCGGTGGCTTCCGGATTTGGAAACTGGTGG
>JAEDNW010000044.1:0-16220 GCA_016302315.1 Lentisphaeria bacterium
ACAGGCCGCCGACGCCCTCTATCCCCATCTTCTGGTGGATCCGGAAGACTACGACGCCGAAGAAGACGAGGAGGAGGAACTCCTGGGCTGCGACTGCGGCTGTGAAGACGACGACTGCGACTGCGGCTGTGAAGACGACGACTGCGACTGCCACCAGGAGGCGGAGCCCCCCAGGAAAAAGGCTTCCCCTTCCCGGAAGGCCCCCAAGAAGAAGTCTTCCCGGTGAGTCCGTCTGCTTCCCCTTCCTTTGCCGGTGACGCCGCAGGAGAAGCCTGTCGGGAGGATTCCCTTCCGTGGCTTCTGGTGGCGGACGCCCATGTGGCGGACGGATCCCCTTCCCTTTCCCGGTTCCAGGCCATGCTTTCCCTTCTGGAACAGTGGGATTGTCCCCTGGTGTTTTTGGGGGACATCATGGAATTGTGGATTGGCCTTCCCGGCTTTCAGAGTCCGGCGCAGGAGTATTTTCTCTCCTGGTGCCGGCGAGAGAGCCGGCGTCGCCGCATTTTGTTTTTGGAAGGGAACCACGAGTTTTTCGTCTCTTCGGAGCATGGGGATTCCTTTTCCGGCGTAGGGGGAGACCTGTTCCGGGAGTCCGGGGTGTATCTGACCCACGGGGATCAGATTGCGGCCTCGCCCTCCCACCTCTGGTTTCGGCGGTGGAGCAAGGGGCGCCTTGCCCGGTTCCTGCTGCGTTTTCTTCCCTTTTCCCGGAGCATCGTCCGTCTCCTCAAAAGCCAGCTGGAGAAGCGTGGCCGGAAGCGGGCCCGTTTTTTTCCCTCCCAGGCCATTGTCTCCTGGGGGAAGGCCGTGAAGGCGGCGGAGACGCCTTGCCCCCGGGCGCTGCTCATGGGGCACTTCCACCGTTCCTTCCAACTCCGCTTCTCCGACGGCACCCTTCTGGCCGCCCTCCCCGCCTGGAAAGACCATGGCGAAGTGGCCCTCTACTTTCCGCGACAGAACCGCCTCCTCTTCCGAAACTGGCGCGACCTGTCGCCGTACCTCCCAAAGCCTGACGGCAAATCCCAAGCAACCCCCAAACCCAAGAGCAAGTATGGTCAAGAACACTCTGCGCCCTGATTTCAACAAGCTCGCCAAGACCGAGCGTTCCTTCCAGGAAGCCGACAAGAAGGTCCTGGGTCCCACCACTACCATTGCCATCACCCCTGTGGCCGACGGCCGTGTCGGCGCCCACGAGGACAATGTGGAGCGCACCTGGCGCATGGTGGAGAAGGTCTATGACCTGATCACCGACAACGTCCGGCTGCCCGACGGCACCCCGGTCCGGGTGGTGGTGGCCCCGGAGATTGTCTACGGTGCCCGCACGGCGGCCCGGGCCCAGGAATACTACGCTTCCCAGGGCGTTTCCGCCAACATCTGGGTGGGCCGTTCCTGGAGCTATGTGGACGAGCTGGTGGGCGCCGGCATGGGCATCGGCTCCTCCGAGTGGCAGCAGTGCGCCTACGGTCTAAACCAGACGGACCGTCCCGGCGCCGTGTGGCTGAAGGCCTTCTGCGCCTGCATGGACGAGCGTCGCCGTCCCATCTTCTGCGTCTATTCTCCGGATCTGGAAGATGAGGAAGGCCCCCTGAACGAGTATGTCTCCACCCGTCTTCTCCGGTTTGCCCGGGCGGCGGCGGCGGTGGGCTACATGCGCGGCAAGAACTACCTCTCCGTGGGCGGCGTGGCCATGGGCATCATCGGCAGCGATGTCCGCCGAAATCTCTTCTCCCAGTATCTGGGCATGGGCGTGGTCTCCGTGGACCAGTGCCTCCTCAACGGCCGCATCGACGCCAACTGCTACGACCACGAGGAGCTGGCCCGGGCCCTGAAGTGGTTCAAGCAGTTCAAGAAAACCTGGCTGAACAAGCCGGAGGCCCGGCGCTTCGGGCTGGACAACGATGCCCTGGTGGAGAAGTGCCTGAAGATGACCATCATCTGCCGGGATCTGCTCCATGGCAATCCCCGCCTCTGCGATCCCAAGGTGGCGGCCAAGCAGGGCTTTGAAGCCAATGTGGAATTCGCCCAGGGCGTCAACGCCATCGTGGGCGGCTCCCAGGGCCAGCGCCAGTGGACCGACTTCAATCCCAACTTCGATGTCACCGAGAGCCTGATCAACTCTTCCTGGGACTGGAACGGCTTCCATGCCCCCACCCCCTGGGCCACGGAGAATGACTCCAAGAACGGCATCGGCATGCTCTTCGGCAACCTGGTCACCGGCGGTGCTCCCCAGCTCTTTGCGGACATCCGCACCAACTGGACCTGCCAGTCCATCAAGAAGGCCACGGGCGTGGATGTGGCCAAGATCTGCCCCAACGGCATCATCGACAAGCGCAACTCCGGCGCCGCCGCCCTGGAATTCGGCGTGGATCTCTGGAAGCTGGCCAAGACCACCCCGGCCAAGACCTCCATCCAGGAACTGTGGAAGATGTACAACGGCAGCAAGAAGCTCCAGGACGCCCTGCTGAAGGCCCTCCTCCAGAGCACCAACTACATGAATGCCGCCCTCACCTACTTCCCCGGCGACGGTCTCTCCAGCCAGTTCACCACCCCCGGCGGACTGCCCATGACCTCCTACCGCATGAACTGCGTGGACAACATGCTCACCTTCTCCATCGTGGAAGGCGAATCCGTCCAGCTGCCCAAGAAGGTGGAGGAGCATATCAAGAAGGTCACCGATCCCACCTGGCCTCAGACCTTCTGGACGCCCCGCGGCATGACCTCCTTCGAGTACATGAACAGCATCGGCCCCAACCACGATGCCAGTTCCTACGGATTCATCGGCGCCGACCTGGTCACCCTGGCGGCCATGCTGCGGATTCCCGTGGATATGTGCAACGTGCCCAAGGAAGATATCTTCCGTCCCACCCTCTGGCAGCGTCTGGGCAACGACGACTTCCGCGCCTGCCAGTACCTGGGCCCCCTGTATCTCTAGGAGAGCCGCCAGGCGTCTTCCGCCCCGTCTCCCTTCTCTTCGCCCCGCCGTTTCCCTACCGGACGGCGTGAGAGAGGGGGAGATGGGGGATGCAGGGCGCCTCTTTCTTCCCCCGGCCCCTCGATCCCGCCCGCCCTTTCCTGCCTTTTTTCCTTCGGTTTCCGGAAAGTGCGGTGTGGGTGGAAGGGTCCTTTCTCCGTATTGACCTTTCGCCTTCCGACTTTGGCTTTTCCATGGACTTTCAACCTTACATCCAACGCTATGAGCAGGAGCTTCTGGAGCGTGTGATCCCCTTCTGGGAGGAGCACGCCGTGGACAAGGAGTATGGGGGATACTTCACCTTCCTGGATCGAGACGGCTCCCTCTACGACACGGAGAAATACATGTGGATGCAGTGGCGCATCGTCTACATGTTCGCCACCCTCTACATGACCCCATACCGCCAGGAACGCTGGCTGGACATCGCTCGGCAGGGATACCGTTTCCTCACCGCCCACGGCAAATCCCCGGAGGGCACATACTACTTTGCCCTGAACCGCCAGGGCGAGCCCACCATGGCTCCCTCCAATATCTTCTCCGAGTGCTTTGCCGCCATGGGCGCCGCCGCCCTCTTCCAAGCCACGGGAGAGGAGGAATACCGGCAGGAGGCCAGGAGCGCCATGGAAAAATACATCGCCCGGATGGCCAATCCCAAAGGACGCTGGGAGAAATCCATGCCCGCCAAACCCCACCGCCTTTCCCATGGCCACTTCATGATGCTGGCCAATCTGGGCGTGGTGATGAAGGAGGCCCTGGGCACCGAGGAATACGAAGCCCAGTGCGACCAGGCCATCCACACCGTGCTGGAACGCTTCTGGTGCGAAGAACGCCAGATGCTCTTCGAGAACGTGAATCCCGACGGCACCTTCGACCTGGATTCCTGCGAAGGACGCTTCCTGAATCCCGGCCACGGCCTGGAATCCATGTGGTTCGTGATGAACTACGCCGAACGCCGCAACGACCAGGCCATGATCCAAAAGGCCGCCCACATCGTCAAGGCCCTCCTGAAGCTGGGCACCGACCCCAAATATGGCGGCCTCTTCTACTTCATGGACGCCCTGGGAAAACCCCATCTGGAACTCCAGTGGGACATGAAGCTCTGGTGGCCCCATAACGAGGCCATCCTGGCCACGCTCTTCGCCTACCGCCTCACCCGGGAACCCCTTTTCCTGGACAAGTTCCTGGAGATGGACCAGTGGGCCTGGAGCCATTTCCGCGACCCGGAATATCCCGAGTGGTTCGCCTATCTGAACCGTCAGGGCGAGCCTACCCACACCCTGAAGGGCGGAAAGTGGAAGACCATGTTCCATCTGCCCCGCTGTCTGCTGGTGGCCATCCAGCAGATGAAAAAGATGTAGAGGATTCTCCTCTACCCTATTTCACAAGCCCCAATCCCCGGGGGGACGAGCGGGAGGCACCCCCTCCCCTCTTCCCCCCTCTTTTTTCCTGGCGGGAGGGCTATCCCTACCCCCTCTTCTCCCGCCATGCCGGGGCTAGGATCCCAGAAGATATCGCATCAGGTTGCTCAAGGCCCCCTGGGGGAGGAAGAGCAGGAGGGCCGCCAGGGCCGTCAGAATCTCCACGCTCTTGCGGAAGGCCTGGTTGGAGAGGCGTTTGCTGAGCAGCATTCCCAAAAGCGTCCCCAGGAAAAGGGCGGGGAGCAATTTGAGATTCAGGAGGAGGCTCTCCGTCGTGATCATATCCCGCTTCACCATAAGTGGCACCTTGATCCAATTCATCACCAGGAAGAACCAGGCATTGGTGGCAATGAATTCCTCCTTGGGCAGGCCCATGGCCAGGAGATAGATCAGGGCCACGGGGCCGGCGGCATTGGCCAGGGTGGTGGTGACGCCGGCCAGCAGGCCGAAGAAGAGGGCGATGCCCCACAGTCCGGCCTGGCTTTCCTGAGCCTTGCTCACCAGCAGCGGCAGGGCACTCTTCCATTGATTCAGCAGAAAGAGCACCAGGATGATCACCGCCGTGGCGTAGCGGATCACCGTGTCGTCCATCCAGGGGAATCCCAGCAGCCAGTATCCCAGAAGGATCCCCAGAATGGAGATGGGAAGGAGCCGGAGGAGCAGCTTCACATTGCAGTTGCGCTTGAAGCGGATAGCCCCCACCGCATCCCCTGCCACCAGAAGAGGAAGGAGGGCGCCGGTCGCCGTCCGGGCGGGAAGGACGCCTGCCAGGAGCGGGACGGCCAGGGAGCCCAGCCCGGGGATGCCGCATTTGGCCATCCCCACCACAATGCCACAAAGGCCGGCCATAAGCCAGCCGCCGATAGAGAGTTCGTACATAGGAAGGAGGCGGAACAGGAAAGATTCGGGAGAGAGAGGGAGGGAGGCGTCGGAGGGGAGGAAAATCTCTCTTCCGAAAAGGAATCAGCCGGGGATGGCTCTGCCAAAACCCCGGCCTTGCTGCGATGGGCATCACCGTCGCCCTCCCTCTTTCGTGTTTCCTCCGGCCAGGCCGGGGAAACCGGGGGAAGAAGGAAGGCACTGCGTCCCAGAGATGGGAGGGAAAGGATCTCGCCTTAGTAGGGCGTGACGTTCACACTGGGATATTCCTTATATCCGCTTTCGGTGATGAGCGCGCACTGGGTGACAGCGCCATTGCTTCCCATGCACCACATCTCCGCCGTCTTGTCGGCGCTGAGCGCCTCGGCATGGCCATCCCAGAAGGCCATGTTGCACTGGTTGGCGTGATGGGCGCTCAGAGTGGACAGGTTGGGGTTGTACGTGTAGTCCCGGGGACCGACACAGGAGGCGCCCTTGTTGGTGGCGGCCCTATTGGAAGTCTGGACGGAGCATCCCAGGAGCCAGCGCTGGGCGGCGGGGACCTTTCCGCTGTCGGGGCGGAGTCCCGTGCCGCCGTTGTTCAGCATCACATGGATCTTGGGTTCGATGCCGCCCCAGGTGCAGTCCGCCTCGGAGTATCCCGCCGTGGTATTCCGGCAGGAAGGCATCCCGTAGGCCGTGGTCACGTGTTCCATCAGGTCCGTCTGGGGCTTTTCGCCCTTGAGGATGGTGCAGTGTTCCACGCCGGCCGGCCAGTATCCCAGGCCCAGGCATCCGTTTTCGGCATTGCCATTGTTGCGGGTATCCACATAGGGTTTTCCGTCGGAGTAGGCGGCAGGATAGTACCAGTAGGCGCCATACTGGGAGCCGGGGACAGTCACGATGTAGCCGTCGTAGTCATCAGAGTAGAGGAGCAGTCCCAGGATGCACTGCTTCTGGTTATTGATGCAGGAGATAGCCCGTGCCTTGGCCCGGGCCTTGGAGAGGGCGGGCAGCAGCATGGCAGCCAGAATGGCGATGATGGCAATCACCACGAGCAATTCAATGAGAGTGAAGGATTTTTTCATTGTCTTTTCCCCAATGGGTAGAGGATTCCTGTGAGAGAGAAACAAGACCTAGAGTCGCCGGGGAGGAGGAGGCATCTCGCCCCCGGCAACGCCAAAATCAGGGAAAAGTATAGGAAAATTCCAGGGGATTTCAAGGCTTTTCCTCTGGAAAATCCGGCCCTTTCCGGGGCACCGGGGGAGGAGGCGGGGTCTCCAATTCCTTCAGGATCAGGTCGGCGGTCTGATCCATGGCCTCCCGCAGTTCTCCCAGGAGACTGCCTTCCTCCCCGGGATAGCACTGGGAGACGCCGTAGACCATCCAGGCCCGTTCCATGCAAGTGTGCAGCGTGGGTGGCATCCGCCGCATCATCTCCGACACATTGATTTCCGGGGCGGAAAGGGAGAGCAGCCGGTGGTCGTATTCGTGGGCCAGGAAGGCCTGGATGCGGGAGATATGCCGGGGCTGGCACCGCAGCGAGATGCCCGCCTCCCATTTCCGCACTGTGGACCAGTGGATGCGCAGCACCTCCCCCAGCTGCTGCAGGCTGACGCCCAGACGGGTGCGATGCTCCCGGAAGTTCCGGCGCAAGGCAGGGGTGAAGACTCCCCGGAAGACTTCCTCCTTCTCCGGGGTTCCGGCAGTGGGCTTTTCCTTGGATTCCATCGCTACTCCTCCTCTTCCTTGTCCTGGGGGGTCCCGGCGTATTTCCGGAGGCGCTCCGCCGAGCGCCGCAGTGCCTCGTTCACCCGGGTGACCATGGCCGATTCCCACTCGGGATTCCCCTGGCAAATCCGGTAGAGGCCAGAAAGGCGCTCCATGCACTCCCAGAGAGGCTGGTTCTGGCCCCGTCTCTCCTCGTTCCGGGAAAGGGGCGTGGAAGACATCAGGCTGATGGCGCCGTCCAGCTCCCCGGAGAGGAACCGGGACAGTTTCCGGGCATGGGCAGGGCGGCAGCACCCCACGGAGCCATCCTCCCATTTTCGCAGGGTAGACCAGTTCACCCCCATGGCCTCCCCCAGTTTCTGCACGCTCAGTCCCAGGGCTTTCCGCCGGCTCTTCATTCTCCGCCGCACCCCGGGGGTGAAGACCCCCTGGAATCCCTGCCGATCATCCCTTTGTTTTCCTTCCATGCTGCTTCTCCTTGTCTGGCCTCCAGACGGCAAAGCCTTCAGGACGCCTCGCCTTTTCCTTTTCCCCGGAACTCCCGGGCAATGCGGATGAATATACCGAGCCAGGGAAAACATGGTCTTTTCGTTTTCGCATAAATAAAAAAATGCACATTCCTATGACAACTTTTCCACCTTTTGGGGGAGGGATTCCGAGGGGATTTTCCCAAGCCAACGAGAATGCAATCTGTGGTATATTCTAGGTCTCGTTCCGCTTCGGGGGCAGTGATCCTCTTTCCCCCGTCTCCCCTGCCAGGGCTGTTCCGGAGGTCCCCCCTCCGGCTCCGGGCCAAGCCCCAACTTTTCCTCCCCATAACCCCAACCTTCCCAAGGAGATCCACATTCCCATGAGAAACACCCTTCTCCTCTTCGCCGCATTCCTGACCCTCTTCACCCTCGTCTCCTGCGGCAAAAAGACCCCCACTTCCAAGAATCCGGCGGCCAACCAGGCCCTGTGCTCCTACGAGGAGGCCCTGATCCAGCTGAAGAGCGGGGACTTCACCCTGGTAGTGGGTCTGGATGCCTCCTTCCCTCCCTATGGATTCCGGGATGAAGCCACCGGAGAGCTGGTGGGCTTTGACCTGGATCTGGCCAAGGAGGTGGCCGTCCGGCGGGGCTGGAAGGTCAAGTTCCAGGCCATTGACTGGGATGCCAAGGACGCCGAGTTGAACAGCGGGTCCATCAACTGCATCTGGAACGGCTTCACCATCAACGGACGGGAAGACTACTACACCTGGAGCGAGCCCTATGTGGACAGCTCCCAGGTCATCCTGGTGCGGAAGGACTCCCCCATCCAGAGCAAGGCGGATCTGGCCGGCGCCACCGTGGAAGCCCAGGCGGACTCCTCCGGCCTGAAGGCCCTTCAGAGCGAGGAGTGCACGGAGTTGCGCAACTCCCTGAAGACCATTGTGGAGGTGCCCACCTTCAACCAGGCCTACATGGAACTGCAGGCCGGAGCCTGCGACGCCGTGGTCATCGACTACAGCGTGGCCGTCCGCCTCATGAAGGGCAACGATGTGGCCCGGATGCTGGACGAGAATCTCACCACGGAGCAGTATGGCGTAGGCTTCAAGCTGGGCAACACTGCCATCCGGGACATGGTGCAGCAGACCCTGGACGAGATGCACGCCGACGGCAGTTTCACCAAAATCTCCAAGAAGTGGTTTGACGGCGAGGATGTGACCATCCAGAAGAAGTAGCCTTCTTCCTCCCCCGTTCTTTCCGCGTTTCCCGGCCCGTCCTCCCCCTTGTTCCGGAGGGCGGGCCTCCCCTTCCTTCCCCTCCCTCTCTACCCCTGCCGCCAGTGCCTGCTTTCCTCACCGAACTTCAGGAGGTGTTTTACAACCCCCAAATCCGGTACACCCTGACTCTGCTATGCAAGAGCTTCGGGACCACGGTGGCCATTTTTCTTCTGACCCTGCTCTATGCCTTGCCTCTGGGGATGCTGATCTGCCTCCTTCGCATGAGCCGGTTCTCCCCCCTGGCCTGGCTGATGCGCATCTACATCTCCGTGATGCGGGGCACCCCCCTGATGCTCCAGCTCCTGGTGATCTTCTTCGGCCCCTACTTCCTCTTCGGCGTCTCCCTTTCCAACAGCTATCGTTTCCCCGCCGTCATCATCGCCTTCTCCCTGAACTACGCCGCCTATTTTGCGGAGATCTACCGGGGAGGCCTGCTTTCCATTCCCCAGGGGCAATATGAGGCGGCCCAGGTTCTGGGGTATTCCTGGTCGCAGACCATGAACAAGATTATCCTGCCCCAGGTCATCAAGCACACCCTGCCCCCGGTGACCAACGAGGTGATCACCCTCACCAAGGACACCTCCCTGGCCTTCGCCATCGCCTGCGCGGAAATGTTCACCCAGGCCAAGCAGCTGGCCAGCGCCCAGGCCTCCATGACCCCCTATCTGGTGGCCGGATTGTTCTACTATGTCTTCAACTTCCTGGTAGCCAGTCTGATGGAATATCTGGAACGCCGCATGAACTACTACCGCTAACGAGGAGGGAGAATCTATGGACATGGATCAGAACCAGGACAAGGACCAGGACAAGCGCATCGTCTTCCAGGTAGAACATCTCCAGAAGAGTTTCGGCCGGCTTCAGGTGCTGAAGGACATTTCCCTGACGGTCCGTTCCGGCCAGGTGGTCTCCATCATCGGGCCCTCGGGCAGCGGAAAATCCACCTTCCTCCGGTGCGCCACCCTGCTGGAAACCATGGATCACGGTTCCATGCGCTACCTGGACGACACGGTCTGCCGGGAGACCCCCAGGGGCTCCCTGTATGCCCCTCCCCGGATCCTGCGGAAAATCCGCTCCCATTTCGGACTGGTCTTCCAGAATTTCAATCTCTTCCCCCACTACAACGTGATGAAGAACATCACCGACGCCCCCATCTGCGTCCAGAAGCGGAAGCCCGAGGAAGTCCTCCAGGAGGCCCAGGTGCTGCTGAAGCGCATGGGGCTGGAGGGGAAGGAGAAGGCCTATCCCTTCGAGCTTTCCGGGGGCCAGCAGCAGCGGGTCTCCATCGCCCGGGCCCTCATCGGGCAGCCGGACATCCTCTTCTTTGACGAACCCACCAGCGCCCTGGACCCCGAGCTCACCGGGGAAATCCTGAAAGTCATCCGGGACCTGGCCGCCCAAATGATGACCATGGTCATCGTCACCCACGAAATCAACTTTGCCCGCATGGTCTCCGACCACGTGGTCTTCATGGCCGATGGCGTCATCGTGGAGCAAGGCACCCCGGACCAGGTCATCGGCACCCCCAGCAAACCCCGTACCCAAGCGTTCCTGAAGAAACTCCACGACGGACGCTGATTTCCCACTCCCCCCCCTAAAAATCTTCTGCCATGAAATCCCTTCTCCTTTCCCTGGCCCTCCTCCTCTGCCTCTCCCCCCTGGCGATCTCCCAGGAATCCCCCCAGGCCCCCACGATCCTTCCCCAGGAGGACGGCACCGTCCTCATCGCCCAGTGCACCATCCGGGAAGCCATGGAGAATGCCCTGCGTCGTCAGCGGGTGCTCACCCTTCAGCTGCAGGAAGCCGCCAAGGCCCTGGAGGGGATTTCCGAAGAGAAGCGGGAGGCCCAGGTGGCCGAAGTATCCCGCCTCCGGAATGAATTGAATGTCCACAACCGCCTGCTGGCTCTGGCCCTGGCCCAGGACGGACAGCCCGAATATCTGCTGGATGCCGAGAAGAACCTGATTTACCAGCGTCTGGGCACGCCGGAGGAGGCCTTCCTCCGCCTGGTGGCCCGTCAGGGGCTTCTGGAAAAGGCCATCCAGGAGGCGGGAGAGGACAGCGAGAAGCGCACCCGTCTCGCCACCCAGCTGGGGCTGCTCCAGCGGGTTCTGGCCCAATTCTTCGGCATTGATCCCCAGTACCGCTACTCCTTCAATGCGGAGAACGGGGTTCTCTACCGTCGTAGCACCCCCCAGGAAGCCCAGGAACTTCAGCAGAAGCTCAAGGAGCGCCTGGGGAAGTAGTCCCCCTTTTCTTTCCCCTCCCCTTTTCTTTCCCCTCTCCCCAATTTTCCTTTCATCATGACACTTCCCCAGAGCAAAGGATTCAACGGCAAGCAGATGATCATTTGGATGGCAGCCCTGGCCCTCGGCGGCCTTCTGGGTGCCCTCCACATTTCCTGGATCACCGCCATCTGCAATGCAGTGGCCGAAATCTTCACCCGGCTCTTCAAGCTGCTGGCGGTGCCCACCATCGCTCTGGCGGTCACCACCACCCTGGCCACCCTGGGCACCCACCGGCAGACCACCAAAATCTTCCTGCGGACCCTGGCCTACACCCTGCTGACCACCTTCGCCTCCGCCCTGGTGGGCCTCATCCTCTTCCGGCTGATCGCCCCCGGCAACCTGGAAGCCAGCGCCATTGAGGAAGCCGCCTCCAGCGTCTCCCCCCAGACCATGAGCTACACCGACCACCTCCTTTCCGTGGTGCCCGAAAACTTCCTGGGCTCTCTCCTCAACGGGAATGTGCTGAGCGTCATCTTCCTGGCGGCGGCGGTGGGTCTCACCCTGGCCATCCGTCGGGAATCCCCCCAGGTCCAGGCCCTCACCCAGGTGATCATGGGGATGCAGGAGGTGCTGTTCACCCTCATCCGGGGGCTGGTCTGGATTCTTCCGGTGGGCATCGTGGCCTTTGCCAGCCAGTTTGCCGGCCAGTTCGGCACCTGGGTTTCCGGCGCCCTGGGCAAATATGTCCTGGTGGTGCTGGCGGGGAACCTCATCCAGTTCTTCCTGGTGCTGCCCTGCTTCCTGCTGATCCACAAGCTGAATCCCCTGAAGGTCTTCAGGGCCATGCTGCCCGCCGTGCTCATGGCCTTCTTCACCAAGAGTTCCGCCGCCACCCTGCCCGTCACCGTGGCCTCGGCGGAGAACAACCTGAAGGCCCGTCCCGAGGTGGCCCGCTTCATCCTGCCCCTCTGCTGCACCATCAACATGAACGGCTGCGCCGCCTTCATCCTGGTGACCTCCCTCTTCGTCATGCAGAACAGCGGCATCGCCCTCACTCTGCCCCTCATGATCCTCTGGGTCTTCATCTCCGTCTTCTCCGCCATCGGCAACGCCGGCGTCCCCATGGGATGCTACTTCCTGACCCTGGCCCTGATGGCGAGCGTGGGCGCTCCCCTGGGCGTCATGGGCCTCATCCTCCCCATCTTCTCCGTCATCGACATGGTGGAAACGGGGGAAAACGTCTGGTCCGACTGCTGCATCTGCGCCATTGTAGACAAGGCAGTGGGCAAGGAAACGGAGGCCTAGCCTCTCCTCACCCCTCCACCTGAAAACTCGCCAGCATCCCCTCCGTTTTCTTCCCCCCTCTTCCTTCCCCCCACGACCATGAATAAGCACGCCTTGCGCTTCCGCCAAGTTCATCTGGATTTCCACACCTCCGGACAAATCCCCGGCATCGGAGCACGTTTCCAAAAGGAAGAGTGGCAGAAAACCCTGCGGGATGCCCATGTGGACTCCATCACCCTCTTCGCCAAATGCCACCACGGCTGGCACTACAACAACACCCAGGTGGGCCATCGCCATCCGGGCCTCTCCTTCGATCTCCTCCGGGCCCAATTCGACGCCTGCAAGGAAATTCAGGTGAATGCCCCCATCTATCTCTCCGCCGGACTGGATGACGCCATGCTGGCGGAACACCCGGACTGGCTGGCGGTCCACGTGGACCTGAAGACCATGACCCCCGTGGCCCAAAGCAACCTGGATCCCGGATTCCACAAAGCCTGCTTCAACTCCCCCTACGTGGAACATCTCTGCCGGGAAATCCAGGAGGTGCTGCGGCAATTCCCCAACTGCGACGGCATCTTCCTGGATATCATCCACCAGGCCCCCTGCGCCTGCGAGCACTGCATGAAACGCCTCCGGGAGGAGGGGCTGGATCCCCGCAATCCCGACCATCTCCTCCATGTCGCCCAGGAGGGCCTGGAACGCTACTACCGCCTCACCACCGCCGCCGTCAAGGAGATGGATCCCAACATGCCCATCTTCCACAACTCCGGCCATGTGACCCCCGGCAAGCGCCAGATTCTGGAAGGCTACTTCTCCCACCTGGAGCTGGAATCCCTGCCCACCGGCGGCTGGGGCTACGACCACTTCGCCCTCTCCGCCAAATACGTCCATAATCTCCCCTTCGACTATCTGGGCATGACCGGAAAGTTCCATACTTCCTGGGGAGAATTCGGCGGCTACAAGCATCCCAATGCCCTGCGCTACGAGTGCGCCGCCATGCTGGCCTTCGGGGCCAAATGCAGCATCGGCGACCAGCTCCATCCCTGCGGAAAGCTGGATGAATCCACCTACCGCCTCATCGGCCGGGCCTACCAGGAGGTGGAGGAGAAGGAACCCTGGTGCAACCACGTCCATAATGTGGCGGAAATGGCCATCCTGACCAAGGCCGCCGTGGAAGGCAGCGCCGACCGGGAAATCCACGGGGATATCGGAGCGGGACGCGTCCTCCTGGAAGGACACTTCCTCTTCGACATCATCGACATGGAAGCGGATTTCCACCAATACCGACTCCTGATCCTCCCCGATGACATCGCCATCCCCCAGACCCTCCAGAAACGGCTCCAGGACTACCTGGACCAGGGCGGACATCTCCTCCTCTCCGGCACCAGCGGACTGGATGACAAGGGACAGCCCCTCTTCTCCATGGGCGCCACCTTCCAGGGAGAAAGCCCCTACAAGGTGGACTATATGGTCCCCACCCCGGATCTCCAGGGCGACGATGTGAACTCCCCCATGGTGATGTATTTCCCCAGCCAGCGGCTGCTGCCCACCACGGGAAAGAGCCTGGGGGAAATCTACGATCCGTACTTCAACCGCACGGACCACGACCACTTCTGCTCCCACCAGCACACCCCCTACCGGCCGGAGCCCAGCGGATTCTCCTCCGGTGTGGCCACCGGCCAGATCACCTATCTGGCCCATCCCGCCTTCACCATCTACAAGGGCTGGGGATGCGTCCCCTTCGCCCAGTATCTCCGCAAGGTGGTGCGCCTGGCCCTGGGAACCACCCCGCGCCTGCTGTGCAATCTGCCCTCCATGGGACGGGTGAATGTCATGGACCAGCCCCAGCAGAACCGGACCATCATCCATCTGCTCTACGTCAATGTGATCCCCCGGGGCGGTGACAAGACCATCCGGGACGTGGCTCTCTGGGGCAATGGCATCGTCATCGAGGAGCTGATGCCCCTCCGCAACACCCAGGTCTCCTTCCTCCCCGACAAGCCGGTGAAACGGGTCACCCTGGAACCCCAGGGCACTCCCCTCCCCTTCCAGTGCGATGCCGACGGGCGCATCTCCTTCACCCTGGAGGAGTTCACCTGCCACCAGATGGTGGTGCTCCACTACGACGCCTAGCCCATCGTCCCCATGGAACTCCTTTTCGTCTGCCATGGGAATATCTGCCGAAGCCCCATGGCAGAGTTCGTCATGAAGGAGCTGGCCCGCAAGGCGGGACGCACCGACCTCCATATCCGTTCCGCCGCCCTCCATACCGACGAACTGGGAAGCGATATCCACCCGGGAACCCGGCAGATCCTCCAGGAAAACCATATCCCCTTCTCCCCCCGAAGGGCCTGGCTCCTTACCCCCCAGGAGGCACAGCGCTATCACCTCCTCCTGGGGATGGACCGGGCAAACCGCAGAGACCTGGAATGCCTCCTCCCCCCGGCCTTCCACCCCAACATCCATCTCCTCCTGGACTGGTCCCCCCATCCCAGGGATATCGCCGACCCCTGGTATACCGGAAACTTCCAGAAAACCTACCAGGATGTCCTGGAAGGCTGCCAGACCCTCCTGGAACATCTCTGAGAGATTCCCATAGGAACAAAACAGGCGGACAAGGTGGGAAGAACGGGGCCCCGCCTAAGGGAATTTTGGCGTGATGTCAGTAGCCCCATTGCCACGCCACCGCCAAAGGCAGAATGTATCATTCCCATTCCAGGAGAAAAAAAGAAGAAAAAGGTTACATTACCTGCCTATGACGAACAGCGGTCGTGGGACACTTTTGAGAGGAGAAATGCCATGAAGAACAAAAAAAGCCATGTGATTCAGTATCATCGTGTGCCCATGACACTTTCTCTTAATGGAAGTCGTGAACGGATTGCTGGTCAAAGGAGAAGGCTTCGCAGTCTATATAGCCTTGGCTCTGCCTCAACCGACGCGGAAAACATAAAAATGGATTTCTTCTCCGTGTACACTGATGTTCGCAATGCCTACAATATGCTGAGAAATGAAGAATAGTCAGGGTATCTCTCCGCAAACGCAGGATCGAACAGGGGTTCTTGTCGCCAGTCATGCATCTGTGACTTGGAACAGCCCGCTCCCTCCTTCTGGAGAACTTCTAAAATTGAAGGAGGTTATTCCTGATGCGCCGGAACGCCTTCTTGCCATGGCAGAAAAAGAGCAGGAGGCAAGAGTGGCGGCAAAGTCAAAGGAATTGCAGATTGAGGAGGGACTGACAAAGCTCGAGGAGCGCCTGATTGAAGTAAACGCATCCAATATCCGCTTGTGCACGACTTTGGCGTTTCTCGCCGTGCTCCTGGTTCTATGTGTTACCGGATACGGGTTTATGAAGGGCCAGGGAGTAGGAAGTGGCATCTTAGGCGCCGGTGGCCTTTGCGCCTTTGTCTGGGCATTTAGGCGGGAAGCCCACATTAAACGGGATGAGTTATCCAGGGAAAGGGAAAACAAAAAGGGGTGAGATGGAATCCTAGTCGTGCATTCCCACCCCATAGCCCATTCTTACGGATCTATAAGCAGAGCCGTCCCATAATCATGGGGAAATGGGGGAATCAGGGCGCAATTGAGGAGGGGGGACCTGATTTTCGGGACACCCTTTTTGTGGGTAGAATACCTTGAGCTGGACCTATTCCAGGGAATCAAATGCGAGCGGCTATGCCGGGCCATTTTAGACAATCCCGGTCCCCCAGGGGTTGCATTCCCGCCTTCGGCGTCCATTTCACCCCCGGGGGAGAGGGGAAGGCATTACCCCAAAGGTCAATCAACTATCCCATTGCGCTTAAGATACTTTCTGTAATCCAGTATATGAAAGCTCCGCAACAATATGCAACTAAATCAAAGACATCCGTCGTTGCATATGGCACATAAATTGGAGCCACAAACTCCCAGAAACATCCTACAGCAAACATCAATAATAGTAATTGATGCAATTGAAATACACGCTGATTCACATAACACAATGAAATATTTAG
>JAEDNW010000045.1:0-15702 GCA_016302315.1 Lentisphaeria bacterium
GATATGGACCTCGATGGCATTGGGCTCCGGGCAGCTGTAGAAGCAGGTCGCGCAGCCCACGCAGCCCTCGCCCACAGACTCCACAGGGCAATACCCCCGCTCGTTCAACGTCTTGCCCAGGCGCAGGCATTGCTTGGGACAGGCCACCACGCAACGGGAGCAGGATTTGCACTCCAGGGGATCAATCAGGGGGAAGGGTTTGCTGGCATCCATATTTCGCAGATGAAACAGAAAAGAACCGCAGAAGAAACCTCCCCCGCCCCTGTCCTTGCCTCCCGTCCGGAGGACAGGAAGGACAGAAGAGTGCCCCGCAGGGCAGATGCCCCCCAGAAAAGCACGAAGGGAGGGGAGCAACGAGGAAAGCCGGGAAATTTTGGTACTATAACGGCTAGACGCCGCCGTAGGCAGGCCGGGCGGCCCCTACTCCAGGAAGAATTGCCGCAGGGCGGCGGGGCTGGAGGCGGCGCAGATATCGTCCAGGCTCTTCAGTTTGCAGAGCCGGGAGGCCTGGTGGGCGATGTACTGCATGTAGGGGCTGTCCTGATCCTTTGGGGTGATGGTCAGGAGAATCAGCTGCAGGGGTTTTCCCTCCACCTGAATG
The DNA here is from genome assembly GCA_016302315.1 of Lentisphaeria bacterium. GTDB lineage: Bacteria > Verrucomicrobiota > Lentisphaeria > Oligosphaerales > Oligosphaeraceae > UBA1724. Next base: position 602 of record JAEDNW010000045.1, read on the forward strand.
GCGTGGCCATCCCGGAAGATGGCCACCACAGAGACCATCTGGCGCACATGGGAAGTTTTGGCATGGGGCATGGCCACGCCGCCGTCCAGCAGAGTGGAGGCCATGGCCTCCCGGGCCATCACATCCTGGAGGCATCCCTGGAAATCCGTGACGGTACCGCAGCGGTAGAGATGGCGCACCATCTCCTCGATGGCCCCGGAATAGGTCTGGGCCTGGAGGTCCACAATGGCGCCGCTGGGGGGAATCACCTCCTCCAGAGGCAGATTGTCGGTTCCCGTGTAAGGCACCACGTTGTCGTAGACGGCGGCGTCCTTGGCCACCGTCTCCGAGGGAGAGAGCCGCCGCATCTCCTCCAGATTCTGATAGAGTTCGTAGGTGGTTTCGTTGTAGATGTTCTTGATGGTGGGGGCGTCGCCTTTGGCGCACTCGAAGGCGATGGTCTTGTCTCCCACCGTCATCACAAAGGAAGTCCGCTCCTTCCGGAAATTGATCACGCTGTAGTCCTTGGAGTAGTCGCTATGCCGGAACCCCTCCTGCCGGAAATTGACAATCAGCTGGCGCACCAGGAAATCCATCACCGTCTGGGAGGGCATGGGAAACTCCAGATGGACGCTGAGGGCATCGGGCTTGATCCGGCGGACGCCCCGGCCGGCCATGTTCAGGCTCATCATCAGCAGCGGGGGAGCCGCCAGAGTGGTCACCAGAGTCATGATGATGGCCACGCCGAAGAGCTTGGGATCCACAATGGGCACCACCTGTCCCCCCACCATCATGGAGGTGGTGGCGCCGATCCCGGCGATGATCAGGGCCACTTCGCCACGGGGAATCATGCCGCAGCCCACCCGAAGGGCGCCCTTCAGGTTGAAGTTCACAAAGAGGGCGGGAATCATGCATCCCACCACCTTTCCGGCCACCGCCAGCACGGAGAACAGGAGGCCGTACTTCAGGGTCTCCCAGTCCCCCAGCACCCGCACATCCACCATCATGCCCATCACCACGAAGAAGACCGGCACCAGGAATCCATAGATGCCGTGAAGCCGCAGCTGGATGGTGAAGGCCAGGTCGGAGCGGGAGAGGCTCAGGCCCGCCGTATAGGCGCCGATGATCATGGCCAGGCCGCATTCCTCCATGAAGCCCGCCAGCAGAATGGCCGCCCCCAAAGCCAGCACCGAGTAAGTGGTCTTGGAGTGGAAGCGCTTCAGGAAACGGGCAAAGAGATGGGAACACCACAGCCCCACAGCCGTGAAAAGCACCCAGATGCCGATGGACTTTACCGCCACCATGCCGATCTTGCCCCAGGAGACTCCCTGGGCCCCGCCGTCTCCTCCGGCCACAAGCCCCATGACCACCGCCAGGCAGACAATGCCCAGGACGTCGTCAATCACCGCCGCCGCCATGATGGTGGTGCCTTCCGGGGAATCGATGGCCTTCCGCTCCGAAAGAATGCGGGCGGAGATGCCCACGCTGGTGGCGGTGGAGAGGATGCCCAGGAAGAGGGCCCGGGGATCCATCAGGCCACAGGAATAGATGCAGTGGCCCAGCAGATCCCCCAGAAGGAAGGAGACCACCACACCCCCCAGGCCCACCATGGTGCCGGCCAGAGAATACCGGAAGAAGGTGCGGAAATCCGTCTCCAGACCGGACTGGAAGAGCAGCACGATGGACCCCAGGGTCGCCAGCGCATACAGCGGAAGGGAAACCGGAATGCCGGTTCCTTCCTGGGGAAGGGGAAACAACCCCTCCGGCAAGCCGGGAAGGGGAAGGCACCCCAGCAAATAGGGACCCAATAGGACGCCGGTGGCCAATTCCCCTAAAACCGACGGAATCCGCACCAGGGAGACAAGACGCCCCATGGCCTGGGATGCGAATAGCACAACTCCCAACTGCAGCGCCAGAAGCGCCAGTTGCTGCGTAACAGTATGTTCCATGGAAACCAAACAATCCCCCGGCTCAGAAAATCCGGGAATCTCAGAGAAAACCGAAAACTTGGGTACTATACTTCCCATTCGGCGATTCTCTGGTATAAATTGTCCTATTTTGCCATACTTTGACCAGAGATTGCCCTCCCATGACTGCCACCCCCTCTTTTTCAGCCCCCTCCCCTGGGTGCAGAAACAAAAAAACCGCCGGCGTCCCCGAGGAGGGATTCCGGCGGTGAAATGGTGTGCGATGCAGGACTCGGACCAGCGACCTCTACCGTGTCAGGGTAGCGCTCTAACCAACTGAGCTAATCGCACGCTTGAATGTGGAAAGCGGGGTTACTATAACGAGAGGGAGTGGTTTTTCAACCTCACCGGCTCAGGATTCCGCTTTCTTTTTGGGAAGGGCGGGAGGGATGACGGGGGTGGCCAGCTGATCCGGGGTGTAGATGGTGAAGAGGAGCTCGTGGATGAGTCCGATCATGAAGACTCTGGCCTCCAGAGACTTCTGCACTTCCTCAAAGCTATCCTTCACCTCTTCCCAGAAGCCTTCCATGTCCCCATTGGCCACTTCCAGGGTATTGGATTTGGCGATCTTCTGGATCAGGGCGGTTTCGCCCTTCTGGAGGCGTTCCCAGAACTGGGGAAGGGTTCCCTCGATGGTGAGGGAGAGATCCTCCTCGTAGTTCAGGCGCTTCAGCATGCTGTTGAAATTCTTCCGCAGGGTGGGAGAGAGCTTCAGCTGGGAACCCAGCTTCGCCCACTCAATCCGGGAAAGGAGCAGATCCACAAACTTCTGGGATTCCGCCAGCTTCTGGAGGGCGGCCTCCTTCTCGGCGTCCGCCTTCTCCGCACGGCTCCCCATCACCTCCGTGTCATGCTGGATCTGACGGTTGGCCTGCAGCTGCTCCTGGAACTTGTTCTGCCACCCATTCACCTCCTCCTTCAACCGAGCCATCTCGGACTGAAGACGGGTGGTGAGACGGTCCGCACTCTCCGAAGCATCCGCCGCCTTCTTGCTCAATTCCTCCGTGCGGCTGGACAGCTGGCCGGCCAGACGACGATTCTCCGCCAGGCTGGACTGCAGCTTCTGGTTCACCGCCTCCCATTCCCCCTTCTGGTTCCGAAGCTGCTGCTTCATGTTCCGCAGCTCCCCTTCCGCCGTCTGCTGCTGGCTCCGGGCACGCTCCGCCTCCGCCGCCGCATTGGCGGCCTTGCGCTCCGCCTCCGCCAGGCGCTTCTCCAGATCCGCCACCTGGGCCATCAGCTCCTCGGAACCCGCCTGGTGGTTCAAAATCTGGTCGGCCTGGCTCTGGGGAAACTTCAAGGGAGAGAAGGCCAGGAGAATCTTCCAGGCCTTCAGGTCGGAAGCCTGGAAATACTGGGAGAACTTCTCGTCGGACAGGACATAGTCCTCTTCCCCCAGCTTGTGCTCCGTCCGGTAGGCCTTGTATTCCTCGGACTTGAAATAGGTCTCCAGCTTCTCGTGGAGCTCGACATGGACAGGATACCAGGCGGCGAACAGCGCGTTGCAGGTGGCGTCGTTGTAGCCATTTTTCTCCGCCTCATTCTGCACCTGGCGCATCAGACGGGGGCGCTGCTGCGGATCCACCCGGTGTCCGCCCATGGTACAGATTTTCATGAGCTGGGCGTTCTCGGTGATGTATTTGTTCAGGGCGCGCCAGGGCAGCTCCGCCAGCATGGCAGCAAAGAGGTCAGGGATGCTGACTCCTTGGATTTTCTCGTTGTTTCCCAGCATTCGGGAATCACTCCTTATGGCTCAACAGGGTTTCGGATTCGTGGACAAAAGCGGCGATCATCTGCCGTCTCAGCGAGCGGTCGATCTTCTGGAAAGCGGCGGAGATATTCTCAGCCATTTCGGGCTGGCCCTCCTGGCGGAAGCGTTCCATGGCCGTCAGGCAGATCACGGCGGCCTCCCGCCACTGGCCCGCCTGGCAGGCGGCCACTACCCGGACCATGGTTTCGTCTGCGGGGTGCGGCGGCGTCTGTTCCGCCTCCTGGCGCTGCCGCTCCAACTCCCGCTCCCTCTTGCGCTTGGCCTTCCGGTCCAGCAGCAACTCCTCGTCTTCGTCGTAGGTGTCGTCGTAGGTAAAGCGTTTCTTTGCCATACAATCCGGGAGAAATATCCTCGTTTCGGGGCGTGTATGTGTGTGTTTAAGGCAACAACAGCAGGGAGCAGGGGCAATCCGGCAGCCGCCGGGGGATGTTCCTAGGGGGAGGAGGCCCTTTCCCGGGTGTATCCTGGGAAGGAGCGGGGGAAGCAAGAATCCCCCCGTCTGTTCTCCCCTCCTCTTTCTCGATCCAGCCTCGCGGAAACCTGCCACGGATCCCTTCCGGAAGCCGTTGTCTCCGGCGGGATTCCCCGGCCGGCGCCTCTTGTCCAGGGCACGCAGGCCGTCCCTCCTCCTCCTCTCCTGGGAGGAGACAGGTCATGGGGAGATAAAGCAAAGCCGGCCGTGAGAGCAGTTCACTGAACACAGCCGGCCAATGCTACGAGCCGCAACTCGGGAAAATGAATGGAGGCACGAATCGGATTCGGACCGATGAATAAAGGTTTTGCAGACCTTCGCCTTACCACTTGGCTATCGTGCCTTTGAAAAGGAACGGCGTTAATCTAACGCTGCCCCTCGGTTTTGCAAGCAAGCCCCCCAAGGTTTCCACCGATTTTTCCAGATTTCCCCCGTTTTCCCGGCTTTATCCGCCACAACGGGGGAGGATTTTTTCTTTTCTTTTCAGAGGGGATCCGGGGAGACCATCACCGGCATGCCCTGGGGCGCCTCCACCTGGGGAGCCTCCCCTTTCTGCAGCCGGACGGAGACGGGCCCCCGGGGGGTGGCGCAGGTAGCCTGGAGCCACTCCAGGCCGCAGAGATTCGGCTTCACCCTGACTCCGTAGGCATATCCCTCCCCTTCCGGGGTGATGCCCGCAAGGGTTTCCATCATCCAGGCGATGGGGGAAGCGCCCCATCCGTGGCAGAGGCTGTTCCGCAATCCGGTGAAGCAGTTGCGTCCGTAGTCCCGGTGGACATCGGCTTTTCCGGGGACAGGCATCTGGTCGATGGGGTTGGCGTTTTCCTCCCAGGGGAGATCGAACTGTTCCCAGATGGTTCGGGAGCCCAGCGCCAGCATGGCGCCATAGTAGCGTTTCAGTAGCGCCAGGGCCTTGGCATCCTCCCCGGCGGCGGAATACACCCGGAGGAAGTTGTCAAAGTGGAAGGTGGAAAGCCCCTCCTCCGGCTTGTCCGACAGGCGGCGGAAGGCATCTTCCGGGGACGCCGCCCCCGCCAGCATGGCCCAGGCCCAGAGGGACTTGGGGGACTGGTCATCCAGGGAGATCCGGGGGAGCAGGGCTTCCTCCACCGCCAGGCAGCGCCCTAGAATCTCCCGTTCCTCCAGCAGAGCCGCCATGTCCCGGCAGGACTTCACCGCCGCCAGATAGAGGGGGCCATAGGAATCCGGCAGGGTGCAGCGCTGGGTTCCCCAGTCCACCGTCCACTCCTTCAGCACCCCCTCGGGATTCTTCTCGTAGGCTTCCAGGAAAAGGTTGGCGAAGAGCCGGAAGGCGGGTCTCTGGGTTTGGAGGAATGCCTTGTCGCCGTAGACCCGCTGGTATTCCCGCTGGGCCAGGAACCAGTAGGCAGTATAGGAGGGGATGCCATTGAAGGAGTGGTTCACCATGGCCTCCTCGTTCAGGAACTCCAGGCTCTCCGGGATGGCGGAATGCCGGGGATAGAGGACGCCGCAGGCCCGCACTTCGTTGTAGAGATCCCCCATCCAGACCAGGCGGTCCCGCTTGGTGCCGTCCAGCAGCAGGGGGGAGATGCACTTTTCCAGGGTGGCCACGCAGGCCTGGAAGATGCGGTCCAGCTGGGGATCGCTGCTTTGGAAGCTGCCCACCCGTTCGGCGGGATGCACCCAGGCCTCGGCGGAGCACTCCCGCAACTGCAACGTGGCCTCCTCCTCCAGATTCTCCAGATGGAGGAACCGGAATCCCGTGTTTCCCGCCCGGGTGATGCCCATGTCGGAGAGGAGAAGGGGGAAATCATGCATGGAGTGGTCGTTGTTGGGGGTATTCAGCACTTCGGAGACCGACTCTCCCAGGCGGATGCGCACCTGGGCGGGGCCGAAGCCGTCCCTCCCCCGGGAAATGCGGATTCCCTGGAGCGGCAGGGGAGTGTCGTATTCCAGAATCACTCCGGTGTGGGGCGGAAGAATCAGACCAGGGGTGCGCCAGATGCTGGCATTCTCTCCGGCCACCTCCAGAAGAGAGGCGGCGCAGGTGGCTTCCGGGGAGTGCCAGACCACCCGGGTGGGAGCGAGATAGCGGACCGAACGTTGTTCCTGATACACGGCGGGCATGAGAGAAAACTCCAGTAAGGTAGGAAGAAGAGGAGAAAGGCAGAGAAGAAAGGGGGATTTACGCCTCCAGCAGCCCCTCCTCCCGGATACGGCGGACCAGTTCCTGGCGATAGGCGTCCATGTAGGAAGGGGAGAAGGCGGAGGAGTGGGGCGTGATCCAGAGATTGGGGCACTGGCGCAGAGGGCTTTCAGCAGGGAGAGGCTCCTGCTGGCAGACATCCAGGCAGGCGCCGGCCAGGCGTCCCTGGGAAAGGGCCTCCACCAGCGCCGTCTCGTCCACGGCATTGCCCCGTCCCAGATTGCACACCGTGGCGTGGGGTGGCAGGAGCGCCAGGCGTCGGCGGTCCAGGAAGTGGTTGGTCTCGGGGCTTCGGGGAAGCACCAGGATCAGGTGGTCGGTGTGGGGCAGGAGGGCATCCAGCTCCGCCAGGCAGTGGCATTGGTCTCCCGGGGTGAAGTATTCCGGAGGAAGATGGCCGGGATGCCGGGCGACGCCCAGGATGCGGGTGCCCAGGGGCTTCAGGAGGCGTCCGATCCAGCGTCCGATATGCCCGAAGCCGCAGATGGTGACCGTGGCTCCCCGCAGGGGGCGCATCCGGGCGTCCACCTGGCTCCGGGGCCAGGCCTCCTGCCGGTAGGTGGTGACGGCGGGCAGAATTCCCCGGCACATCCCCAGCAGCATGGCCAGGGCCGTCTCCCCCATGAACTCCCCGTGAAACGCCCCGTTCCAGTGCAGCACGCCCTCAGGCCACTCCACCGTGAAGTAATCCGTTCCCGCCGCCGGCGTGCTCACCAGCCGAAGACGGGGCGCCAGGGCAAACCACTCCTGCCGGAAGGTCCAGGTGGCCACCCAGTCCGCCAACGGCAGGGTGGACAGAAACTCCTCCTGGGTGCGGCAATGGGTCACCCGCGTCGCCGGCCCCAGGGCTTTCGCCAGAGCGACGGCTTGGCTGGGAGTCATGGTCAGGGAGGAAAGTCCCGGATGTTCCAGAAAGACGGCCAGGGTCTTCGTCTTCATAAGAGGGCAACCCCCGCATCAACAAGGGAATGAAAGGAAACACAAGAGGAGGACTCCGGGAACAGGAAGGGAAAATTCCCCCCTCTCCGGGAGGGAGGAAAGGCGGTTCCCGGCATTTCGCCCAATGTAATCCCCTTTCCCGGGATTCCCGGCGGGAGGTCCCCGGGGCGGAGGAAGATGGCTATAGTACCCCCCATTCCCGCAGGATGGTAGACGAAATCAAATGCGTCGCCTGGCACAATGCCTTCCGATGAATTAAGACTGACCTGCGGGGCAACCCCAAGGAAATCCAAAGACATGCAAGTGTTCAACTTCAACGCAGGTCCCGCCGCTCTTCCCCGCTCCGTCATCCTCAAGGCCCAGGCCGAATTCGCCGACTACCGCGGCTGCGGCTACAGCATCATCGAGGAATCCCACCGCGCCGCCGCATTCGATGAAATCATCCAGGCCGCGGAAGCCAATCTGCGGAAACTGCTGAACATTCCCGAAAACTACGACGTGCTCTTCCTCCAGGGCGGCGCCTCCCTCCAGTTCGCCATGGTGCCCATGAACCTCCAGGTTCCCGGCAAGACCATCGGCTATGCCGACACCGGCGTGTGGGCCCACAAGGCCATCAAGGAACTGGATATCCAGCAGCTGCCCAAGCAGGTGGTCTACGACGGCGCCGCCATCAACTACAACGAAATCCAGGGCATCAAGGACTGGAAGATCGATCCCGAATGGGCCTATTTCGGCGTCTGCTCCAACAACACCATCTACGGCACCCAGTTCCCCGAATTCCCCGAGACCGGCGACGTCCCCCTGGTGGCCGACATGTCCTCCGACATTCTCAGCCGCCGGCTGGACATCCCCAAGTTCGGTCTCATCTTCGCCGGCGCCCAGAAGAACATCGGCCCTGCCGGCCTCACCCTGGTGATTATCCGCCATGACCTGGCCGAGCGCTGCGGCAAGAACGTGCCCACCATGCTGCGCTACACCACCCACATCGAGGGCAAGAGCCTCTTCAACACTCCCCCCACCTTCGCCATCTACATCAACCGTCTGGTCACCGACTGGATGCTGGAGAATGGCGGACTGGAGGCCATGGAAGCCCAGAACGCCGCCAAGGCCAAGGCCCTCTACGACTTCATCGACAACTCCGGCTTCTACCGGGCCACGGCCGCTCCCGCCACCCGCAGCCGCATGAATGTCTGCTTCCGTCTGCCCACCGAGGATCAGGAGAAGGCCTTCATCGCCTACGCCAAGACCAATGGCCTGGTGGGTCTGAAGGGTCACCGGAAGGTGGGCGGCTGCCGCGCCTCCATCTACAACGCGGTGCCCGCCGAGGGCGTCCAGCGCCTGATCGAGGTCATGAAGGACTTCCAGAAGAACGCCTAGTCTTCCGAAGAAGGCGCCTCCTCTTCCTCCCTCCGGGGAAGGAGGAGGAATGCCCCAGGGCCGAAGAGAGAGTCTTCTCTTTTCGGCCCTTTTCTTTTCCCCAGACACAGGGTGCCCCGTCTCCCTGCTGGCGATTATAGTACCCCGCATTTCCTGTCCCCCCTTTCCCCTAGGGAAAGCCCCGGCCGCCCTCCCCTGTTCCCGTGGCGGCGGCTCTCCCGCCCCTCTCTTCCCGCTGCCCCCCCCCTCTCCTTATGAAAACTTCTCTGAAATGGCTTCGCGACTACACGGATATCCCCTGGAACGCCCAGGAATTGGCGGACCGCCTCACCACCGTGGGACTGGAGCCTGAAAGCATTGAGGAGACGGGCACCATCCCCCAGGGCGTCATCACCGCCAGAATCCTCTCCCGGGAACCCCATCCCAATTCCGACCACATGAGCGTCTGCATGGTGGATCCCGGCACCGGGGAACCCGTCCAGATCGTCTGCGGCGCCCCCAACTGCGATGCCGGAAAGATCGTCCCCCTGGCCACCTTGGGCACCGATTTCGGCGAGGGCTTTGTCATCAAGAAGAGCAAGCTGCGGGGCGTGGATTCCTGCGGCATGATGTGCTCCGCCCGGGAGCTGGGACTCTCCCAGGACCACAGCGGACTGCTGATTCTGCCGGAGGACACCCCCCTGGGTGTCTCTGTGCGGGAAATGTTCAGCGGCGACACCGTCATTGACTGGGAAGTCACTCCCAACCGCCCGGACTGGCTCTCCCACGTGGGCGTGGCCCGGGAAATCTGCGCCCTCACCGGCAATCCCCTGACCCTGCCCCCCAATCCCGTCAAGGTCCGCCCCGCCGCCGAACCCGCCGCCTCCATCCGCATCGATGCCCCCGAATTCTGCCCCCGCTACATCGGACGGGTCTTCGAGAATGTGAAGGTGGGCCCCTCCCCGGACTGGATGCGGGAACGCCTGGAGGCCGTGGGCCTGCGCTCCATCAACAATGTGGTGGACATCACCAACTACATCATGCTGGAATACGGCCAGCCCCTCCACGCCTTCGACCTGGAAAACCTGGCGGGGCGCCAGATCATCGTCCGCCGTGCCCAGGACGGGGAAGGCATCACCACCCTGGACGGCACCAAGCTGACCCTGAATCCGGAAAATCTCCTCATCGCCGACGGCGAGAAGGGCGTGGCCCTGGCGGGCATCATGGGCGGGGAAAACTCCATGATCACTGACAAGACCACCACGGTCCTCCTGGAGGCCGCCGCCTTCGACCGCACCAACATCCGCCTCTCCTCCCGGAATCTGGGAAAGGCCACCGACGCCAGCTACACCTATGAGCGCGGCGTGGCCCCCGAAACCTGCGCCCTGGCCAGCGAACGGGCCGCCAGCCTCCTCTGCCAGCTGGCAGGCGCCACCCAGGTGGGCGACCCCATCGACTGCTATCCCCGCCCCTGGAAGAGCGAAACCATCACCGCCAGCACCCGGCGCATCAATGATCTGCTGGGACTCTCCCTCACCACCGAGGAAGTGGCCTCCCTCCTGAACCGCCGGGGCATCCAGGTCACCCGTCAGGAAGGGGACGAAGTCACCGTCCAGACTCCCTGGTGGCGCTTCGACCTCCACGCCCCTGTGGATCTGGCCGAGGAAGTGGCCCAGTTGACCGGGCTGGACGCCATCCCCGAGGCCACCCCCGTGGCCGTCCTGGGAGGCAGTGCCAAGGATGACTGCTATCTCCTCCAGGAAACCACCCGCCACCGCCTGATGTCCCTGGGGCTGGACGAGGTGATGAACTACACCCTGTGGTCCCAGAGCCAGTGCCTGGCCGGCACCGACCTGACCGCCGAACAGCTCCTCCAGGTGGCCAATCCCATCTCCCAGGACACCGCCTTCCTCCGCCCCACCCTGCTCCCCGGACTCCTCCAGGTGGTGGCCCACAATGTGGCCCATAACCAGCACGATCTGGCCCTCTTCGAGATGGGACGCATCTTCCTCCGGGAGAACGACGCCCCCGTGGAGCGCCTCCAGGCGGGCATCGCCCTCACCGGCCGCCGCCATCCCGAGCGCTTCGGCAAGGAAAAGGGAGAGGCCATGGATTTCTACGATCTGAAGGGCATGGTGGAGAGCTATCTGGACGACTGCCAGCTGGCGGGCTTCACCCGTTGCGAGGCCGCCGAGCATCCCGCCTTCCAGAAAGGCGCCTGCGCCCGCATCGTGGCCAAGAACAAGAAGGTGCTGGCCTATCTGGGCGCCGCCGCCCCCGCCCTCACCAAGGGAATGCGCCTCCGGAACCCCCTCTTCCTGGCCCTCCTGGATGTGGAAGCCGTGGAGAATGCCCCCCATCCCGTCAAGAAATTCCAGGAACTTCCTCATTTCCCCGGCGTGGAACGGGATATCTCCTTCGTGGCTCCCGCCTCCCTCACCAACCAGCAGGTGGTGGATGCCATCCGCTCCCTCAAGATCGACAAGGTGGCCGGCGTGGCCCTCTTCGATCTTTTCCAGGATGACAAGGTCCTGGGCGAAGGGAAACGCTCCCTGGCCTACACCGTCACTTATCAGGATCCCCAGCGCACCCTCACCGACGACGAGGTGAATCAGCTCCAGGAGAAGCTGCGCCAGGGACTGGTGAAGAAGCTGGGCGTGGAACTCCGGTAGTCCGGAAGCCTTTCCCCCACCGCACCCCCCTTATGGGAACCCTGACGGTCATCGCCACCCCCATCGGGAACCTGGGGGATGTCTCCCCCCGCACCCGGGAGGCCCTCTCCGCCCAGGAAATCCTCTGCTGCGAGGATACCCGGCACACAGGACAGCTGGTCAGCCTCCTGGGCATCCCCCGCCCCGCCCTCTATGTGGCCAACCACGAACACAACGAGCGCGCCATGGCACGCCGCATCGTGGAGTGGCTGGATCAGGGAAAGAAGGTGGGCCTGTGCAGTGACGCCGGATATCCCCTGGTCAGCGATCCCGGATATCCCGCTGTGACCGCCGCCATCGCCGCCGGCCACGACATCGACGTGATCCCCGGCCCCAGTGCCGTCCCCCTGGCCCTCATCGCCTCGGGCCTCCCTCCCTCCAGTTATCTCTTCAAGGGCTTTCCTCCCCGTAAACCCGGCCATCGCCGGGCCTTTCTGGAGGAGGATTCCCGCGCCCGCCACACCCTGGTCTTCTACGAATCCCCCTTCCGGGTAGGCAAATTCCTGGAGGAGGCCCGGGAAGTCCTGGGAGACCGCCAGGCCGCCGTATGCCTGGAGTTGACAAAGCAATTCCAGCGAACCCTCCGGGGCCCCCTCTCCCAGCTGGCCGCCACCTTCCAGGAGGCGCCCCCCAAAGGCGAGGCGGTGATCGTCATCCGGGGCTTTGATCCCAGGGAAGAGGACGCCTCCCCCCGGCCCTCCCCAGAGCAGAATGCCTAACCCTATGCCACGCATCCTTCTCGTCGACGCCTATTCCCAGATCTTCCGCCTCTTTTATGCCCTCCCTCCCCAGGCCATGAGCAACCGCCGGGGAGAACCCACCAATGCCCTCTACGGCATGGCGAAACTCTTCCTGCAGCTGGAGCGGGATTTCCCCTCGGAATACGGGGCCCTGGTCTTCGACCACGGAAAATGCCGACGACGCACCGCCCTCCTTCCCGAATATAAGGGCCAGCGCCCCCCCATGCCCCAGGAACTCCGGGACCAGGTGCCCCGCATCCGCCAGTGGGCCGACGCCTTCGGATGGCCCCTCCTGGAACGGGAAGGCGTCGAGGCCGATGATCTCCTGGCCGCCATCTCCCGCCAGCGGGAAAGCTGCTCCGTCACTATCCTGACGGCCGACAAGGATCTGGGACAGCTGGTGCAGGACGGACAGGTCCAGCTGTTGCGACCGGAAAAGGGAGGCAAGTGGAATCTCTACGGGGAAAAGGAAATCCAGGAAAAGTATGGCGTGCCGCCCCGGCAGCTCTGCGATTATCTGGCCCTTCTGGGAGACACGGCGGACAATATCCGGGGAATCCCGGGATGCGGCCCCAAAACCGCCGCACGCCTCCTGACACAGTGGGACTCCATTGACGGAATCCTGGCACACTGGGAGGAACTGCCCCCCGGAAAACTGAAGGACACCCTCCGGGAGGAAAAGGAGCATCTCCTCCAAAACCGGGAATTGGTCCGGCTGGATGATCTCCTCCCGGAAACCTGGCACGGCCTGGAATCGATCCGACGCCTCACCCCGGACTGGACACGCCTCGCCGCCCTCTGCCAACAGGAGGATTTCCGCACCGTCCTGGAGGAAATCCAACGCCGCACCACCCCACGGCAACTCACCCTGGATATGGGACTGGAAGATTAATTCCTACCCCCCCAAAATTCCGCAGGACTATATGATTCTATACTATTATAACTCCTTGATTATCAAGTGGTTATAATGTTTTTACACGCGGGTTCCCGCTGCATTCCGCTCCGCCCAGTTCTTCCTGGATCGGGGAAAAGCCTACCTGGACTCCCGAAACGAAAGGTCCAGAATCCAATTTCAGAAGAAAAAAACGGCGGGGAAGAGTCCTCTCCTCTTTCCCCGCCGCCCCCAATAAGGGGTTGCTCCCCTCCCCGGATATTCCTTCTTCAGGGTTGCGGATGTCCCTGGGACTCCGCCGCCTGGAAACATTGTACGCTATCCACCACTTCCTGGAGGAGCTTGTCGTTCTCCTCCAGTTCCTCCAGAAGCTTGACACATTCCTTGCATTCCTTCAGATGGGAGGCGCAGTTGATGCGTCCCAGAACAGACATTTCCTTGTGCCGGAAAAGATCCAGTTCGTCTTGGGTGTAATGTCTCATTTCTCGTCTTTCTCTATCTTCGCGATGATTTGTTTCAGCGCCGCGACACAGCGGTTCTTGGCCACATAGACAGAATCCACCGAGAGATTCAGCACCTTCGACACTTCCTTTACAGGACGATTCTGGAGCGCATACAAGTCGAAGGCCGAATAGGTGGACGGCTGGACCTTCTGGCGAAGTTCGGACAACGCCTGATTGAGGACATGGCGGCGCCAGTTCTCATTCCAGGAGGTCTCCAGACGCTGGCAGTACACGGGCTCGGGCACCTCGTCCAGGCACTTGTATCCCCAGCGGTCATGGTAGAGCTTCAGTGCCTGATTTCGGACAATTCCCCGGAAGTAGTGGCGAAACCGGCCCTTGGTCTCATCGTATTGGAAAGACACATGCTCCGGAATGTGCTCGGGATCATATTTCCCCACAATGTCCTTCCGGAAAATCTCGCACATGACGCACTGAATCAGCTCCTCGTTCTCCGAGGCATTCAGTCCGCAGTCCTTTCCCACCAGATACACCAGGGGGCGATAGGTCTCGTAAAACTCCTTCCAGGAAATCTCGTCTCCCATCCGCACCCGGGCCAACATTGATTTCTTTGTGGTAAATGCCATGTGGTGTGATTCCGTTGCTACAAGGGAATGGGAGAAAAGAGGCACGTCACAGCCCAAGGCTGTCTCATGTCAGCGTCCTCCCCTACTACAGAAACAAGGCCCATTCTTACGCCCGAATGCCTTAATCTATCGTTTTCTTTCCGGACGCCGCCACCCTCCTTCTCCCGAATCCCGCCGGGCAGAAATGTCCACCATGGCCGGGAATTCCCGGGCGTCGGAGCGACTTCCAGGCGGGAGATGCCCACGGAGCCGTTTCCCCGTTCCCTCCCGGTATAGTATTTCCCGCTCCCCCCCCTTCTTGCGGAGAAAAAGGATGATCACCAGGACATTAAGCGGAACCATACAAGGCGTGGACGTGGAAACGGTGGAAATCGAGGTCAGCGCCTACGACAAGGATACCCCCGAACCCCTCCAGGAACCCCATTTCACCCTCATCGGACTCCCCGATGCGGCCGTGCGGGAAAGCCGGGACCGGGTGCGCACTGCCCTGGCCATGCACGGAATCCCCCTGCCCACGGGGGCCACCACCGTGAATCTCGCCCCCGCCAGCCTCCGGAAAACCGGAGGACTCTACGATCTGGCCATCGCCCTCTGCCTGTGCGCCTTCCGGCGGCATTTCCCCCGGCAGATCCTGGAGGAATCCATGGTGGTGGGGGAATTGTCTCTCACCGGGGAGATCCGGCCCATCCGGGGCGCCCTCCCCCTGGCCATGCATGCCAAATCCCTGGGACTGAAGCAGATGATCCTCCCCCGAAGCAATGCCAGGGAGGCGGCCATCTCCGGCATGAGGGTTTTTGGGGTGGACAATCTCCGGGAGGCCCGGACGCTCCTGGCGGCCCTGGAAGAAGCCACCCCCACTCAGGTGGAGGTGGAGGAGCTCTTCCATCAGGCCCTCCGGGAAGAACTGGATTTCCGGGATGTCAAGGGGCAGGACTCCGCCAAACGGGCCCTGGTCATTGCCGCGGCGGGATGCCACAATGTGCTGATGGTGGGACAGCC
>JAEDNW010000046.1:0-15685 GCA_016302315.1 Lentisphaeria bacterium
CGTTTCTCCAGCCGGAGGATCTGGGTGGATTTTCCTGCCTTGTCGGCGCCTTCGAAGGTGATGAACAGATTGGGGGGCATGGGGGGGAAAGGGTAGGGCTTCAGGGGAAGGAGAGGTAGCGGGCCAGCTGGGCGGCCCCCAGGGCCTGCAGGATTTCCCGGAGATGCGCCAGAAGCTCCTGGCTCATCTCGCTGGTCAGGGGGGGCTGGGCTTGACTCTGGGAGAAGGCATGGAGGGCCTGGGCCATCAGGGCCAGGGCTTCCTCCGTGCGTCCCTGGCGGAATCGGAGCCAGGCCAGGGAATCCAGGTAGGCGGGATTCTGGGGATCGGCGGCCAGGGCCTTCTGGATGAGGGGTTCTGCCTGATCCAGATGGATGTTGTGGTCGGCGTAGAGATAGCCGAGGAAGTTGGCGGCCTCGGGGTCGTCCGGGGTCAGGGTCATGACCTTCTGGATGGCCTGGATGGCGGCCTCCAGCTCTCCGGCCATCTCCTCCAGATAGGCCTGCTGAAGATAGAAGTCCGCCTTGAGGGTTCCGGGGAAACGCTGTTGGATGTTCCGCATTTCCCGGCGTGCCGCATCCAGGTCCCCGTGGGCGAAGAGGGCCTCCAGGAGGAGAAGGCTGTCCTGGAGATTGGGGTTGGGAAGCTGGCAGAGGGCCCGGATGAGGCGCGGGGGATCGTCCAGGCCGAGGGCGAGCCTTGCCAGGAGGCGCAGGAGGTTGTCCTTGCGCCGGAGCAGCGGCAGGGAATCCACATAGCGTTCCAGGAGATCCGCCTGCAGCTTCAGGAAGGGCTGGGGCGGAATTTCCCGGCGGGGCTGAAAATCCTCCTCCTCCACTTGCCGGAAGACATCCAGCACATCCGGGAGAAGGGCATGCCACTGGGAGGGGGACATCTGTTTCTCGAGGAACTGGAGGATCTTCTCGAGTCCGGTGTAGTCCTGGGCCTTCAGGGCGATAAAGCAGAGCAGCTGACACAGGTCCGAGGGAGCTTCGGTGCCGCTGGTCTCCCAGAAGAGGGGGAGCATGGGTTGAAGGAGGAGGGCCAGGGGAACGAACATCCTGGCCTCCCAGAGTATGTCCCAGGCCTCCTGGTATTCCTCCTCAAAGAAGTCGGCGTTCAGGAAATCCTGGTTTTCGGCGATACGCCGGGCCGTTTCCTCGGCCAGGGCGGAGTCCCGGATCTGGCCGGCAATCCGCAGCAGAAGACAGTGGAGGGGCAGATCCTGGCCGCATTCCGGGAGGTTCCGGGCCTGCTGGATGGCCTGGTCCCGCGCCTTCTCCTGTCCCGTCTCATGGTAGAAGAAAATGGCCCGCCGCAGGACCTGGGGATCCAGGGGAGCCTCTTTTTTCATGGTCTCCAGGAACGGGGCGGCCTCCGGGTCCTGGAAGAAGAAGAGCAGATCCCAGAGGGCGTATCGGGCTTCCCAGGGAGGATTCTCCCCCTGGTTCAGTTCCCGCAGCTCCTGAAGAAGGAGGCTCTCCTCCTGGCGCTCCCAGCGAAGCCGCACCAGGCGACGCAGGGCGGAAACCGCCTGGGGGTGGCGGCGCAGTATCCCCATGAGGATTTCCCCGTCCTTCTCGCTCTCCGAAGGCTCCCCGGGGGGAAGAATCTCCCGGAGGGCCACGGAGGCGTAGTCCATCAGGAGATCCTTCTCCTTCTGCAGTGTCTCCGGAAGGGGAGGCAGGGGAGAGTGGAGTTCTGCCGGGACGCTTCGGGCCTCCATAGGCAGGAGGAGCAGGGCCAGCAGCAGGAGCAGATGGGGGAGAGGAAAAGGCATGGGGCTAATGTAGTCTGCCTTCCCCGGGCAGTGCTTTTCCCCAGGGAAAAGAGAGATGTGGCGGGGGGAAAAGAAAACGCCGCTGGAAGGGAATCCAGCGGCGTGGACGGAGCGTGGAAGCCGGAGAGGAGGCTCCGGCATTGCGCCCGGGAAGAGAGGGGCGGGGGAAGGGGGCGGGAACTCCTCCCGGGAAGTCCGGGGAAACGAATCCCGCCCGCACTTCCGGCATGACTACTTGTTCTTGTGGCGAAGCGCCTTGCGGATCTTGTCCCTCTTGTGCTTGGCAATCTTCCGGCGGCGCTGCTTCTTAACGGAGCCCATTCTGGTGTGTCCTCAATGTGTGATGAAGGGTGATGTTGTATCAGGAATGATAGAAGAAAATGACAGGGGCGTAATGTAGCCGTTTTCCCAGGTTTTTCAAATGCGCAGAGGAGGGGGAGGGGAAGCTTCCGTCTTCCCGTCTTCCCGCCTTTCCGCCGCCGGCTCTTCCCCCCGCCCCGGCCTTTGGAGGGCTGGGTTTCCTCAGTACCGTCGGACGGGGTATTTGGTGGCCAGGGTCTGCTTGTATTCCTCCAGCCGCCGGGCGGCCGCCTGGTCCTCCAGGATCTTGCGGATGGTTTCCCGGAGTTCCGGGGTGAGATCGGGGGCGCTGCCTCCCTTGCGGTCCACCAGTTTGATGAGGTAGTAGGCATTGCCCAGGGAGAGGGGGGATTCCGTCACTTCCCCGGGAGCCAGGGTGTCCACCACCTTCTGGAGGCCGGGGGCCATGGTTTCCAGCCAGCCCAGGTCTCCTCCCTGCTCCGCATTGGCTCCCTGGGAGAACTGGGTGGCCAGCGCCCCGAAATCCTCTCCTGCCTGCAGCCGGCGCTGAATCTCCCGGCAGGTCTCCTCCCAGCCCTCCTGGGCCGCCAGCTGGATGGCCTGCACCCGGTACTGAGGGGCGGAGACAAAATCCTGCCGGTGGGCCTGGAAGTATTCCTGGATCTGGAGATCGGTGATGAAGAGATTGCGGCGGGTGCGGTCGTAGAGGAGCATCTCCACGGCCAGCTGCTTGGTCAGCTTCTCCTGGAATTCCTTGTAGGTCATGTTCATGCCGTGAAGCATGTCCCGGAAGCGTTCCTCGCTGGCGTTGGCCTGGGTCAGGATCAGGTTGTCGATGCGCTCCTGCACCAGTTCGGCGGGGATCTTGCCCTTGAGGCTCTGGAAATCCAGCCAGACCAGTTCCTGAAGGATCATGGTCTCCAGGGTTTCCTGGCGGATGGCGGCCACCGCCTCCATGCGCTCCCGTTCAGAGAGGGAGGGAGAAAGCAGGGCTTCCTCGGCGGCGGAGGCAAGGCGCACTTCATAGGAGGTGAGAATCGTCTCCCCCACCCGGGCGAGGACGGATTCGCTGATTTCCACGGCGGGGCACCAGAGGGGGCAGAGGAGGGCGAGGAGGAGGAGAAGGGAAAGGGGCTTCATGGGGGGAGGGGCGTTTTTGGGGAGAGGGAGGAGGTAAGGGGGAGTTAGCGGGACTTCTCCGGGGCGGGGAGGGCAGGGAGTG
Organism: Lentisphaeria bacterium; assembly: GCA_016302315.1. Classification (GTDB taxonomy): domain Bacteria; phylum Verrucomicrobiota; class Lentisphaeria; order Oligosphaerales; family Oligosphaeraceae; genus UBA1724. The sequence continues at coordinate 3,324 of JAEDNW010000046.1, forward strand.
CGGCGTCCCGTCCGGTGATCCTGCTGTAGTTCTGGCGCACGGTTCTGGCGGCGGTGGTCTCTCCCTGTTCGTCCAGGATTTCCAGAACTTCGTTGACGGCGGCGAAATAGACAGCCGGCGTGGCGGCGGCTTGCGACGGGGCGTTCCGGCTGGATTCGTATTCCAGACGAATGTCATGGTAATACATCTTGGCCATGGACAGATTGCCCTGGCGCCGGTAGCACCGGGCCCGGATCAGCTTGGCCCTGGCCAGCAGAAGCCGGTCTCCCTGGGGGACCTTGCGGAGGATGGCATCGGCCTCCCCGGCGGCTTCCTCCACCTTGCCCAGGGCATAGAGGAGTTCCGCCATTCTTCCTGTGGCGGCCAGGCCCAGGAGGGTGTCTCCGGCCTTTTCCCGGGCGATGCGGTATTGCTCCAGGGCCTCCTCCGGGGTGTCCTTCCGGGTCAGGAGATCTCCCTGGAGGAAGGCGGCCCGGGCGGCCACTTCCGGATTCTGCCGTGCCGTGGCGGCAAGATTGCGGAGGAGTTCCAGAGCCTTGGGGGTGCCCTCGGGGAGCTGGGCGTGGCAGAAGGCCTCCTCGTAGGCGGCCATTTCCCGCAGGGTCAAGGGGGCTTTGGGCATGGCCTGGAGACTCTGGTAGAGTGCCGCCGCCTCAGAGTGACGTTTCTGGGTGGAGAGCCAGTCCGCCAGGTTCATGGCGACCTCGGGGGATTCGGGGGCGTCGGGATAGGCGGCCAGGAAATCCCGTCCCTGGGCCAGGGCGTCCGGCTTTTCCAGGGCGAGCCCCAGCAGAAGACGCTGATGCCGGGCCAGCCGCAGCTTCTCCCCCTCCATCTCCGGGAACTGGGTCAGCAGATCCTGGAGAATGTCCATGGCCTTCTCCATGCCGGCGCTGCCCTGGGCGAGGGCACGGGCATATCCCTCAAAGTAGGCCTGGATGGCCAGGGGAGCCTGGGGACACTCCCGGGCAACCTGCAGCATCTCCGCCAGGGCCTTCTCATATTCCGGGGTGGCGATGGCTATGGCCAGCCGGGCCTCCCAGAGCCGGGGAGATTTAGGACACTCCTCCAGGAACTTCCGCAGCTGGACCACCGCCTGGGCCGGATCACTTTCCCGCAAAAGCCGGGCGGCCTCCAGCCGGGCCTCCGAGGCGGAGGGCAGGACCCCGGCCAGGGTGTCCGCCACCAGAAGATAGAGACGGATGGCTTCCTGGGGACGCAATGCCTTCTCCTCTTCTTTGGCGGCCAGAAGAAGGGAGGCTTCCTTGGCCTGGGGCGTGGCGGCTATCTCCGCCGCCGCCTGATAGGCCCGGGAGGCCTCCAGAGAAAGCCCCTCCAGAGAGAGGCACTGGGCGCTTTTCTGCCAGGCCTGGCAGCGGATCTCCGGGGAAAGGGCAGCGTCTCCTGCGGCCTTCTGGAAGAGTTCCGAGGCGCTTTGCCGTTCCTGGAGGCTCATGCGCACCTCGGCAAGGCGGAGGGAGAGGAGCGCATCCTCCGGATGGGCCTCATGGAGGGCCAGGAGGATTTCCCGGGCTTCCGGAAGCCGCTGGCTGACCACCAGGGCCTCGGCCTGAAGCTCCCGGGCCTGACGGGCCTGCTGCGGGGAGGGCGCCACCTGGGCGGCATCCCCGAAAAGCTGGGCGGCTTCCGGAATCATGCCCTTGGCCTGACAGGCCTGGGCCAGGGAGGAAAGTACCTCCCACCACTGGGGAGACGGGGTGCGGGGAAGCTGGGAGTCCAGCCGGCTGCTGTGATAGTATTGGTGGGCTTCGGAGATCTTCCCCTCGCCAATGTCGCACCGGATCCGCAGCAACTTCAGCAGAGCCTGCTGCTCCTGGGAGGCGGGCTGGCTGGACAGCTCGTCCAGGAGGGTGCGGGTCTCCTGCCAGAGTCCCAGGGGCACGGTGGCCTCCAGGAGGCGCCAGTCCAGGGAGAGTCTTTCCGGGGAGGCGAAGTCAAACTGAGGGAGGAGGGGAAGGAGGGCCTGCCGGGTCTCTTCCCAAAGTCCGCCGGCATTCCAGGCCTGGGCCAGGGCCTCCAGGATCTGGGCCTTCTGGGCGGCGGAGGCCTCCATCAGCGGGCTTTCCCGGAGGGGGAGGAGGAAATTGAGGGCGGTGGCGTTGTCGCCGCCCTGGAGACTGGCCAGGCCCGCTACCAGGCGCAGGGAATCGGCCTGGGCAGAAGCCTTTTCCCGGGCGGCCTGTCCTGCCAGGGTGTCGTTGGCGATCTTCAGGGCCTCGGCGTGCTGTCCGTCCAGCAGTAGGGAGCGGGCCAGCAGCAGGGACAGTTCATCCCGTTCCCCGGGATTCTTCTCCTCCGCCAGAGCCAGGGTGAAATACCGGATGGCGTTCTTGTAGAGGTGCTGGGAGAGCGCCTCCATGCCGGCCCGCCGGTTGACATTCTGGGGCAGGGGGCTTTCCTCTGGGAAGAGGAAGAGGGAGGCGTCCTGGGCGGCGAAGAGGGGCGCGGGGAGGGTGGCGCCCAGAAGGAGGAAAGCCAGGATTCCGGGGAGGATGCGGGAGGGGATGGACATGAGGAGGGAGGAAAGGGGGCGTTCCCGAGGGAAACTCAAGGGGCGGTGGCCTCTGCGGGGTTCTGGGGTGGAGGATTCTCCTGCTGGAGCTGCGTTATGCGTTGCCCAGCCTGGCAAAGAAACTGGGAGAACGCCTTCCGAAAAGCCAAGGCGTCCAAATCTCCTTCATAGGGAATGGAGATTTCCAGGGGAATGAGCTCGATTTTCTCTTGGGTGCCATCGTAGACGATTCTTCGTTCCCCGTCATTGCCATGAATGGTCCTCTCTCCCCGTTGGCGAGGATACAGAGTCGTCCGATAGACCAGGGTATGGCTTCTCTCTAGGTTTTGCACCTCGATCACATGGAGGGTGAAGCCGGGACGGGAGTAGGACGGGGGGATGGCAGAGGCGCAGACCTCCTTGATGGGAAGGGCCCAGCGGGCATGGGGGATGGTTCTCACTTCCCGGTTTTCCGTCGTATATCGCATCTCCTTGCTATTCAGTAGGTTAGAGATAGATACGTCAAAATAGGGGGTATCCGCGGGAAGGGGATCCAGGAGGTAGGCCCGGAGCTGGGGGGCCTTGGTGACGCAGGAGAGGGTCAGCCAAGGGAGCAGAAGAGCAAGCAGACAGAGGGAAAGAATGTTCTTCATCTTTTTCTTCTCCTAGGGGTTGTTGGTGGCTTACGGGGAACCCAGCAAAAAGGCCTGTGGCGTTCGGTTGAGGGTTTCCAGAAGGGAGCGAAGTTGGATCATGGTCATCCGGGTTTCCCGGAGGGTGTCCCCCAGGAGATGATCCGGAGGCGCGCCGGGAAGGGGGGCGGGTTGCAGCTGCGCCAGCAGGGCGTGGACCTGTTCCAGGGTCTGGCTGGCCTGCTGGAGAGTCTCCTCCATCTGGGCAAGGGCGCCCAGGGCCTGGGGACGCCCCTCCCGCAGAAGCCCCTCCGCCTCCTTTAGGGTGACCTGGGCCTGGCGCAGGGTGGCCGTCAGCTCCTCCTGGAGGCCTTCCAGGGCCTGTCTGCCCTGCTGCAGGGCCAGCCGGGCCTCCTCCCCCGTCTTCTCCAAGGCGTCCAGGGCCTGGGGAAGGCGCTCCTGAAGCAGGGCGGTGCTCTGGGCAAGGGTGCGGAGACCGCCGGCCAGATTCTCCATGGCCTCCTGGGCCTTTCCCTGCTCCACAAACAGGGCTACCTGCTGCAGGAACTTCTGGATGGATTCCAGGGAGTCTCCCAGCTCCTGCTCATTGATCCGGTGGCTCAGATTGTCCAGGGTGGAGAGGCGGGAGGGAAGGATGCCATTTTCCCAGAGCTCCTGGGTCACTTCCGGGGAGGGGGCGCTGGCGGGGGTGGCCAGATTCAGGGAGACGTAGATCTGTCCTGTCAGGAGGGAGAGGGTTTCCAGCTTGGCGCACAGATGTTCTTCCAGGACCAGTTTGCTGAGGAAGGCGTGGGCCTGTTCATTCTGGGGCTTCTGTCTGGGGAAGAAGGGGAGAATGCCCGTGGGGGAGGGGAATCCCAGCCGGTCCGGGAAGAGTTTCACGGAGACTTCCACGGGAAGGACATCCTGGTGGTTGTCGGGGAGTCCGTCCGGCCCGGCGGGGGCCAGATTGAGTTTCTCCACCTCTCCCACGGAGATGCCCCGGAACATGACGGGGGCCCCGACGCTCAGGCCCTTCACGTTGGAAGGGAAGTAGATGCGGTAGTGCAGAGGCGTCTTTCCCCAGTTCCAGTTGCCGATGGACATCAGGAGAAACACCAGCAAGGCAAGGGCGCCCAGAACAAAGGCGCCCAGGAAGGTGGCTTGGACTGCGCTTTTCTTCTTCTTCATGGCTTTTTGGGGCCGGTCAGGCGGTGCGTCCGGCGAGGCCTTCGGTCAGGAAGTCCCGGATTTCCGGGGCGGGGGGATGATCCCGGAGTTCCTGGGGGGTGCCTCTGCCCAGGAGGGAACGGGAGCGGGGATCCAGGTAGATGGCCTGGGTGCCCACGGCGAAGATGCTGTCCAGGTCATGGGTGACCATGACGATGGTGGTGCCCAGGGAATCCCGGAGCTGTCGGATGAGGCGGTCCAGATTTCTGGCACTGACGGGGTCCAGTCCTGCGGAGGGTTCGTCGAAGAAGAGGATTTCCGGATCCAGGACCATGGCCCGGGCCAGACCGGCCCGTTTCTGCATTCCTCCGGAGAGCTGGGCAGGGTAGTAGTCTTGGAACCCCGCCAGTCCCACCAGTTCCAGTTTGCAGCGGCAGACCTGCCGGATTTCCTCCGGGGAAAGGCTGGTGTGCTGCTGGAGGGGCAGGGAGAGATTCTCCTCCAGGGTCATGGAACTCCACAGGGCCCCGCTTTGAAACAGCACTCCCATTCTGGCGAGAAAGGGGCCCTGCTCCTCCTCCGGCATCTCCCAGAAGTCCTTCCCCAGGAGGCGGAGGGAGCCCGAGGCCGGAGGCAGCAGGCCGATGAGATGGCGGAGCAGGGTGGATTTCCCGCAGCCCGAAGGACCGATGAGCAGAAATACCTCGCCCCGCTCCACCTGGAAGGTAAGATCCTCCATGATGACCCGGCTTCCGTAGGCCATGGTGAGATGGCGGACATCGATGACGGGGAGGGCCGAAGACATGAGGGGGACGGGGGGGGTCAGTATTTCAACACCACGGTGATGACGGTGATGAGGGATGTGGCAATGACAATGCAGACAATGCTGTAGACCACGGCGGCGGTGGTGGCCTGGCCAACGGCGGCGGCGTTCCGGCCGCACCGCATCCCCTGGTAGCATCCGCAGAGGGCGTCCAGCACCCCCAGGACGGCGCAGGTGACCACGCCCACCACCAGATCGTTGGTCCGGGTGGTGGTGATCAGGGTGCTCCAGTAGGCATTGGTGGTGAGCCCCAGATCCAGGATGGCCACCAGCATGCCTCCCAGGATGCTGACCATGTCCGCAAAGAGGCAGAGGAGGGGGAGCATGAGGGACATGGCCAGGAAACGGGGCAGCACCAGGAAATCCATCAGGGAGATGCCCTGGGTCTGGAAGGCGTCCAGCTCCTCGTTGGTCTTCATGGTGCCCAGCTCCGCCGCATAGGCTGCGCTGGTGCGCCCCGCCATGACAATGCCCACCATGACGGGGGACATGAGACGCAGCATGCCAATGCCTACCAGGCTGGCCACGTAGGGCTGCGCCTGGAACCACTTCAGGGGGATGGAGCCCACAAAGGCCAGCACCAGTCCCATGAGGAAGCTGATGAGGGCGATGATGGGGAGGGCGCTGGGGCCGCAGGCGCAGAGCTGGCGGTGCAGATCCGTCAGGCGCATGGCGCTGCGTCCGGTGAAGAGTCTGCCCAGGGCCATCAGGAGTTCCCCCAGGAACTGGAGGAGATCCAGGAAGAGCCGGACGGCCTCCAGGGTGGCGGTGCCCCAGCGGGCCAGGAAGGAAAGGGGCGGGGGGGCGGCACCCTCCCGGGGCTGGTTCTGACGCCCCTGCTCCTGGAGTTTCAGCAGAGTCTGGATTCCCTCGGGAAGGGCGGAGGTGTCCAGGGCGAGTCCCCGGTTCTCGGCCAGGGTCTGGAGGGCATTCAGGAAGATGAGAAGGGAGGTGTCCCACTCCTCCAGGGTCTGGGCCTGAAGGGGCAGGGCGGCGTTGTGGTCCCGGGGAACAGTCTGGAGAGCCTCCTCCGGGGTGGGCCGGGGGGCGCCCAGGCGCCAATGGCCGGACAGCAGGAGTCTTCCTTCCTGGAATATTGCCTGGGCTTGGGCCATGGTGGCGGGTTCCTCTACTGGGGGTCTCCTTCCTGCAGCCGTCCGGTGGCCTCGCGGAGCTTCTTCAGGGTGTCCAGGACTTGGTTCAGGATGTCCGTCCGGGTCCCCAGGGCCTGGGCGTACTGGGGATAGTCGTGGATCCAGGCCTCCAGCGTCCCCTTCACCTCCAGGGCGATGGCCAGGATGCTCTCCAGCGTCACCAGGGCATGCCCCCGCTGATGGGTGCTGATGCGGTCGAAGACGCTCTTGGCATGGGCGCATCCCAGGCCCAGTTTCCCCAGGAATTCCAGCTGGAGCCGGGGCGTGCAGAAGGGCAGGTTGCCGATGACGGAGACCTGGGCCCAGTCCAGGGAGAGCATGAAGAAGGTGTTGACCAGGACGCTGGCCATGTCCAGGGCATCGGACTGGCGCTTGCCTTCCGGGGGAAGGCTGTCGTAGTATTCCTGGCTTTCCCGCTGCAGATCCTCCGGATTCTCCCCCATCCGCTCCAGGATGTTCTCATACTGGAGGGCGAAGGGGGAGTCTTCCCCCTGGTAGAGGCTGTCTCCCGGCGGGGGGAGGCAGGTCAGGGTTTCCAGGGAATCCAGAAACTCCGGAGGGTATCCCCGTCCCTTCAGCTCCCGGGCCGTGAGCTCCTCGCAGGCAGGCAGACGGCGGAACCGGTCCAGGGCGGCCATGTCATCCCGCACCAGGCGGCCATGGGCTTGATGGGCCTTCCGGATCCCCTGGGGGGTGGAGCAGTCTATGCCGAGGAATTCCATGAGGGAGGGAGGGAGAGGGGGCGGGGAAATGCCGGCGGGGTTACATGCAGCGGATGATCTGACGTCCGAATTCCGAGCAGCTGACCAGGGTGGCACCCTCCATCTGCCGGGCAAAGTCGTACGTGACGGTCTTGCCGGCAATGGCCTTCTCCAGGCCCTGGATCACCAGGTCGGCGGCTTCCCGCCATCCCAGATGACGGAGGAGAAGTTCTGCGGAGAGGATGAGGCTGCCGGGATTCACCTTGTCCTGGTTGGCGTATTTGGGGGCGGTGCCATGGGTGGCCTCGAAGACGGCCGCGCCGGTGCGGGCGTTGATGTTGGCGCCGGGGGCGATGCCGATGCCGCCCACTTCCGCCGCCAGGGCGTCGGAGATGTAGTCCCCGTTCAGGTTCAGGGTGGCCACCACGCTGTATTCGGCGGGGCGGGTCTGGATCTGCTGGAGGAAGGCGTCGGCAATCACGTCCTTGACCACAATGGGCTTTCCGGTGCGGGGATGGGGGAAGGAGCACCAGGGACCCTCGCCCACGGGCTGGGCATGGTACTTCTCCCGGGCCACCTGGTAGCCCCAGTCCCGGAAGGCTCCCTCGGTGAACTTCATGATGTTCCCCTTGTGCACCAGGGTGACGGAATCCCGCTCCTCCCGGATGGCGTACTCAATGGCGGCCTCCACCAGACGCTGGGTGCCCTCCCGGGAGACGGGCTTCACGCCGATGCCGCATTCCTGGGGGAACCGGATCCGGGCAAAGTGCTCCGGAAACTCGCTCTTCAGAAACTCCAGAATCCGACGGGCCTCCGGAGAGTCGGCCTTGAACTCCACCCCGGCATAAATGTCCTCCGTGTTCTCCCGGAAGATGGTCATGTCCACCAGCTCCGGATGCTTGGCGGGGGAGGGGACTCCCTGGAAATGACGCACGGGACGCAGGCAGACGTAGAGATCCAGGGCCTGGCGGATGGCCACATTCAGGCTGCGGATGCCGCCCCCGATGGGGGTGGTCAGCGGCCCCTTGATGCCCACCAGATACTTCCGGAAAGCCTCCAGCGTGGCCTCAGGAAGCCAGGAGCCCGTGGCGTGGAAGGCCTTCTCCCCCGCCAGAACCTCCAGCCACTCCAGGGAACGACGACCCTGATAGGCCTTCTCCACCGCCGCATCCACAACGGATTGGGTGGCACGCCAAATGTCCGGGCCAATGCCGTCTCCTTCAATGAAGGGAATGACGGGATGATCCCCGGTGACAAGACCCTGAGGGGTCATGGTGATGATGTCAGACATGGAAATGGGACTCCGTAAAAACCAGATGAAATGACATCTTCGCGCCATGCGAATCTGTACAAGGGGAAATATAATGCGAACCAGGGGGGGCGGGAGAGGAGAAAGGCTCGGGAGAAAGGGGGTTGTTGTCGTGAAAAGTCCAAGGATGTCCGGAAAATTTGGAAATTCTGTCGGTTTCTGTTTTCCGTTCCCCTTGCAATTTTCGCCCATAGGCTATATTTGCCGGCAAACTTTTCCCATGGTGTCCCTGGGGAGGCGTCTTTTTCGGTTTTCCAGGGGCACGGAATTTGACGTTTCCCAGATTTTTTTTTGTTTATGGAGAGCAACGAGAACGGGCATCCCCATTGCCCCGGCGGCGGTGACTGTGAGAGTTGTGGCGGGAAGTGCCACGATGAAACCCGTGCGGTGCATGAGAATCTGAAGGGCGTGCGTCACATTTTCCTGGTGATGTCCGGGAAGGGTGGCGTGGGCAAGAGCACGGTGGCGGCCAATCTGGCGGCCAGTCTCTCCCTGCGGGGATGGCAGACCGGGTTGCTGGACGTGGACTTTCACGGCCCCAGCATTCCGAAGATGCTGGGACTGGAGGGGGCTCCCCTCTATGCGGAGGGCGAGAAGCTTCTCCCGGTGGAGACGGGTTCCCTGAATATGAAGGTGATGTCCATTGGCTTCACCCTGCCCCAGACCGACCATGCGGTGATCTGGCGGGGCGCCATGAAGCACGGCATCATCCGGCAGCTGCTGGGGGATGTGCTGTGGGGCGATCTGGATGCCCTGGTGATCGACACCCCGCCGGGCACCGGCGATGAATGTCTCTCCACCTGCCAGCTTCTGCCCCAGGCGGATGGCGCAATTCTGGTGACCACACCCCAGCAGGTCTCCGCCACCGATGTCAGCAAGTCCCTGAATTTCCTCTCTCAGCTTTCCCTGCCCGTCCTGGGCATTGTGGAGAACATGAGCGGCTTTGTCTGCCCCCACTGCGGAGAGCGGGTGGACATCTTCTCCCAGGGGGCCGGCGAGGCGCTGGCCCAGAAATACAGCGTTCCATTCCTGGGACATCTGCCCCTGGATCCCCAGATCTGCGCCGGCGGAGATGCGGGAGAGCCCTTTGTGGAGCGCTACGCCTCCTCCGCCACGGCGAAGGCCTTCGAGACCATCGTGGATCAGCTCCTTCCCAAGGAAAACTGATCCGCCACCCTTCGCCTTCTCTCCCCCGCACGCGGCGGAATCAAGATTTCTGCCCCTGGCCGGGAACCAGAACAGGACAGGGAACCCCAAACCAGGATTCCCCCGGCTCCGCTCCCCTCTCGGAGAGCCCCGCCCCCTGCCTTCCGTAACACAAAATCCAATCTCTTTCTCTTGGGCCCACGCCTCTCCGGCCCTCTCCGGGGACGGCGTTTTGCGCCCAAGGGGTGTTTCCCTAGGGACGCAAGGAGTAGAACCATGACTCTTGACCACTCCAACAAAGAACCTGAATATCCCAGCAAAGATCCGGAGAATCCGAAGAGGGACTTTGTCTTCAACCGGTATCATGTCTGGGCCAGCGTGGATAAGGAAAAACAGACCGCCCGGGTGGGCATCACCGACTATCTGGCGGAGGAACTGACGGACATTGCCAGCATTGACATCCCCATGGAGGGAGACGAGCTGGGCATGGATTCCCTGGTGATCCATCTCCATGTCCGCAACCGGATCCGCCATCTCCGCTGCCCCCTGACGGGCCGGGTGGTGGAGGTCAACCGGGATGTGCTGGACGACCCCTCCCAGATCTACCTGGATTGGAAGAAGGCCTGGCTCTTCAAGATGGAATACGATGATCCCAATGAACTGAATCTCCTCATGGACGGCAATCAGTACGCCAAACATCTGGACGATCTGTAAACGGAATCCATCCCCCCGCTCTCCCAGGGCGGGGCAGGCTCCTCCCATCCCCCAGAACCCCTATCCCTATTCAACGATGAACCGGCACAACATCTCTTTGACACTGTATTTCATGGGGGTGTTCATATTGTTCATGTTTCTCCCGGTGGTGATGTGCCAGCCCATGCCGGTGATGGCCCCCGTCATGACCATGGGATATTGGCTGGAGGCGGTTTCCCTGTGCTTCTTCCTCTGCTATGCCCTGCGGTGCTCCCCCTTCTCCTCCAAGGCCGGCGCCCAGTCCATCTCCTTTTTCTATCTCTGCAACGCCCTGCTTGTCCTGGGGCTTTCTTCCTTCCCCCGCTGGCACGGCAAGATGCTCCTGGATGGCCTGCAGCCGGATCAGGAACGTGTCATCTATGTCCTGGCCTTCGCCGATCTCTGGATTCTCTGCTTCCCCTGGAACCTGGTGGGCATGGGTAAGCCCTTCCTGCGGCTGTGGCGCCGCTGGTCGATCCCCCGGACGCTGATCCAGATCCCGGGAAAAGTCATGGCCGGGCTCTCCATCCTGTTCCTGTTCCTATACGGGTTCTTCCTGTGCCGGGCCATTTTCTACCTGCCGGAGCATTCTTTCGGGGAACACCTGAACGAGGTGATCTTCTTCTTCTGGTACTTCTTCACCAACGATGCCTCCCGGGATGTCTGGCTTTGCAGCTGCCTGTTCCTGATTGGTCTCCATGCCCTGGGAATGACGGTCACCTGCTGTTTCCTGTATAGGAGATTCTCCCGGCTGCGGGGAGTTCTCCTCCGTAGAATGGCCTTTGCGGCTCCCCGTCCCCCCGGGGAAGCCACGCCTTCCCCAGCCCCTCTCGCAGCTCCTGAACAAGACGGAGAAACAATATGACCAAGAAGACAACCCTGATCAGCGCCCTAGATCTCCCGGAACTGGACCAGGCCCTGGCCATGGTGGACCGCATCGGCCCCCAGGTGGAATGGTATAAGGTGGGCAAACAGCTCTTCACCCACTACGGACCCCAGGTGCTCCAGGAACTCAAGGCCCGGAACAAGAAGGTCTTCCTGGATATGAAATACCACGATATCCCCAACACGGTGGCCCACGCCATCCGCTCCGGCGCCCTTGTCGGCGGGGATATCATCGATGTCCATGCCTTCGGAGGCCCCGCCATGCTGGAGGCCGCCGCCCAGGCCATGCGGGAGACGGGCACCCGGGTCATCGCCGTGACGGTCCTCACCAGCATGGATCAGGCGCAGCTGGAGGCGGTGGGTATCCAGGCCACTCCCCAGGAACAGGTGCTGCGGCTGGCAAAGCTGGCGCGCCAGGCGGGTCTTTCCGGCGTGGTGTGCTCCGCCCTGGAACTTCCCCTGCTGCGGAAGGAACTGGGAGACGATTTCCTGACGGTGGTGCCGGGCATCCGCCCTGCCGGAGCCGACGCCGGTGATCAGAAGCGGATCATGACTCCCCGGCAGGCCCGGGAGGCGGGAGCGGACTTTATTGTGGTGGGACGCCCCATTCTGGCGGCTCCCGATCCTGCCCAGGCCGCGGAAAAGATCCTCCAGGAACTGGCCTAGCGCTTCCCCCCTTGCCCCTCCCTGTCTTCCCAGCCTTCCCAGCCTCCCTGCATCATGAAACTCTTTGATCTGACTGCCCGCCTCTGGGAATCCCCCATGGTTCCCCAAGTGAACCTGCTTCCCAGCCGTCCCCCCCTCTTCACCTGGGAAACGGAGGAGGAGGCCCGGAAAGGCAGCTGGGAACCCTTTGATTGCCCCGCCATTGAAAGTCTGAACGGGCAGTGGCGCTTCTGGCTCTTTTCCCGGCCGGAGGAGGTGCCCGAGGCCCTGCTGGAAGGGGAGGAGCAGCCGGGAGATGCTCCCATCCAGGTGCCGGGAAACTGGACCTGCCAGGGCTTTGACAACCCCCACTATGTGAATGTCTGCATGCCCTTCGGCGATACACCGCCCCTGGTGCCGGAGAAACGGAATCCCTGCGGCGTCTACCGCCGGGAATTCCTGGTGCGGGAGAAGGTGGAACGCCTGGTCCTCCATTTCGGGGGCATGGAGACCTGTGGCTTTGTCTACGTGAACGGACAGTGCGTGGGCATGGCCAAGGATTCCCGCACTAGCACCGAGTTCGATATCACGGACTTTGTGAAGCCCGGCCAGAAAAACCAGCTGACAGTGCTGGTGATCCGCTGGTCCGACGG
>JAEDNW010000175.1:0-3217 GCA_016302315.1 Lentisphaeria bacterium
CTATCTCCGGGCCTACCAGGAATTCCATGAGGCGTTGAAGAGCCGGAACACCATGCTGAAGACCCCCGCCAGATACCCCCGGGCGGCCATTACCGCGTATGATCAGATCCTGGTGGAAAAGGCGGCCATTGTGGAGGAGCATCGGAGAGACCTGGGGGAGGAGCTCCACCAGGCCCTCCAGCAGCACTCCCCCGCCTTCTTCCCCGACGGCCGCACCATGGCCTGCACCTATCTCTCCGGCATCGGAAAACTCCTGGAACGGGCCCCCGACTCCCAGGAGAAGATCCGGGACGCATACGCCAAAATCCTGGAGGAGTCTTTCGACCGGGACTGCCGGGAGGGGATGACCCACTATGGCCCCCAGAGGAGCGAACTGGCCTGCCTCCTCCAGGGAAAACTGCTGGTCTCCTACGGCTCGGAGGGGGAATGCCGCACCGCCGCCCTGACCCTCCGCCTGGCGCTGCTCCACGCCCTCCGCGCCCATCACCGCCATCAGGGAGTCACCATCCTGGTGGACGATGTCCTGGGGGAACTGGACACCTTGCGGAAACAGGCCTTCCTGGACATCATCGCCGGCGCGGGCCAGGTCCTCTTCGCCGGCACCTCCCTCCCCAGGGATTTCCTCAATCCCAGGGTCTTCACCGTGGAGAACGGCACCGTCCGGGAATAGCCGACACCGAAAGAATCCCCCCCCTTCCCGGCACAATTTTTCGCCACTTCTTGCGTTTTCGGGAAAATTTCCTATACCTTGCCCGGGTTATTTCTTTCCAAGCCTTGTCCCCCAATCAACCCCTCCATACCATTATGAAGAGATCTTTCACCCTCATCGAGCTCCTGGTGGTCATCGCCATCATCGCCATCCTGGCGGCCATGCTGCTGCCCGCCCTCTCCAAGGCCCGGGAGAAGGCCCGCGCCATCAGCTGCACCAACAACCTGAAGCAGCTGACCCTGGGTAACCTGCTCTACGCCAACGACTACGACGACTATCTGCCGCCCACCCTCTTCACCCGCTTCACTCCTCGGGAAGGCACGGCCCGTCCTTGGGCCGAAGCCCAGTGGTCCATCACCAACAACAGCACCTACAGCTGGTTCTCCATGAACCCCATGATCCCCGGCACCCCCATGCCCATGTCCGACTGGACCAACAAGGACCCCATGTCTGATGTGCTCACCGGCACCACGGACAAGAGCGCCTGGCACAAGGTGACCCTCTGCCCCTCCTGCGCCACCAGCGAACGCCTGGCCGGTAACGTGGGCTATCAGGCCAGCTTCTCCATGAGCTGGACCCAGCTCGGTGACAACTGGTATGGCCACTTCACCACCGCCTCCTCTTCCGAGGCCGCCTCTGTCTGGAACGCCGCCGCCGACTGGCACCGGGTCAGCTCCATCAAGATGGCCTCCATCCATCCCAACCTGATGGACGGTGTCCGCTGGGTCAATGGATACTCTGGCGCCTCCACCACCAACATCACCGGCCCCAAGGCCATCTACAACGAAGGCGAGCTCTACTTCCGCCACAGCCGCGCCATGAACATCAGCTTCACCGACGGCCACGTGGAAACCGCCGCCGTGGAAAAGGCCAAGCAGACCAGCGACAAGGGCGTCCGCTACATCGTCAGCGACTACTACTGGTATCCCAACTGCAACATCGCCGGTGGTGATAACCGCTAACTTTCCCCTGGGTTGAAAGAGCGGAAGGGGCCCGATCCCCCTCCCGCTCTTCCCCTCCCTCCTCAAGCCCTGCCTCTCCCTCCCCAGGAAAGAGGCGGGGCTTTTCTTTTGCTCTGAAATCGCCCCGTTTCTTCCGCCGTTGACCAGTCCCGGCGGGCATATTTCGCCCCTCGGGCCTCGCCGTCCGGCCAGGGCAGGCGCCTAGTCTGGAGCCCCTGGTATAGAATCCATTATTGTCCCCGAAGGGGGGGGGGGATATTCTCCTGGGGTTACAGTTCCAGGCTGTCCGGGTTTAGCAGGAAATCCAGCACATTCACGGTCAGGATTCCATTTTCGTCCCTCCAGACTGGTGAGTTGTTGCCCGTAACGACAATCTTCTTGAAGGAATCGCTCACGTTCCTGAAGGGACGTATTTCCTTTGCCCGCTTGTCCTCGTCGGGGATGGCGAATGCCGACTGGACGTAGTAGCGTTTGCTTCCCAGGTTTGCCACGAAGTCGATTTCCACCTTCTGGTGGTCGGTTTCCGCATGGCGGAGATCCACGACTCCCACATCCACGTTGTACCCGCGGATTCTAAGCTCATTGTAGATGACGTTTTCCATGAGATGCGTCTCCTCGAACTGCCGGAAGTTCAGCAGTGCATTGCGCAACCCCACATCCTCAAAGTAGAATTTGGACTGTCCGTTTATGTATTTCCGTCCTTTGATGTCATACCGTTTCGCCTGGCTGACCAGAAAAGACTCGGCAAAATACCGGCAGTAGCGCCCCAGGGTAAGCCGGGAGATTCCGAGCTGCTTCGCAGAGCGGAAGGTGTCGGACAGTTTCTGGACGCTGGTGAGGGAACCGGTGGTGGACGCCAGGACCTGCAGCAGTTCCCGCACCTCATCCAGATGCTTCTTCAGGCGGTGCCGCTGGGTGATGTCGGCGATGTACGTCTCCTCGAACAGGGATTTCAGGTAGGAGGATTTGTCTTCGTCGTTCCCCATGCTGAGTGTCAGGGGAAGCCCGCCATATAGAAGGTAGTCACGCCAGGCATGCTCGGGTGTCCCGCCGTGTCCCTGGCAATACTCGGAGAACGACAGGGGGAAGACGTGCACTTCGTCTCCCCGCCCCCGGAATTCCGTCAGCACATCGGAGGTGAGGAACCGGGAATTGCTCCCGGTCACGTAGATGTCCACATTGTCCAGGTGGAGGTAGTCATTCAGGACGGCCTCGAAATTCTCCAGAAACTGCACCTCGTCAAGCAGCAGGTAATGCATCCCGTCACCCTTCAGACGGGCGTCAATGTATGAACAGACGGCTTCCGGCGTTCGCAGACGGACATTGCGCAGCCTGTCAAACTCGATCTCGATGATGTGGTCGGAGGGGATCCCCTTCGCCAGAAGGTGCTTCTTGAACAGCTGGAAAAGAAGATAGGATTTTCCGCACCGCCGAACTCCCGTGATAACCTTGATGAGACGGTTGCCCTCGCGCCGCTTCAGACGGGAAAGGTAAATAGTGTCTGCTGATTAAGGCAGTGTTTTTACCCAAAAAGCAAGGAAAGTAG
>JAEDNW010000176.1:0-3187 GCA_016302315.1 Lentisphaeria bacterium
GGATTTCCGGGGGAATGCGGAATTGGGGCGGCTCTCCCTTTTTCAGGGAGCAGTGGAGGAAGCCATAGGGAGTGGGCAGGCGGATTTCCGCCCATTCCAGCCCCAGCAGCCGGGGCGTCAGCCGGATGCTTTGGAAGCCGGGCTCCAGGAGTTCCAGGCCCAGGAGGCGGATCGGGAGCTGATAGGCGGGGGCGCCTCCCCAGGCGTGGGAGAAGTCGAAGGCGTAGTCGGGCTGCGGGGGGAACCAGCCTTCCTTGAGCCCTTTGGGACATTCTTGGGCCAGGGGAATCCACCGGCGCAGCAGCGCCATGCCGTATTCCGGGAAGAGTCCGGTCTTCGCCAGGGCCTCCAGGGTGTAGTGCATAAAGTAGGGCTGCACCTCGGGTAGATCGCTATCCAGTACCCGCTTCAGCAGCGCCCGGGCTTCCTCCCCCTCCACCAGGCCGTAGAGCACCGCCAGAATGTTGGCATGGCGGGAATAGTGGCGCCGGTCCAGATTTTCCGGCAGGTAGTAGGTGACTTGGGGGGAGGGGGTTCCCTGACCGTCCACAAAGAGCTGCTTCTCCGGATCGTAGAGCAGGGTGCGGCAGGCGGCGGCCAGGGAGTCGGCCCACTCCCGGGTCTCCTGGGCCTCCTGGGAAAGCCCCAGCAGGGAGAAGAGGGCGACGGCATTCTGCAAGGCGCCGTGGAGGAATGCATTTAAGACGCTCTGGCCCAGGTATTTGGGTGGATGGTGCATGGAGAATCCGTCCACCACCAGCCAGTCCACGAACATATAGTCCGGGGGATTGTCCAGGATTCCATCCTTTCCCATGTAGGAGCGGAAGCGCTTCAGCAGGAGTCGGAGAGCCGGGAGGCACTGCCTGACCAGGGTAAGGTTTCCGGTGAAGAGGTAGACATCCCGGAGCCATTGCACCCAGATGAGGCTGTAGGAGGTGTGGAAGATCCGTCCGTCGTTGGCCTCCAGCATCTGGGCGGTGCGCAGCAGGTCGAACTCCGCCAGCCGCATATCTCCGAAGGTGCCCAGGGTCATAAGGGTCTCGATGTAGTAGTCTCCCGTGCAGGCCAGGGGTTCCTGGTGTTTGGGGCTGTCCAGATGGAGATTCTGTCGGCAGATGCGCAGTGTCCAGCGGCAGACCTGGTAGACGGCCTCCAGTGCCGGATCGCTGCAGCGGAACTCCCCTTCCATGGGGGTGGGAAGACACGTTTCCACCAGCCCGGGGATCAGGGTCAGGGGCCTTTGGGGATCCTGGTTGCGCACCGTGAGACGATAGCCGCCCACGCTGCGGGTGTGGAGGGCCCGGTAGGCGGTGCCCGGGGAGGCCAGAGTCAGGGAGAGGGAGTCGTGGGGATGTTCGGGGGAATTCTCGAAGCACTGCAATTCCACCTGACAGGCCCCATCCGCCTCCAGGGTGGGATATCCGCAGTGGATCCTGGAAAACTCCACCACCAGATCCCGCTTCTCTCCAGGGGGAATCCGGTGGCTCTGCTCTCCCACGGGATAGATCCGGGTCTCCTGGCGGGGAGGAAGGGGGGAGGGGCGGACCGGACGGGGAAGGGGAATGGGGACGGCGGGGGCCCAGGGAGAGGGGGGAAGGGAGCCGTCGTAGGTGGTTTCATCCACGAAGGCGGTGAGGACCCGGGCCTGCCATTGAGGATCGGAGCAGAGCCATTCCCGGGTGCCGTCCTGGTAGAGGAGTTCCGCCTGGAGATAGAATCCTCCCTGGCCCAGGGAGAGATCGCATAGAAGCACGGGCCCCAGGCAGACCAGGGCGTCGAAGTGCAGGGCTTCCGCCCCGTCCGGCTCCCAGAGGCAGCATTCCCCGTACCAGGGCATGGAGGCATGGATGTCCAGCCAGTCTCCCCCGAAGTTGGCCGGTCCGGTGACCAGACGTTTCCCATTGAGGGAGAGGTGGTATGAGGTGTCGGCCGAGACCAGGAGCCGGAGCTGCCGGAGAGGCTTGGGCAGGGGGAAGGTGCGCTGGAACTGGGCCACCGTGTAGCGCTGGCCCTGGGGAAGGAGCTGGTCGAAGCCGGTGCGCAGCCTGGTTGCCTGTCGGTAGGGATGGAGGCGGGGGTCAAGCCAGATCCACTGGGCGTCCATGGTGGGGAAAAGAGGGGTGGTGAGGGGGGGAAAACGAATGCGGCAGACCGTCTCCCCCGGGAAGGAGGGAAGAAGCGGTCTGCCGCAGGGATGGGAAAGAGGGGAAGGGGCCTGGGGGAAAGAGGCCCCTGGGGGAAAGCCGGGGGCTAGTTCTCCAGTTCCTCCACGGCGAAGCACACGGGAGGCTGGGTCATATCGCTGTCCTGCCGGATTTCATTCAGGGCGCCGTCCATGGCGGACTGGCTGGCCTTCTCCGTGAGGAGCAGCATGGGGACGGTGTCCTTCTGGGCGTCCTTCTCATGCTGGGAGACGGAGGCGATGGAGATGCCGTGGCCGGCGAAGACGCCGGCGATACGGGCCAGCACGCCGGCCTTGTTCTTCACCTGGCAGCGCACATAGAAGCGGCTCTGGATCTCGTCCTTGGTGGCCAGCTGCAGTTCCTGGTCATAGACCGGGAAGGGATTCACCCGGCGGGGACATCCATGCTGGCGGTTCAGGGCCAGATCCACCAGGTCGGCCACCACGGCGCTGGCGGTAGCGGCCCGGCCTGCGCCACGGCCGTAATACATGGTGGCGCCCACAATGTCTCCCTTCACCCACAACGCATTGAAGACGCTGGAGACATTTCCCAGCAGGGAGTCCCGGGAGACCAGGGCGGGGCGCACGCAGAGCTGGATCTTGCCGCCGGTCTTCCGGATGGTGGCCAGCAGCTTGATGCGATAGCCCAGCTGGGCGGCATACTCGATGTCAGTGAGGGTCACATCCCGGATGCCCTGGACCGCCACATCGTCCAGGGTGAACCATCGTCCGTAGACCAGGGAGGCCAGGATGGCGGCCTTGTTGGCGGTGTCGTAGCCGTCCACATCCGTGGAGGGATTGGCCTCCGCATAGCCGGCCTTCTGGGCGGCCTCCAGCACCAGGGAGAAGTCGGCTTTCTCGTTTTCCATCCGGGAAAGGATGTAGTTGCAGGTGCCGTTGAGGATGCCGTACATGGCCTCCACGTGGTTGGCCACCAGGCCTTCCCGGAGGGCCTTGATGCAGGGGATGCCGCCGCCCACGGAGGCCTCGAAGTAGATTTCGGTG
>JAEDNW010000047.1:0-15274 GCA_016302315.1 Lentisphaeria bacterium
CCCCCCCACGGGTCAGGATTCCCCGGCGGCGGCTTCTTCGGCCCGCTTCTTCTGGAGGTAGCGGGGATAGGCGATGGCTCCCAGGGCGTAGGTCACCGTCAGGAAGATGGTGAGCTGCAGGAAGGCGTGGGACCATCCCTTCTTGACCAGGGCGAAACAGGTGATGAAGATGACCAGAATGAGGAAGAAAATGCGGATTCCCATGGGGATGGAGGGCCAGAGATCCCGTCCGAAATGCCGGTAGGGGACGTGGGAGATCATGAGGACGCCCGCCAGGATCACCAGGGCCGCGCAGAAATAGGAGCCGATTCCCGTGTCATACTGGCCCATGAGCATGGAGGCCGAGCCCGCCAGCAGCGCCCCCGCCGGAGAGGGCATCCCCTGGAAAATCCCCTTGGGGAGATTGTGGGTGGGGTGGAGGAAGCGGCGGAGCCGGTAGACGACGCACAGGAAGTAGAAGATGGCGATGACCGGGGCCAGGAGGGAAAGGAGATGGCAGCTGGCCTGATGGAAGATGCGGTAGATGATGCTGCCGCAGGCAATGCCGAAGTTGGTGCCGTCGGCAATGTCGTCGTAGAGTGCCCCCCGGGGCGTGGATCCGAATTTCTGGGCCATCTTGCCGTCGAAGAGATCGAAGAACTGGCCCAGGAAAATCACCACGAAGGCCAGGACATAGGGTTTTCCCGGGGGCTGGGTCCAGGCGATGGTGGTGGCCAGCAGTCCGCAGAGGAAATTGAGCAAGGTGAGGGAGTTGGCGTAGAAGTGGCTGGGGATCACCTTGCAGTACAGGGAGAGGAAGGCCAGGATGACGCAGGCGATGGTCATGGCGTTCACCACTTCCTGGGAGAGGTGGGTGAGGGGCGGGAACTGGGCCACCTTCTCCAGGGTGCAGTACTGGTAGAGGGAGAGGACGGCGATCAGGATGGTCACCAGGGCGGTCTTGACCTTGCCGAAGGAGTTGGCAGCCTTCTTCTGGCAGAAGAACCGGGAGGACTGCCCCAGGACGTCGATGACGCAGTAGATGGCCACCCAGATGAGGGCGGGTCTGGGGGCGGCGGTGTGGGTGGTGTCCAGCGCCAGGAAGAGGAGGACCGGGAAGGACATGAACTTGTCCGCCAGAGGATCCAGCCACTCTCCGGCGGCGGTCTTCAGGTCGCATCCCCGGGCGATGGTGCCGTCGGTGAGGTCCGTGATCATCCAGAAGGCGAACCAGAGGATGGCTAGCCCCCAGTATCCTTTGGCGGCCAGGAAGACCGCCAGGAGCCCCTGGGGGAACCGGAGAATGGAGATCCCGTTGGGGTGGAGGAAGTAATGGCGCCGGATAAACTCCCGGGCGGAGGGCTTGCGGATGGCCCAGTTGGTCACGACCCGTTCCAGGGCAAGGAGAACCAGGACGGCGCAAATCAGGAGAAGCGTCTGATACATGGAAGGAGGCTGCGGCGGAGGACGTAAGGGGACCGGACAGAGGGCCATGGAATATCCCTTGGCCCAGGGCGGGAGAGGCTACGGGGTCTGGTTTTTCTTCTGCACCTTGAGGGTGATGAGTCGCCGGGGGGAGGCGCAGAGAATTTCCGCCGCCAGCAGGGGAGTATCCACCTTTTCCCCAGTACGGGGGATTCTGCCGAGGGTGGTCATAATATAACCAGCCAACGTGTCGTAACCCTCGTCCTCCGGGATTTCCAGATCCAGGAGCTGGTTGAGTTCCCAGATGGTGGTGCGGGCATCCACGGTGAGGGTGCCGTCCGCCTCCATCCGGGTCTGGGGCATGGGCTGGGTGCGGTCGAACTCATCCTCGATCTCCCCCACAATCTCCTCCAGGATGTCCTCAATGGTGACAATGCCGCTGGTGCCTCCGTATTCGTCCAGCACCACCGCCAGATGGTTGTGCTTGCTGCGGAATTCCTTCAGCAGATCCCCCACATTCTTGGTCTCCGGAATGAAGACGGGGGGACGGGCGAAGGCCATGACGCCCTGGGCGTTGGCCACCTTCTCCTCGTCCAGCAGATCCTTGGCGTAGAGGATGCCGGTGATGGCATCGATGGATTTTCCGTAGACGGGGATGCGGGAGTGTCCGGTCCGGGCAATCAGAGCCTTGGCCTGGGCGACGGTGGCATCCTGGGGGATGGCATCCAGATCGACTCTGGGAGTCATGATTTCGTGAACTAGGGTGATGTCCAGGTTCATGACGCCGGTGAGCATCCGCTTTTCATCCTGCTCCAGGTCATCCTCCGGGGCGGCGGGATCGGATTCCTCGGTGTCATCCTCCTCCACCAGAGAGCGGATGGCGTCCTCTGTGGTGATGGTGTTCTCGGGATTTTCGGGGGTATGTTCGTCTCTCCGGTTTTCCAGCGCCTGGAAGGGGAGTCCCAGGAAGGCGAGGGCTTTGGCGAAGGGGAGTGCCAGGGCCAGGAGCCGTGCGGTGGAGGGCAGGGGAAGGAGCTGGTCCACCAGGAGCAGAAGGAGCATGAGAGCGAGGAAGAGGGCGGCGGCCAGGGTCCAGACCGGCCACAGCCGGGGATGGGGCGCCAGTCCCCAGGCGGTGAAGAGGGCCACGGCGGAGGTGGCGGCCAGGGCCGCCTCCCATTGCAGCGCCACCCGGTAGATCAGCTTGCGTTCCAGCACCTCCTCCAGACGCTCGGAAAGCTCCCGGTGGTTCTCCCGGAGCTTCCGGAGCTGGGGACGGCCGAAGAGGGCCAGCTTTAGGGAGGCGAGAAAGAGAAAGACGGCCAGCAGTCCCAGAAGGAAGGCGGGAAGAAGAAGAAAAGACCAGTGCATGAGAGAGGAAAAGGGGACGGACTGCGTCAGGACGCGTCAGAACAAAAATCCCTCCAGGGAAAATCCCAGGGATTCGGCGGCGGAAAGGAGACGCTCCTCTCCCCGGCGCATGGATTGCAGCGCCTGGGGCGTCAGGTCGTCCTCGCCTGCCAGGTGCAGAAGACCGTGGAGGGCATAGCGGAACAGTTCCCGGGAGGGGGACTGGCCGAAGGCCGGAGCCTGGCGCCGGGCGACCTCCGGGCATAGATAGATCTCGGCCAGGACGGGGAGGCCGGCCTCGGGGGGAAGGGCAATGGCACCGCCCTCCGGACAGCGGAGGTCGTAGGTGATGACATCCGTCGGCCCCTGGTGATGGAGATGCAGGGCGTTGAGCCGCGTCATCCTGGGGACCGTGACCAGGTTGAAGGTGATCTCCCCGGGGAGGTCCAGGGGAAGGCCGGTCTGGGGGAGGACCGCCTCCAGCGCCTGCTGGAATCGGGGAAGGGCGTGGAGTCCCCGGAGGGAGGGCATGGGGCAGAGGCGGAGAATCATCGGGTGTGGTATTCGGGCCGGGAATGGAAGTGGAAGAGGATGGTTTCCCGGAAGCTTCGGGCCATGGCGGCCAGTTCCCGGGTGGTCAGGTCCACCTGATCCAGCTGATGGTCATCGTAGCGTTTCCGGAAGACCATGGCAATGCGCTCGTCGATGGCCCGCACTACCTGGGAGAGTTCCTTGGGACCCAGCTTCTCCGTGAGGAGATGCAGGCATTTGAGGGTGGCGTCCTGTTCCGTCTCCCGGGTCTGCTCCACGATTTCCCGGGCCAGCTTGGTGAGATCCGGGGTGGCGGAGAGAAGGGCCCGGACGGCGGCCTCGCAGCTGTCCGCCATGCTCAGAATGGCTACTTCCCGGGAGGTGATGCGCGCCTGGGGATAGCGGAAGCGCTCTTCGGCGGGCGGGGGAAGCCCTTCGGCGGCGGCCTGGTCGCAGGCTTTCTTGTAGAAATGCTCCAGCAGGGTGTTGCCGTGGTGTTGCCGGATGGCGGGGATAATCAGGGCAGAGATGTGGTATTTCTGGGCCAGCTGAACCCCGTGGGTGGTGTGCTCGAAGATGAGATTGGCACTCTCTTCCGGCGTCAGACCATTCTCCAGAGGATTGTTGCGGTTGGTCATGTTCTCTGCAAAGTATTGGGGCGCAAAGAGTTTTCCAACATCATGATAGAGGGCCATCACATGCACCAGCTTGGCATCGGCCCCGATGGCGTCGGCGGCGTTGGTGGCCATTTCCGCCACATCCAGGGAATGCTGATAGGTTCCCGGCGCCTCCGCCCGCAGTCGCTGCAGCAGGGGAGTATTGACATCCGTCAGTTCCGCCAGGGTCATGGGTGTGGGGGTGCGGAACAGGCGCTCCAGTAGAGGCAGGAATACCATGCAGGCCAGCCCGGTGCAGAGCCCCTGCCCCAGGCCAGGCAGCAGAATGTTCTGGATGGCCTCCTGCCAGGAGAAGGGGATGACGATGTTGGCGTGGCCCGGCAAGACGGCAAAATAGAAGGACAGCAGCCCCATGAACGCAACCACCATTCCCTGGAGCAGTCCGTGGGTCAGATAATGGAGGCGGAAGCGGATATCCTGGAAGCAGGGGACTGCGGTCACGGAGACGATGAGGGCGAAGCAGAAGAACTGGTAGGTGTCGTCCGTGGGGGCGGTGGGGATCTGGAGGGGAAGAAGAATGGCCTGGAGGACTGCGGTGCAGGCGGCGGCCCGGGCGTCCAGGAGATTGATCAGCAAGGCGGGGAAGAGGGCCAGGGGGATCCAGGTGATGACTTGCCAGGGGCGATCCGTGGGAATGGAGGTGGAGTGGATCACCCCGGCGACCACCACAAACTCCAGCATCAGGGAGAGGGAGACCAGCAGGTACTCCTTGATCTTGGGAATGGGGCGGGCGGTGCGCCAGGGAGTGTTGAGGATGGCCTGGAGGAAGGCCAGGGAGAAGGCCTGTACCAGGAGGAAGAGGAGGAAACTGCGGTCCGTCAGCCTTTGGACGAGGGTGAGGGGGTGGGCGGCAGGCGGCGTGATGGAGAGGCGGAGGGCGGCGCCCACCAGCCAGGTCAGGAAGAAGAGGAAGGCCCCCAGGCAGTTTTCCCGGTCGAAGAACCGGAGGCTCCAGGAGGTGTCCAGCCGGGAACGACTCAGACTTTCCTGGCAGGACGCTTTGAGCCCTTCCCGGAAATGATCGATTTTCGTCTGCTGCTCCGTCTGGGTGAGAGGCGAGGGAGGCGGCAGGGTGTCCGGCTTGTGTTTTGTACTGCCCATGGAGTAAGGGGGAGAGGGAGAAGAAATCCGCCGGAGAAAAGAGAGCGGCGGAGAGGGCGCCGGGGATTGGGCCAGGGGAGGCCCTTTCCCTTCCCTCCCCCGTCAACGTCAACGTCAAGGAGGCGGCTGGCGGGGGAAGGGGGCGGCGCCCGGCGGTGGGGGCTAGGCGTTGGTCAGGAAGGCGGCATAGCCCTTGTAGGCCATGTAGACATCCAGCTTTCCGGCGATTTCCCAGGGAGCGTGCATGCAGAGGAGGCCGACGCCGCAGTCCACCACCTCGATGCCCAGACGGGCCATGTAGAGGGCGATGGTGCCGCCGCCGCCCACATCGGGGCGTCCCAGCTCGCAGAGCTGCCAGACCACGTTACCGTCGTTGAAGACCTTGCGGACGTGGGCCATGAATTCGGCGCTGGCGTCAGAGGCGCCGCCCTTTCCGCCGTGGCCGTCGTATTTGTTGATCTGGAGGCCGCAGTTGAGGCGTCCCATGTTGCCGTCGGAGTTGGCGCCCTTGTAGTCGGGGTCGGCCAGGGTTCCCACGTCGGCGGAGAGCATCCGGGTGTGTTCCAGGGCCCGGCGGACCACCAGGTCGCTGTAGGTTTTCTGGGTGGCTGCCACCAGTTCGGCCACGGAGTTGGGCAGGAAGGTGGAATCCATGCCGGTCCGGCCATAGGATCCGATCTCCTCCTTGTCCACCACCAGGGCACCCATGGTGCGCTGGGGAATTCCCTGGAAGTCCAGGACCGCCCGGGCGGCGGCGTAGGAGCAGACCCGGTCATCCTGGCCATAGCCCAGGATCATGGAGCGGTCGAAGCCCAGCTCCCGGGCACGGCCGGCAGGAACCACCTCCAGCTCCGCACTGGCAAAGTCCTCCTCCTCTATGCCGTAGGTCTCCCGCAGCAGATGGAGGATGTTCAGCTTGGCCTTCTGGGGAATCTCCTTGTCCTCCTTCTCCTTGGCCACCGGACGGGAGCCGAAGACCACATTGAGCTTCTCGCCCCGGACCCCTTCCCGCATGGTCTGCTTGGACTGGTCCACATCCAGGTGGGGCAGGATGTCTGTGATGCAGAAGACGGGATCGTTGGGGCCGTCGCCGATGGCCACCTCCACCTTCGTGCCGTCCCGCCGGATCACCACACCGTAGATGGCCAGCGGCAGGGCGAGCCACTGATAGTGCTTGATGCCGCCGTAGTAGTGGGTGTCCAGCAGGACCAGTTCCTCATCCTGGTAGAGGGGGCAGGGTTTCAGGTCCAGCCGGGGGCAGTCTGCGTGGCCGCCCACCAGATTGAGGCCCTCTTCCAGGGGCTTCTTTCCCACCCGTGCCAGGAGGAGGGTCTTGCCGTCCATGGAGCGGTAGACGCCGTCTCCGGGCTTGAGGAGAGCCTTGCCCCGGGCCACCTGGTCCAGATCCTGGAAGCCCTGCTTTTTGGCCAGGGCCAGGAGGTGGTCGTGGACCCGGCGCTCGGTTTTGGTGTCGCTGATGAAGTCGATGTAGTCGGCGCAGTATTCTTCCAGACGCTTTTCCTCGCCGGGGGCGAGTTTATCCCAGCCGGGCTCCCGTTTCCAGGGGCGGATGGGGGAGGGTTTGGGGGCCTTTGCCTTTGCCTTGGGGGAAGTGGCCATTTGTGTCTTTATCTCCTATGGATGCCGGGGACCGGGAAGCCGGGGGAAAATGAGGGAGGCTGTCGCCGGGCGGCGGGGTGAAGGGAAAGGGAGGTGAGGGAGGGCGGAGGGATCAGGCTTTCGGGGGAATGTCCTGCCGGATGACCCGCTTGGCCTTGCCCTCGGAGCGGGGCAGGGTGCCCGGGGCGAAGACATCTCCCTTGGGGGAGAATCCCAGGCGCTCCTTCAGGTGCTTGGCCACGGTGAATCCGGTGACCCCTTCCTGGGCTTCCACATTGATGCGGATGTCGTTGATGCCGTCCCGGTTTTCAATGATGATCTGATATTCGGGGAGGACGCCGGGGATTTCCAGGAGGGCCTGCTCCACCTGGCGGGGGAAGAAGTTCACGCCCTTGATGATGAGCATGTCGTCCAGCCGTCCGGTGATACGGTCCAGCCGGAGGCTGGTTCTGCCGCAGGCGCAGGGTTCCCGGGAGAGGATGCGGGAGATATCCCGGGTGCGGAAGCGGAAGACCGGGAGTGCCTCCCGGGTGAGGGCGGTGAAGACCACATCGCCGTAGCTGCCGTCGGGGAGGACCTTGCCGGTTTCCGGATCCACGATCTCGGTGATGTACTGGTCTTCCCAGACGTGGATGCCGCAGTGGGCCTTGCAGTCCATGCCCGTGGTGCCCACGCCGCCGGTCTCCGTCATGCCGTAGATGTCGAAGGCTTCCAGCTGGGCCCGACTCTCGATCTTGTGGCGCATCTCGTCGGAGAAGGTCTCGGAGCCGAAAATGCCCACCTTCAGGGTGGGGAAGTCCATCTTCAGTTCGTCGGCCACCTCCATGATCCGGGCCATGTAGGAGACCACGCAGCCGATGCCCTTGGCCTGGAAATCGTGGAGGAGCTGGATCTGGCGGGCGGTGTTTCCGCTGGAGGAGGGGATGGAGAAGAGGCCCGCCATCCGGGCGCCGTGGTAGAATCCGAAGCCGCCGTTGAAGAGGCCAAAGGTGGGGGTGATCTGGAAGCCCTCCCCAGGCCGCATCCCCGCCATCCAGTAGCACCGGGCCATGCACTCGCCCCACTGCTCCAGGTCTCCCTGGGTGTACGGCATCACCACCGGAACCCCGGTGGAACCGCTGGACATGTGAAACTCCCGCAGCTCCTCCCGGGGAGACAGGCACATGCCCAGGGGATAGTTCTGCCGGAAGTCATCCTTGGTCATGAAGGGCAGCAAAGGCAGATCCTGGATGCCGTGGACATCGTCGGGATGCACTCCGTGATTCTGCAGCTTCTGCCGGAAATACGCATTGTTTTCGTAGGCGCGATGCAGCTGGGCGCAAAGACGGGTGTTCTGCAACGCCGTCAATTCGTCCCGTGACATGGTTTCGTAACGGGGATTCCAAAAGTCGCCGTGGGCAGTGCACATAGGAGGAGAGGAACGAGAGGAGGGGAGGGGAAGGCGGAGAGTTAGAGCCGGCAGGTGCAGATGGTGGAGACGATGATGCCGGTGGCGCCGACGCTTTCCAGGGCATCCATCACGTGGTTGAGCTCGCTCCGGCGCACCATGGACTTGACGGCATACCAGCCGGGCTTGGACAGGGGGGTTACCGTGGGGGATTCCACGCCGGGAGTGACGGCGCAGGCCGCTTCCCGCCGGGCCTCGGGCACATTGTAGTCCACCACCACGAAGGCCCGGGCGGTGAGAATGCCCTGAAGACGCTTCAGCAGGGAGCGGATCTGGGGATTTTCCGCCACGCCGGGATGCCCGATCACCAGGGCTTCCGAGGCCATCACTGGCTCGCCGATGGGATGCAGGCCCGCCTGGCGCATGGTGGTGCCGCTTTCCACCACGTCGGCAATGGCATCCGCCACCCCCAGCCGCACGGAAATCTCCACGGCGCCGTCCAGCTTGACGACCGAGCACTCCAGCCCCCGGGCCGCCATGTCATCCCGGACAATGTTGGGATAGCTGCTGGCGATGCGCTTGCCGGCGAGATGGGCGATTTCGGTGATGGGGCTGTCCTTGGGCACGGCGTAGCAGAAGCGGGAGCG
This sequence comes from Lentisphaeria bacterium, assembly GCA_016302315.1. Lineage (GTDB taxonomy): Bacteria > Verrucomicrobiota > Lentisphaeria > Oligosphaerales > Oligosphaeraceae > UBA1724. The sequence continues at coordinate 8,718 of JAEDNW010000047.1, forward strand.
TCCGAAGCCCAGGGGAAGGAGTTCCTTGGCCTGAGAGCGGGAGTCGGCCAGCAGATCCCGTCCGGTGATGCCGGCGTCCACGATTCCGCCGGAGACATAGACGGCGATGTCCCGTGGACGCAGGAAGAGGAATTCCACATCGTTGGCGGTGTCCAGGACGGAGAGTTCCTTGTTTTCCCGTCTGGCCTTGTAGCCGGCTTCCTTCATCAGGGTGGCGGTCTCTTCGGCGAGGGCGCCTTTATTGGGCAGTGCGATTCTCAGCATGGGAGGAAAAGAGAGGGGGGAGGGAGGGTGGCAGGGAAGGAAGCGGGGTTCCTAGAGCTGCCGGTAGATGTCTTCCAGGGTAATCTTCTTCTTCAGCATCAGCACCAGAAGGTGGTAGACCAGCTGACTGATTTCCAGGGAAAGGTTTTCGCTGTTCTCGTATTCGGCGGCCATCCAGACTTCGGCGGCCTCCTCCACGATCTTCTTGCCGATGGCGTGGACCCCTTTGTTGTATTCCGCCACCGTGCGGCTGCTGGGATCCCCCTGGGCAATCTTCCGGGAAAGCTCCTCCAGAAGGGTCTCCAGGGTCTTCCGGACCCGGGGGGCCTCCCCCAGCAGCTCCGGGGGAATCTTGTCCCGCTGTATGGCACGTTCCCCGGCTTCGCCGGGGGCGCTCAGGTATTCGTGGAAGGTGAGTTCATCCAGGAGATTTTCCGCCCGTTCCCGGGAGACGCCCAGGAGGCCGGAGAGGAGGGTGGGATTGGCCTGGCCGGCGGAGAGGACGCATTTCAGGGCGTCGTTGGCCGTGGGTTCGGCGAAGTTCAGTTGGGGCATTTCCTTTTCCAGATTGGCTTCTTGGAGGGCACGCCGGCTTTCCAGGAATTGGTGGAGAAACGTCTGGAGCTCAGGGGAGGGGCGCAGGGCAGGGCCGCTGGCGCATTCCGCCGCCCGAGCACACAGCTTCGGGGAAAGGATGGCGGTCTCGAAACGGAGGGTCTCGCCATCGGTGTAGAGGAGGAAGTCTCCCTGGTCCTGGAGACATTCCGCATCCTGCAGCCCCAGGAGTTCCTGGGCGGGAGCCCCGGGGGGAAGATGTCCGACGATGCGGCAGGGGAAGGCGTCCCGCAGGGCCTCCGGCACCACGCCGGCGATGGCGGCCACCAGATGGACACCCACGGTACCCGCCTGTTCCAGGGCCAGCAGCAGTTCCTGGACCCGGGCGGAGTTCCGGGGGGTGAGGAGGGCATTCAGGTCGTCGGCCAAAACCACGATTCTGGGGAGAAGCTTCTCCGGGGAATCGGCTGCCGCCAGATATTCCTCCAGGTTCCGCTTTCCCGAAGAGGCCAGCAGACGCCGACGACGGGTGGTCTCCTGGAGACACCATTCCAGAAGCCCGATGCCGGCCTCCGTCTCCCGCTGGGGCGCCAAAAGCAGATGGGGCAATTTGGCGAAGGGACGGAAGGTCTCCGCTTTGGCGGAGAAGAGGAGCACCCGGGCCTTCTCCGGCGTCTGGCGGGAGAGCATAGAGAGCAGGAACTGGCGGAGAAGGGAGGCCAGGCTGGGGGAATCGTAGCCTGCCAGCAGCAGATTGCCGCTCCGGGCCAGATCCAGGGTGACAAGACGGACGGCGTCTTTGCCCAGCAGCAGGGGAAAGCTCCCCTGGGCCTCGGCCCAGTCCGGATCCAGAAAGAGTTCCTGGGGCGTGGGAAAGCCCGGCTGCAGATGGGGAATCTCCACGCCGGCCCGGTCCCGCCCGGGAATGGGCAGAAGCATCCTGGGAGGCCGGGGACGCCCCGTCCTCTGCTGGATTTCCTGGCGCAGGAGGTTCAGATCCTCCAGGGAGGTGCCTGGGGCCAGGCTGATCTCCAGCCGGGTGTAGGCCGTGGTGGGCAGCATGGCCGTGACGGTGGCGGCCAGTCCCGCCTCCTGCAGAAGCTCCTGCAGCTGGCTGGCCGTGCGCTCCTGCTCTTCCCGGAAGGCGGGCGTGGTCAGGAGCATTTCCTCTCCCTGGGGAGCGGAATCCTCTGGTGTCCCGGCTGCGTTCACCCAAAGTTCAGGAGAGATGGGAAGGGATTGGGGAGTCATGGGATGGCCTCAGGGAAGGGGCAGGGTGTCCAGGGGGAGTGTGGGCTCGGGCAGCAGGGCCGGCAGATCATAGTCCCGGGAATCGGGCAGGGTGGTCTGCTGGAATTTGCGGTAGAGGCATCCCCCCAGGATCAGGAGGAGGAGAACGACAATCAGGGCGGAGATGAAGATGGCGGAGGGGCGCGCCATGGGCGCCGGCGCATTCTCCTCCAGGCAATGGGCCAGTTCCCGGTTGAGCTGGACCCCCGTTTCCGCCTCGTAGGTGTTCAGGTTCTCCTGGAAGACTTCCCGGAGGCGGTCGGTCTCCTCCGGGGAGCGGTGGTAGACCACGCAGAGGCGTTCCAGGATGGGGAGGCAGTAGTGGGGATGAAGGTCAATGTGGGCGAAGTCGGCCGCCTCCAGGGACTGCAGCCGGGAAACGGTGATCTTCGCCTGCTCCGCCGCCTGGTTCAGGGAAAGGTCGGCACTGAGGCGGAACCGAAGGAGCAGATCCCCGAAATTCGGGGGCGGGGCATCCAGGGAAAGGCCTGCCGGGGCATTGGGGGGAGGGATGGCGGGAGGAAGATTCTCCATGGGACATCAGAATTCGTCTCCCGGGAGGGATTCGGCGGAGGCCCTGCGCTGGGCATAGGAGGAGGGGGCGTCCTCGGGGATGGCACCTGCACCGCCGGCGGAGTCTCCGGATTCCTCCGGGGGCTCGTCCAGGGCGGTCTCCGGGGAAGGTGCGGAGGAAGCCCCCGCTGGCTCCCTGGTCCTTCCGGAGAAGGAGGGCTCCCCTTCCACCGGGAAGTTGTCCCAGTAGATTTCCCGCAGTCCGGAGATGGGCTGTGGTCCCACGTAGCCCAGATCCTCCAGCTCCTGCATCAGGCTGGCGGACTTGTTGTAGCCAATGCGCAGATGGCGCTGGAGAATGGAGATGGTGGGACGCTTGTATTGCTGAAGGACCCGGAGGGCCTGCATGATCAGGTCGTCTCCGCCATCGTTGGCGCCGGGCAGGGCCGGAGCGTCGCCTCCCTCGCCTGCCAGGGCATCCCCGTTGTCTTCCTCCGGGGGTTCCAGGGCGCGCATCAGGCTCTCGTTGTATCTGGGCGCCCCTTGGCCGGCCCAGAAGGCGGTCAGATCCGCAATTTCCCGGTTTTCCACCCAGCCGCACTGGATGCGCTCCAGATCCGCCCCGCCGGTGCTGTAGAGCATATCTCCCTTGCCCAGAAGATCTTCTGCGCCATTTGTGCCCAGGATGATCCGGGAGTTGGTGCTGTCGGAGGCCTTCAGGGCGATGCGATAGGGGAAGTTGCTCTTGATGACGCCGGTGAAAACCTCCCGGGAGGGACGCTGGGTGGCCACGATCATGTGGATACCCGCCGCCCGGGCCTTGCCGCCCAGGCGGGAGAGCGCCAGTTCCACGTCCTTCTTCACCTGGAGAGTGATTTCCGCCAGCTCGTCGATGATGATGACCAGATGGGGCAGATGTTCGGGGAGGGGATCGCCGTCGCCGTCCACGGTGGGGGAGTTTTCCAGGGAGCGGTGGTTGAATTCATCCAGCTTCCGGATGCCGGGTACGGCCTTCATCTGGCGGTACCGCTTGTCCATTTCCACGCAGACCCAGTTCAGGAGGGCGCCCACCTGGGAGACCTCGTTGATGATGGGGGCAGCCAGATGGGGGATTTTCTCGTAGGGGGCGAACTCCAGCATCTTGGGGTCCACCATCACCAGGCGCAGCTGGTCCGGGGTGAAGCGGAGGAGCAGGGACTGGATGAGGAGATTCATGCAGCCGGATTTTCCGCTTCCCGTGGAGCCGGCGATGAGCAGGTGGGGCGCCTGCTCCAGATCCATGATGAAGGGATTTCCCTGGAAGTTCTTTCCCAGCATCAGAGGAACGCTCATCCGGGTGTTGCGCCAGGCTTCCGAGGTGAACAGCTCGTGGGCGCAGACCAGGGCAGGCCGCTGGTTGGGCACCTCAATGCCCGCTACGCCTTTCCCCGGAATGGGCAGCAGCATCCGGATGTTCCGGGTGGCCTTCAGGGCCATGGAAATGTCCTGCCGCCGCGCCCCCAGACGGGTGACGGAAGTGCCTGTGCCCATCTGCACTTCATACAGGGTGACCTGGGGACCCGCCGTGGCATTCACCACGTCCGCATCCATCTCAAAGTTGTCCAGCACGGTCTGGATGATCTGCTTGTTCCGCTCCAGCTCCTCCTCGCTGACAGGATGAATCCCCTCCGTCTTCCCCGGGGGAAAGAACTCTTCGGGATCCGGAAGCTGATATCTCCCCGAGGAGGCCGGCTGGGCGGGGATCGCCGCCGGACGGGGCGCAGGGGCAGGGGCAGGCCGGACGGGAGGCGGGGCGGGAGCCGCAGGCTCTTCCTCCAGGGGCAAAAGTTCCTCCTGGTACCGTGCCGGAGCAGCCGGGGGCACCGGAGCAGGGGCAGGATTCCGGGAGGTGGCGGTCTGCCCCAGGATGGCCTCCTGGGCCTGGCGGTCCGCCTGAATGGATTCCTGGCCCCGGCGGGCACGGAATCCCGTGGGGGGAGCCGTCTCCCCGCCGCTGGAGAAGTGCACCTCGGGCTGGGCTGGCGGAGGTGTGGCGGGCTGGGGCTGGGCAACGGGGGGCGGATTGGCGGGGGCCTTGGCGGCGGCTTCCGCTTCCGCCTGGCGCCGGGCGGCACGCTTCTCCCGGTATTCCCGCCAACGGACGCAGAGAATCCGCCAGAGGGCCTTGCCCGGCACTAGCCAGTCGTAATACAGGATGAGGGCCAGACCGGTGAGGATGAGAACCAGGGCAAGGAGAATGCAGCCCGTGGTGTTGACGGCATGGCTGATGATCCCCGTTTCGGGGCTGGACAGGTGCTGTCCCAGCAGTCCCCCGGGAATGGTGGCCAGATTCAGTTTGGCCGTCAGCCTTGGCAGGGCGTGGGGCATGGCCCCCAGGAGCAGGGAGACACCGAAGACATTCAGGGGGACGGCGATGAAGTATTCCCATTCGCTGACCAGCAGTCCCTTTCGCCAGACCAGGCGTCGGCAGAGGCAGAGAAGCGCCAGGAAGAGGAAGGGATAGGCGCCCAGCCCCAGCGTGACCAGCAGAAACCAGCTGACGTTGGTGCCCCAAGCCCCGAAGAAGTTATGGGGATAGGCGGCGCCCTGAATTCCCCCGGCGAAGAAATCCAGATCGTCGGGATGGAAGGTCAGGAGGGAGAAGGCGAGAAAGAGGAGGAGAAAGAAGGGGATGAGCCGGTGGAAGCGGAATGCCGTGGAGGCCATCTCCCGGTCGTGGCGCAGGGCGTCTTCCAAAGGTTGGCTGGCAGGAGAAGCGGGCATGGAGGGGGGGGGAGAAGGTCGGTCGTCCGGGCAGGGGCGGAGCAGGGGAGGTGTCAGGGGATTACTTTCCCACCTGGTAGACGAGGATGGCCAGGAATACCAAGGTGGCGGCGGCCATGCGCCGCCAGAAGAGATTGGCCGTCAGTTTGTTTTCCAGGGCGGTGCATCCCATGGCAATGCACACCGGGGTGAGAAGCAGGGTGAAGATGCCCCGGGTGTTCTGGAGAAGGGTGCCATGGACCGTTCCCAGACGGGCGAAGCAGAAGTTCAGGGCGATAATGCATCCGATCCAGAAGCAGGAGAAGGGGATGCTGCGGAACACTGCCGGCGTGGTCAGGGAGGCGCGGGTGAAGCAGAGGGCCGCCAGGGCCAGCACTGCCACGCCGATGTAGGTCAGGGCAGTGCAGTGAAGGGCGGCCAGGAAAGTGGATTCCCCCAGATCCGCCGCAATGCGCCGGGTGAGGGTGTTGAGGGAGAGGTCGGAAAGGCAGTAGGAAAGGCATCCCGCCAGCACAAAGACAATGCTGGTGAGGGGAATGCGCTTGCCGGCATGGTTGAGGAGGAAGGCGGCTGCCACCGCCAGAAAAATGGCCAGAAACTGCCAGGGCCCCAGGCTGTCGTGGAAAAAGGCCACGGAGATCAGCGCCAGCATGGGCAGCTTCAACCCCAGAAGGGGAACCACCCGGGAGGCCTCCACATTCCGCTGGGCCACAAAAACACAGGTCTGCCCCAGACTGAAGAAGACAGAGGCCCCGGCCAGGGCGGGAAGACGGGAGACGAATCCCCGCGTAAACAAGGCCGGGCACCAGAAAACCGCCAGAAACCCCAGGGACAATATCCCCATCCACACGCCGGCGTTGATCATCAGACCATGGGGGGACAACCCCTTGGTGCGACGTAGCGCCCAGGTCGAGGCGAGAAAGGCGGAGGAGGAGAGAATGGCGGTGAGAAAGCCCGCCGCCAGGCCGGAATAGTCCATGGGGAGGAGGCAGTGAGGGAGGCTAGGCGAGGAATTCCTCGGGGGTCAGGGTTTCCACGCCGGCCTGGGAGAAGGCCAGCCGTGCCGCCTCGGGGTTGGTGAAGCGGAAGACCATCAGGGGATGGGCCACTGGCTTCTGGGAGACGGCATACATGTATTCGATGTTCAGCGCATTGTCCTGGATGATGCCCAG
>JAEDNW010000048.1:0-15260 GCA_016302315.1 Lentisphaeria bacterium
GGTTATCATGTCATTTCGTTAAATTTTCCATGAATTAACTTCACGGATTCAGGTTCAACTTTTTACACTCAAATGGACAGCTGATCGTCTGAAAATCTTCCTTTCGTGCCATCAGACACCATGCCGGATGACCGCAACAACTGCTTTGGCTGAAAAAAAATAACGCCTGAGTCCGTTCAGCCATTGCGGAATTTTAACTTCACGGATTCAGGTGATATGCCAAAGTCCTGCGTTTTCCCGAAACGGCGGACTATTGGTCGAGTTTTTATCAATGCGGATGGGAGGGTGTCGGGGGTCGAACCCGAATCCTGTTTCTCCGTTCTCCATCAGCCTGAAAATCAAGGCATTTATCCAGAGCGGCTCGTCCCGAAGATTTGGAGAAAGATAGACGCTTTCAAGGTATAATGGGGCGATAGACGGAGAAGCCTCGTCCCGAGGATTGGGGGTGTCCGGGCGAGTCCTTTTCTGGCGAAACATACTGGAAACAGGCAATTTGCGGAAAACAAAAACTCCGCCCACCGATACACGATGGACGGAGTTTTTAAGGTCAATGGTGGAGGCGCGGGGAGTTGAACCCCGGTCCTGAAGAGACGTCGCGCAAGCGTCTACATGCTTATCCCGGGCTTTGCTCTTAGTCCATCGCTTTGGTGCCGGGCATCCTTCGATGGAAGCAGCGTGCTGTTCTTTCTCGCTGGTTTCCCCCGCCTGCCCGGGGCTCCTGGCCAGCCTGATGCTTGCGCCTCAACCGTTATCAGGCATCCCGGAGGAGACGTCACGGACTAGGCCGCGAGTGCGTACTCAGTGTTCGCAGTTACTTTTTTGACCGATGATTAAGGAGGCCAACGATCATCCTCCGCATGCAGCCTGCGTTCTACCTTTCCAGTCGAGACCGTTTCGCCCCCTGAAAGCATGGGAAAGGGAGGATCTTTTTTCCCCCGGGCGGGGGGCGTCCTCCTTTCCTTGAACGCATTGAGGCATACTATACCCTTTCTTTGGGAGAACGCACGGAGAGTCTACGCCGGGAACCGGGCATTATATTCCTCAGTTCCCTCTTTGTTTTCTCCCCCCTTTTTCCCTGGTCCCGCCCCTGTCCTCTTCCTGGTTTCCCTCCCATGTGTTCCGACCGCAAACGAGAACGCCGGAAGGCCACAGTCTTCCCTCCTCCCCTGGATTTCTCCGAATTTTCCCCGGAGGAGATGGATTTTTCGGACTTTGTGGACGATTTCCGGGCGGACGGGGAGTTCATCCGGCGGGAGAAGGAGAAGGCGCGTCAGTTGCGTTCCTCTCCCTGGTGGAAGAACCGTCGGGGGAGTGGGATCTGCTATTATTGCGGCGGGCATTTCCCGCCCCGGGAATTGACCATGGACCACCTGGTTCCCATCGCCCGAGGAGGGCGGAGCACCAAGGGGAATCTGGTACCCTGCTGCAAGGAGTGTAATACCCGCAAGAACACCATGCTTCCGGTGGAATGGGAGGAATACCGGAAGCGCCTTTCCGGAGAATCTCCCGCCTCCCCTGCCCCCAATGCCTGACTTCACCCCCGCCCTTTTGGAACTTGTGACCCGTGCTTCCACCCTTCTGCCCCAGGAAGTCACGGACGCCCTGGCCCGCGCACGGAGCCAGGAATCCCCGGACTCCACGGCAGAAGCGGTGCTGGGCACCCTGCTGGACAACCGACGTCTGGCGGAGGAGCGTCGTCTTCCCCTGTGCCAGGACACCGGGATGGTCCACTTTTTCGTGGAAGCGCCCGCCGACTTTCCCCGGCGGCATTTCCGGCGCTGCGCGGAGGCCGCGGTGGTGGAGGCCACCCGTCTGGGTCTTCTCCGGCAGAACTGCGTGGAGACCCTCACGGGGCGGAACACGGGGAACAACCTGGGCTATGTGAGCCCGGTGTTCCACTGGGAGGAAACCGACGGTCCGTCCCGGGAAGCCCGGGTCACCGTTCTTTTGAAGGGCGGCGGTTCGGAGAACATGGGGCGGCAGTATTCCCTGCCGGAGGCCTCCCTGGGGGCGGGCCGGGATTTGGCCGGGGTGGAGAAATGTCTGCTGGACGCCGTCTACCAGGCCCAGGGCAAGGGATGCGCCCCGGGCATCCTGGGGGTGTGCCTGGGAGGAGACCGGGAAGGCGGAGCAGAGGAGGCCAAGCGCCAGCTCCTGCGCCCCTTCGGGCAGCGAAGCCCGGAACCCCTCCTGGCGGAGTTGGAGAGCCGCCTCCTGGAGCGGGCCAACGGCCTGGGCATCGGCCCCATGGGCCTGGGCGGAAAGACCACCCTTTTGGAAGTCTTCATCGGCCAGAGAACCCGGCACCCGGCCTGCTACTTTGTCACCGTATGCTACAACTGCTGGTGCCTGCGCCGGCAGAGCATCCTTCTTTCCTATTGATCCCCCCGTCTTCCCGTACCTCATGCCCAAGATTCTGCAGACTGCCCTATTGCTTTGCGCCTCCAACCTCCTCATGTGCTTCGCCTGGTACGGGCATTTGCGGACCCTGAAGGGCAGTCCCCTTTGGATTGCCCTGCTGACCTCCTGGGGCATTGCCTTCTTCGAGTACTCCCTGGCCATTCCGGCCAACCGCATCAGCGCGGACTCCTACAGCGTGGCCCAGCTGAAGATCCTCCAGGAGTGCATTTCCCTCACCGTCTTCGTGCCCTTCGCCCTGCTTTTCCTCCGGGAGAAATGGAACTGGAATTTTCTCTGGGCGGCCCTGTGTGTGCTGGGGGCGGTGTTCTTCATCTTCCGCCGTTCCTGAGCCAGGGCGGCGTTCCCCTGCGGACCGGGGCGGGGTACGCCCTCCCGTTTATATTACCGCAATTCCGCCTTTTCCCCCTCTTGACCCAGGGAGAAAAGCGCGTCTGTCTCCCCATTTCTCCCCCCGTTTTTTTTCAGGGGGGAAGGCCATTTTCACCATGAGCAAGAACTACGCACGCGCCGACATCCAGGCCATCGCCGGGTATGTGCCCGGAGAGCAGCTGTCGGGCACCGTCATCAAGCTGAATACCAACGAGAACCCCTATCCCCCCTCCCCCCGGGTGGGAGAGGTGGCCCGGAGTTTTGACTGGCAGCAGCTCCGCCTCTATCCGGATCCCACCGCCGCCCCCCTGCGGGCCTGCGCCAGCCGGATCTTCGGACTCCCCCAGGAATGCATCCTCTGCGGCAATGGCTCCGATGACCTGCTGACCATCGCCCTGCGCACCTTCGTGGGGGCCGGAGAGGCCTTCGCCTTCCCCGAACCCAGCTACTCCCTCTATCCCGTCCTGGCCGACCTCCAGGGGGCCCGCCATCGTCCCATCACCCTGACAGAGGACTTCCAGCTTCCCGAGGACATCCTCCGTCAGGCGGGAGACGCCAGACTCCTGATGCTGGCCCGTCCCAACGCCCCTACGGGCAACTCCTTCCCCAAGGAAACCATCCGGCAGCTCTGCCGGGACTTCGACGGGGTGGTCTGGATAGACGAGGCCTATGCGGATTTCGCAGAGGACAACTGCCTGGATCTGGTTCCCGAATTTTCCAACGTGGTGGTCTCCCGGACCTTTTCCAAGAGCTACTCCCTGGCGGGTCTTCGTCTGGGCGTGGCCTTTGGCGCCCCGGGGCTGATTGCGGAGATGAACAAGCTGAAGGATTCCTACAACACGGACCGCTTTGCCCAGGCCGTGGGCATGGCCGCCCTGGAGGATCAGGAGTATCTTCGCCAGAGCGTCTCCCGGGTGAAGGCCACCCGTCAGAAGACCGCCGCTGCGCTGAAGAAGCTGGGCTGCACTGTCCTGCCCTCCCAGACCAACTTCCTGCTGGTGCGTCCTGCCCGCCAGGCCGCCCGCCCGCTCTTCCTGGCCCTGCGCCAGGAAGGTCTGCTGGTGCGCCACTTCTCCCTGCCCAGAGTGGAGGAATATCTCCGGGTGACCATCGGCACGGAGGAACAGATGGACACCTTCCTCCAGGCTATGGCCCGGCTGGACCAGTAGCCCCCCCCGGAAAGCCCCGCCCATGATTGTGGAATACCTCCCCGGCACGGATCCTCAGGAGAATGCTGCCCGGGAGGAAAGCCTTTTCCGTCACCGTCCCTTTGATGGCCAGCCGCGGCTGCTCTTCTACACCAACCGGGAATGTGTCCAGTGCGGGCGGAACCAGGATCCCGCCTGGGAGTGCGATCTGGCCTGGTGCCGTCGGGAGGGGATTCCCGTCCTCAGGAGAATTTCCGGCGGCGGCACCGTCTGGCACGATCCCGGCAACCAGAACTACGCCTTCCTTCTGCCCCGGGAGATGTACTCCCCGGAGCGCATCCTGGCCCTGGTGGTGGAGGCCCTGCGGCGTATCGGGGTGACCGATGCCCGGTTCTGTTCGCGCTACAGCGTCTGGCACGGTCCCTGGAAGATCTCCGGCAGCGCCTTCGCCCTTTCCGGGCCCGCCGCCCTTCTCCACGGCTGCCTTCCCTTCACCGCGGATCTTTCCCGGCTGGAACGGGCCCTCCAGGCTCCGCCCCCGGAAAGCCGGGAGCAGGGCCGGGGCAAAGTGGCCTCCGTCCGCTCTCCCGTGACCAACATCGCCCCCCTCTGCCCCGAACCCGAACTCTGCCGCCAGGAATTCTGCCGCCAGCTGACCCAGCTGGCCCAGGAGGCCCTGACGCCTCCCTCCCCCCGCCTCTAGCCAGGCGCAAAGGGGAGACCCTCTCCCTTTTCCCGCAACCGCCTTCCCCTTTCCGTTGTCATGTCCCTCCAGGACCTATCCGAAAGAATTGAGCAATACGTGGTGGAGATCATCAACGGCCAGCGCCGGGATGGTTTTGCCGCCTATCTGCGGATGGTTCTCTTCGGCCTGTCCCGTCTCTACCACTCTGCCGTCCAGCTGCGTCTGGCGCTATACAATGCGGGGATTCTCCGGCAGCACGTCATCGGCTGCTTTGTGGTGAGCGTCGGCAATCTCACCACAGGCGGCACGGGCAAGACCCCCGTGGTGGAACTTCTGGCCAAGACCCTGACCCAGCGGGGGAAACGGGTGGCCATTCTCTCCCGGGGCTACCGCAGCAAGCCCCGGCCCTGGTGGTATCGCATGAAGTGCCTCTTCTCCAGCAATCCGGAGGTGGTCCCTCCCCGGGTGGTCTCCGACGGCACCCAGGTCCTGCTGGATTCCGGACAGGCAGGAGACGAACCCTTCATGCTAGCCAAAAATCTCCTGGGGACCCCCGCCTGCCCCGGCGCCATGGTCGTGGTGGATAAAAACCGTTTCAAGGGAGGCACTTATGCCATCTCCAAAGGGGCCGACACCTTGATCCTGGACGACGGCTTCCAGTATCTCCGCCTTCGACCCTGGACCAACATCCTCCTGGTGGACTCCACCAACCCTTTCCACAACCACGAGATGCTCCCCTGCGGAATGCTGCGGGAGCCCATTGAGAATCTCCGGCGGGCGGACTACATCTTTCTGACCAAATCCGACGGGCGGGACTTTCATCATCTCCGGAAGTTCCTGAAGCGTCACAATCCCCTGGCGGAAATCATCGAGTGCAACCATGTCCCCAAGCACCTCCAGGAGGTGACCGAGGATTCCCGGGAGGAGCTTTCCTTCCTCCGGGGGAAGAAGGTCGCCTCCCTCAGCGCCATTGCCGTCCCTGAAAGCTTCAACCGATACCTGCGCCAGCTGGGGGCCACCATTGTCTACCAGCAGCACTTTGCCGACCACCACCGCTATCATCCGGAAGAGCTGGCCTCCTTCGGGAAGAAGGCCCGGAAGGCCGGGGCGGAACTGATTGTCACCACGGAGAAGGATGCGGTGCGCCTTCCCAAGCTGCCCGAAGGCATTCTGCCCACATACTACCTCCGGGTGGAGATTATCATCCTGAAGGGCCAGGAAGCCTTCAACCGATGCGTGGCCCAAATCTGTCTCGGATAATCCCACACCCCCGGAAAATTGGATTTTTTTGCTCAAAATCCCCTTTTTTTCCTGTACAGAGAGTGATTTTTTGATTATTTTTCCTAAACTATAGGAAATGCCCGAGAGAGGCGACGGGTCCCCCCTTGCCCTCCCCCCTCCTTTTTGACGACGCCTCACCCCCACCCACCGCCACCTTTTATGCTAAAAATCTTCCGTTTCGCCCTCCTCACGGCCATTCTCGGGTGCGTCTCCACCCTTTGCGCCCAGGAGCTCTCCCTCATCCCCGAAAGCGCCCTCTCCCCCGCCCGGGTGCAGCGGCTGAACCAGATGCTGCAGGAGAAGGCCGGACAGTTGGGCGAAAAGGCGACGGCAGAGGCCCTGGCCCAGGCAGTCCAGGCGGATTTTCTGGCCAGCGAGGCCGTCCTGGCCTCTGGCGGGAAGGAGGCTTACATCTCCGAGGATGTCACCATCCGGAAGATCCAGGAGAAACTGACCCAGGACGCCCTGGCGAAATATCCGGAATACACCCACGACGCCCTGGTCCGGCAATCCGAGAAGCTCTTCCCCCTGTATACCAAGGGGGAGCGGGTCTCCATCAATGTCCGCACCAACCCCAAGAAGACGGTGAATGTGAAGGGTCCCTACGGGGGCACCAGCGGCGGCAAGGTCTTCATCGGCAGCAACTCCTACAACCTGGCGGACATGGCGGGGATTCCCGGCAACGACGGTCCCGAGGGTGAGATTGCCAAATTCGACCCGGCCACCAATGCCCGGTATCGCCGTCAGTGGCAGGAGGACTATGCCCGGGAGAGTGCCGTTGGCCGGGCCCAGTTCCTGGAGGATGCGGACCGGAAGCGGGAATACGCCCGCCGGCAGCACGAGGAGGATTTCCTGGAGAACGAGAAGCGTGGCTACACCTTCTTCCAGGAGCGCTGGTTCGCCCCGGAGGAGCTGGTGGAGGAATGCGCCACCCTGCTGGCCGAGCAGCTCTACCAGGCCAGCAGCAAGGCCCGGAGCCGGGATCAGGCCAGACAGCGGGAGGCCGTGGAGTCCCAGGGCTTCATGACTTCCCACAGCGTGGCCGTGGCTCCCTCCAGCCATTTCCCCTCGGCGGAGAAGGTGATCCGCCAGAATGCGGAGGCGGAGCGTCGCCGGGCGGAACTGCGGGCCCAGCGTGAGCAGGAGGCGGAGCTGATGGCGGAGCGGGCCAAAGAGGAGGCCCGTCAGAACGAGCTTCGCCGCCAGCGGGAGGCGGAACGCCGGGTGCGCCAGGCCCAGGAGCGGGAGGCGGAACTGGAAGACCAGGGAATCTCCTTCACCGTCTACGCCATCGGTGGCGTGGTCATCGTTCTGCTCTGCCTGGGCATTGGATGGTGGCTCAACTACCGCAAGGGCGAGGACGAGCTGGATGTCTCCAAGTTCTATGAGGGCAAGGGAAAACTCCAGCAGGAGTTCTGGGATGCCGCCGCCGCGGATCCGGACCACTTCAAATACGTGTCCTACCTCTTCCCCAGCATGGAAAGCGCCAGGGAAGCCCTCCTCCGGCTCTCCTACATCAGCACCGACGAACTGGGGAACATCATCAGCAAGCGGGACGATCTGCGCTACGGGTGCTACGAGCATCAGAACGGGGCTGTGGCCTTCATCGGCAGCACCACTCTGAACTACGCCCGGTGGCGGGAGGCCTCCATGACCTGGCCCGAACTCCCCTTCGCCAACTACTTCAAGGTCTCCTCCGAGCCCCACGTCAGCATGCTTGCCCCTGACATGAACAAGCTGAAGAGCATGGGTCTCCACGTGGAGAGCCTGGGTGCCGAAGATGTGCGGATGGACACCGGCGAAATCAACCGCGTGTACCGCTTCAAGGCCGCCACCCGCGGCGAGGCCATCACCCTGCTGGAATCCTTCGACATCCGGGAAGAAGGTCTGGTGGTGCGTGTCCAGACAGCCGACGGCGAATTCGGCAAGGACATCCACGGGATCTTCGCCGGCTAACCAGAATCGCCAAGAGGCTCTTTGCCTCTGACATCCCTCCCCTGCCACGGGGCTCGTCCACCATGCGAAAGCATGGGACCAGTCCTCCTGGCAGGGGTTCTTTTTTTCCCGATTTCCTCCCCTGGCGCGAAGGACACACCACGGTGACGCAGATCCCTCTGGAGTTTCAAGAGCCATTTTCCTCCTCCTCCCCAGGGGATCCCTTCCCCCAAAAGCACGAAAGGATCCCCATCTCCGAGGCCATCCGCCTGCATCTTCATCTCCCCCGTTCTCTCCAGGCAAGGCTCCTGAAAACCACGCCCCGGAGCTGCCAATATTGGGCCAAGGGGATCCATCGTCCCTGGCCCGGGAAAATTCAGAGGGCGCTTCGGCAGGCCAAAGCGGAACATCTCCTGGAAACCCTTCCCCCCAAGACAACGGTTCCCTCCTTCACCTCTGCCCAGGAAAAGGAACTGGATTTCCTTCTCCTCTTCTGGAAACTGGCCAAACTCCACTTCTTCCTGCAGACATTCCTCCCCGGCCATCTCCATATCCTGAGGCAACATATGCAGGCCACCCTGGTCTATCCTCCCCATCCCCCCGGGGATTCCCGGCCGGAAAAATCCCGGTCTTCATCCCAGGGGTGAAGCGCAGCGGGAAACCGGGGGGCAAAGAATATTCTCCGGGACATTTTGGGGGCGCTTCCTCCCCCGGGTCCCGGCACAATCCCCCTACTCCAGGAAAATATCCTTGATGCTTTGGCATTTCTGGGGTGTCACGCCGCAGGTTTGGAGGAAGCTCTGGATTTTCCGGTCCAGGGGATCTTCCGGTTTTCCATAGGCCTTCAACGCCTGCAAGATGAGCTGGCAGCATCGGAAGGTGCAATGATACTCTTCGCAGGGGAGATGGGGCAGGAAGGTGATCTCCCAATCCAGGCAAAGATCGTTTTCCGGCACTCCCAGGAGTCCGTTGAGGAGGAAGGCGACCATTCCGGTGCGGTCTGCGCCTCCCAGGCAATGAAATACCAGGGGATAGACCTGGGGATTAGCCAGAAGATGGAAAACGGCGCCTGTGGCCTTCCGTTGTTCCGGGGTAAAGGCCACCTCATACCCTTCCACCGGAAGATTGTAGAAGTGGACTTGAGGCCCCAGCGGAGAGACGCCCGCCTGGCCGACCTCCTCCTGGGTCCGCAGATCCAGATCGGTGCGGATTCCCAGGGTCTCCAGGAAAAACTCCCGGTCTGCCAGGCCCAGGCGGTTACGTCCCGGGTGGACCGTATCCGGGCTGGGTTCGTCAAAGGCCTCCATGCGGTAGGCAAGGCCCTGGCGGACACGGCGTCCCTCCCTGGTGCGCCATCCTCCCACATCCCGGGAATTGGCCACCCGGCCGTCGCAGGCGAAGAGTTTTTCCCGGCTGATGATTCTGGGGGGAAGATCTTCCGTCACGAAGGTGGAGACCTGGGAAAGGGTTTCCGGCGCCGAGACGGGAGGCAAGGAGAGGGCCCTCACCCGCCAATAGTATGGGGTGCCGATTTTGAGATTGGCCTCGTATTCCTTCACCTCCACAAAGGATTCCCAGCGCCACTGCGCCCAGATCTTGCTGGCCCGGAAGATCCGGAAGTGCTGGAAATCCGCCTCCTCCGACAACTCCACCTGATAGGGGCCGGGAAGGCTCTCCGGGGCCTGCCACTGGAAACGGATGCCCCTGCTGCGCCGATACAGGAAATCCCCTCCCTGCTCTCCCCGGGGAAAGAAAGGCGAGGCACTCTTCTCCCCTTCCTGCTGCAAGAAGGCCCTGCGGCTCTCGTGGTCCGGCAAGGCCCGGAGCCGCCGGAAAAGTTCGGGGGCCACCAGCAGAGGGAGGGGGCTGGCCAGAGGCTGAAGGAGAAGGGAGCCTTGGGAAGGGGCAGAGGCCATAGAGGAGGAAGAGGCAGAGGCCTCAGCCCTTTTGTGCGGGCGCCCAGGGGCGCAGGATACGCTGGATTTCCGTGGCCCGGCCCGTTTCCTCCTCCACGGTGACCACGGTGCCCATGAGGACAGTATTGCCCTCGGCCACCGAGAAGCGCATGGGCAAGCCCGTGCGGAAATTTTCGATCACGGCGGCGGTGTCCCGTCCCAGGACGCTTTCCTGGCTTCCGGCCATTCCCACATCGCATTGGAAGGCCGTTCCCCCGGGAAGGATCCGGGAATCGGCGGTGGGGACGTGGGTGTGGGTGCCCAGGACGGCGCTGACCCGTCCATCCAAATAGAAGCCCATGGCCTGCTTTTCGCTGGTAGCCTCCCCGTGGAAATCCACAATGACAATGGGGGTTTCCCGGCGGATTTCCCGGAGGGCCTGATCCACGGTGTCGAAGGGGGAGGAGACATGGAGTTTCATGAAGACCTGGCCCAGGAGATTCACCACCCCCACCTTTTTCCCGTTGCGGGCGGTAAAGATCCCCCATCCCCGGCCCGGCTGGCAGGGATGGAAATTGGCGGGGCGCAGCACATTGTCCAGACTGTCAATCTGCCTGGGAAAATCCCGCTGATCCCAGGTATGGTCCCCGGAGGTGAAGACATCCACCTGTGCCGGGGAGAATTCACCCAGCAGCGCCTTGGTCATGCCGTTGCCGCCAGCCATATTCTCCCCGTTGGCAATGCAGAAATCGCAGCCGTATTCCCTCTGAAGCACCGGGGAAAGTTCCTGGACTGCCTGACGGCCATCATGGCCCACAATGTCACCAAGAAAAAGAATGCGCATGGGAAAACAGGATATTGGGATGAAGAAGCAAGGAAAGGATACGCCCCCCCCGGATTTCCCGTTTTTCCGGGAGCGAGGGAGGAAGGCTCCGAGAGGCAGAGAAGGGAATTATGCGGGTTCCAGCACCAGGCGGTTCAGTTTGGGCTTCACCTCCTGAATGCGCACCGTCAGACGCTCTCCCAGAAGAGGCGTATCCCGGGTCATGAGGACACCCCGCACCAGATACTCCGACAGCTCCGCCAGCACCAGGCGCCCTTCCACCCGCACCACGATGGCCGGATAGGTCCTGGCTGACTCCTGGCGCCGCAGCAACTCCATGGTCCAGTATCCCCGGGCCTCCCGTTCCAGCGCCCGGTTTCCGGAAGCCGTGCGATCCACATTATCCAGCACGCCAAAGAGTTCCGTCTGGGTATAGGGGAGGGGTTCCCCCGCCAGATGGGCGCAGAGCTGCCGCTGGATGACCATATCGGCGTAGCGGCGCAGGGGGGAGGAGATCTGGGTATAGAGATCCAGGCCCAGGCCGCCATGGCCTTCGGGGTAGGTGGAGAGCCGGGTGCGTTTCATCTTCCGCACCTGCTGATCGAATTCCACCGGGTCGTAGACCCGCACGGAACGGGCATCGGCGGCAGGGAGTTCCTGGCAGCGATAGAGGATAGGGACATCGTTCCGCAGGGCATAGCGGGCGGCCAGATGATTGGCCAGCACCATAAATTCGCTGACCAGTTCATGGCTGGGGGTATCCTGGTCATCCCACTCTGCGGTAATCTCCCCGTCCTGGACATGCAGTTTCAGCTCGGGGCGGTTCAGCTGAATGGCTCCGCACTCCTCCCGGAAACGGCGGCGGCACTCCGCCAGACGCCGCAGCACCGCCATATCCTGGCTTAGGGGATCCTCCCCTCCCCAGACCAGCAAATCATCCGCCTGGACATAGGTGAGACGACGGGTGATGGCAAGCTGGGTGGGGGCGATACGCCAGTCCAGGATTTCCCCCTGGGCATCTAGGGTGACCAGGACACTGAAGGCGGGCCGGAGCTCTCCCTGGTTCAGACTGGCCAGATCGCAGCCCAGGCGTTCCGGGAACATCGTCACGGTGGTGGTGGGCAGATACAGGGAGAGGGGGCGATCCACCGCCGCCTGGTCCAGCAGATCCCCCTTCTTTACGAAGGAGGAGGGATTGGCCAGATGGATGCCCACCAGGAAATTGCCGTCGGGCAGACGCTGGAGAGACAAGGCGTCGTCAATCTCCCGGGTCCACTGGTCATCGATGGAGAAGATTTCCATGCCCTGGAGCGTCTCCCGCTGGGGGGAATTCTCATAGGGTTTCAGGGCATCCGCCGCCGCCAGCACATCCTGGGAGAATCCGGCATGGATGCCATTGGCCAGGAGGAACTCGTCGGCATCCTTGGGCATGCGATGGGTTTTCCGCAGCAGGGAGAGGGCCAGTTCCCGGGGGGAAAGGCGGCTTCCCGCCGTGGCCAGAAGATTTACCGCAGGGGCATTCAGCCCCCGGAGAAGATAATCGATGCACTGGCCCAGGAACCCCTCCATCTCCTCCGGCACAGACAGGGGATTCCGAAGACATTCCGCCTCCTCGGCACCGATGGCCTGGGCCAGCCACTGCCGGGTGCGCTCCCGCAGAGCGGCCTTCTCCGCCCGCTGGCGCCGCAACTCCTCCAGCCGGGCAATCTCCTGGGCGGAATTGGGGGCAAACCCGGTCCCATCGTAACGGAAACGCTGGGAATCCGCCATTAGGGCACGCCCCAGAGCCGAACACTGCCGCAAGGAAGGGGACGCCCCAAAATACTCCTCCGCCTGGGCGGAAAGCGGACGGCTCTCCGGCGCCGACTCCACCAGATTCTCCCAAAGAAATGCGGTGTCAATCTCCGCCTGAATGGCATTGATTTCGTTCTGCAAGGCCGTCAGGGCCGGCAATGGATTGTTGGTGGGACAGCGACCATAGTCGGCCACCACCTGTTTCAGGGTGACCTTCGCCACCTGCTTGGTGGGTCCCTGCACCTGTACGCGCTCCCCCTGGTCCTTCACCACAACGCCCAGGCAGAGTTCCCCATTCCCGATATAGTCCACAATGTGATTCACTGGATAGCCCATGTCCCTAATATACTGTCTTCCCCTAGGGACACCCCTCCTTCCGCCCCTGAACTCCCAGGCTGTCCACCCCCTCAAAATTCCTATTCCCCGCCGCCGGATTCCCAGGGGCGGGCTTTGGGCGCACGGGGACGCGGCGTGCTGTGGCGTTCCCAGAAGACGCCCTCCTCGTAGCCCTGGATCCGGGGATCGGTTTCCGCCCGCTCCAGGCGCTTCATGGCCCAGCAGCAGTATTCTTCGCACTGTTCCATGGCCGCAAACCGGCGCTGCAGTTTCCGGGCCACCACCGCCGTGGTGCCGCTTCCCAGGAAGGGATCCAGGACCATGTCCCCGGGACGGGAACTGGCCAGAATCAGTTTCGCCAGCAATTTCTCCGGCTTCTGGGTGGGATGGGGCGTATTCTCCTCCATGGCCCAGAAGGGGACGGTGAGGTCATCCCAGAAATTGGAGGGGCAGGTCATCCGGTATTTTTCCCCATCCGTTCCCTCCCACCAATCCCGGGGGCGTCCCTCCTTCTTCTCCCGATAGGGGGCGAGAACCTTTCTGCGAACCATAACCTCCTGCAACTGAAATACATATTCCTTATCCACGGTGCCAAACCAAATATCCTCGCATCCATTTTTCCAATTGGCGGCGGCGCCACGGCCCTTCTCCCGCTGCCAGGTGATCCGGTTCTGGAGATGGAGATATCGGCTCATGACGGTAACATCCGCCAGGGAGGTGCGCCAGTCCCCGCAGAGATAGACGGATGCATGGGGTTTCAGGAGCCGCAGCATCCGCGGGAACCAGGATTCCAGGTAGTCCAGATATGCCTGGTCCGAGCGGCTTCCGAAGCGGACTCCTCCGAACTCCATGGAGAGATTGTAGGGGGGATCCAAGATCAGGAGATCCACGAAGGCATCAGGCAGGAGATCCAGGAGGGCGAGGGTATTCCCCAGGAGGATCCGGTTTTCCACCTCAGGGACCGTCAGAGGCCCCTGGGGCCGGAGCAGCTGCCGGGCGTAGCGGGCACACTCTTCCGGGGACACGGTCAGGGTGCGGTTGCGGGAGGGGGAAGATGGAGAAGCCTCCTGGGGCATGGAAGGGAAAGATAACCAAAAAATAAGGAAACCGCAAGGGGAAGACAATGGCCGCGGTTCCGCCGTCTCCGCAACGGGGAACAGGCCGTCAATATATTATCCCAAACCACCCAATCCCCCCCCTTTGCCACCCTATGCGCGTCCTCCTGATTGACGATGACAGAACCACCGTGGACTTTATGAAGACCGGCTTCGAGGCGGCAGGCTACACGGTGTGCACCGCCTACAACGGCAACGACGGCCTCTCCCTGGCCTTGGCCAACACCTTCGACCTGGCCATCGTGGATGTGATGCTGCCGGGCCTGGACGGCTTCCAGGTGGTGCGCCAGCTCCGCAAGGCGGAACGCACCTTCCCCATTATCATGCTCAGCGCCCGGAACGAGGAGGAGAACAAGATCCGGGGCCTGGAATGCGGAGCGGATGATTATCAGACCAAACCCTTCTCCCTGACAGAGTTATTGGCCAGAGCCGCTGCCCAGCTCCGCCGGGCCACCGCCGCCCCCGCCCCCACGGAACTCAGGGTGGCCAACCTCCGCATGGATCTCATCGGACGAAAGGTCTACCGGGATGATGTACGCATCCTCCTCCAGCCCCTGGAATTCCAGCTCCTGGAATTCCTGATGCGCAACCGGGGAAGGGTCGTCTCCCGCACCACCATCATGGAACATGTCTGGGAATACAATTTCGATCCCCACACCAATGTGGTGGACTCCCGGATCTGCCACCTGCGGGACAAGATCGACAAGAATTTCCAGCCTCGGCTTCTGAAAACCATACGGGGATTCGGCTATGTCCTGGAAGATTCTTGAGCGGCTTCCCTGGCGGGGGACCCTGAAGCTCCAGGCCGCCCGCTACCTTCTCATCGGCGCCGCCCTCACCATGGTCTGCGCCATGCTGCTGGCCTATCTCTCCCAGCGGCACTTCCTCCTGGCCTCCGCCCGGAAACGGCTGCTGAACTTCAGCGGCGAATTCCTCTTTGAATATGTCTGCCAGCGGGAGGAGCCGGCGGGAGGCAGCCTGTATCCCCTCCAGGAACTCCCCCTGACCTGCCGCCAGGCGCTGCAGCACCACAGCCCTCCCCTGGTTCCCCTGATGGCCTACCGGGTGGAAGGCACCGGCGAACTCTATCTGGCGGTCCTGCTGCAGGGACGCCCCACCCTGGCCCTCTACGACGAGTTTTCCCAGAAGCTTGTCTCCCTCTCCCCCAGCGATCCCGCCACCGCCCTGGAATACATGGACCGGGAATTCAACGAGGAATCCTACGGCCAGGGCGTCAACAAGCTCTTCTTTCTGCTGGTGGGGCAGGACGGAGACGTGGGGGCCCGCTCCGCCTTCCATCCCCGCTTCCTGAACACCTTCACCTCCCTCTTCTCAGGAGCGCCCCCCAAGGAAGGCTTCCACCTTCTGCACCACGGGGAAATGCCGATTCTCCTCCATGTCCGGAACTTCTACGACGGAAACTACTTGCTCATCGGGGAGAACATCCAGGACTCCATG